>JACDAJ010000304.1 GCA_013695475.1 Rubrobacter sp. | reverse complement strand
CCACTTCTTTCCGAGGTCGTCGGCCAATTCCTCGAAGTCGTCGCTTCGCCCGCCATTTTCCGGCTCGCGGGCTTCGAGCATGCGCTCGATCTCGAGCCAATCCTCATAGCCTATTTGAACCGCGACGGGACGCGCCGCCTCGTCGGTGACTATCTTTTTCTCGATCTTCTTTTTGGCTCGCATCGCTTCCTCCTCGACGAATTCCCCGCTATTTTGCCACGCCCGAACTCCGGGAGCCGCCGCTTCCTTCCCCGAAAAAGGTTTCCACGTCCGAAAGCGATGTGGTCACGGGGGCGTACGGGAAGGAGCGGATGACGAGCTTTCCCCATCCCTTCCGGTTCACGCGGCTGTCGAGGAGTGCGATCACACCCCGGTCGTCGGAGCGGCGCATGAGCCGCCCCGCCCCTTGCCGAAGAGCGATCTGCCCTCTCGGAAGGGATACTTCGGAGAACCATCCCTTCCCCGCTTTTTGGCAAAGTTTCTCGACCACGGGGTCGTCGGGCGGCGGGAACGGAACCCGGTCAATGACGACGAGCGAGACAGCCTCGCCGGGAACGTCTATGCCCTCCCAGAAAGTGCGCGTCCCGACGAGGATGCCGTCCCCGCTGTTTTTGAGCCACGAGACGAGACGGCCCGGTGAGTCGTCGTTCTGGAATTTGACCGGGTACGGGACATCGAAGTTCTCTTTGAAAGCGCGGAGAGCCCGGTTCGTGGAAAGCAGGATCAAAGCCCGACCCCCCGACGCCGAAACAAGCTCTCGACACCGCCGTATGCACTCCTCCGTGAACCGCTCATACCCACCGCGGGCGGGTTCCGGTATTTCGTCCTCGACGTATAAAAGACACCGCCCCGCGTAGTCGAAGGTTTCTTCGCCGAGGCTTTCATCCACTTTTTTCGAGACGGTCTTCGCCCGACCGTTTTTGGAGAGCGACGGAAAAGCGACCGCGTCGCGCCTCCCAAGCCCGAGCCGACTCCGAGCATACGAGAAAGCCGAGCCATCGCCACCGTCGCTGTCCGGCTTTCCGCCGTTCGCGAGGGTCGCGCTGGTCAGGACGAGGCCCCGGTTCTCGAACGTCGGGAGGACGACTTCGCGGAAGGCGACATCCGTATCCACGAGCCAGCTTCGAAGCTCGGGGTGCGGGTTCCGGTTCGCCACCCGGCTCCTTCCGGCGATGATGGAGTACGCATGCGTCTCCTCCGGCTCGCGGTAAAAAGATTCGAGGTTGCTCCCGAGCCGCCCGACCATGAACGCGAGGTTGTTCGCCTCCTCTTTCGGGTCGCTTTTCAACGACGCTTTCACCGAGGCGAGCGCTTCGAGAAGGTTCCGGTATCCACGCGGCGCGGCGGATTCCTCTCCGAGCCGCCCACTTTTCTGGTCGAGGTCGCCGAAGAAAAGCTCGGCGGCCATCGTCGCCCCATCGGCGGCCTCGGCGGCTCCCTCGCTCTTCTTTTTCGCCTGTCGCATCGCGTACCGGACACGTCCGAAGCTCGCCCTCGCCCCGAAAGCCTGGCTCATCACATCTTCGAGGCGGTGGGCCTCGTCCACTATGAGATGGCGGTCGGAGACGTCGAATATCGCCCCGCCCGAAGCCGCGTTCGCGAGGAGGAGAGCATGGTTCACGACGATGACGTCGGCCTCCATGGCTTTGTCGCGGTGGGCGTAATAAAAGCAGCCTTCGCGGAAGGGGCATGCGGCCGGGGCGCAGTCTTCGCCGTCGGAGGCGACCTCCGACCACGTTTGGGCGGGGAGCGGGAAATCGAGGTCTTCCCGATCCCCGGTTTCGGTTTCGGAGGCCCATCGGTCGAGGTCTCGGATGGCTCCGGTGTCGAAAATGCTCCCCATCCGGAGCGTCTCGTGATACCGCTGCGTGCATAGGAAATTGCGCCGACCCTTCATCACCGCGTACGAGAAACCCTCGTCCTCCGGATAGCCGAGTTGCTTGCGAACAGCCTTTCGGAGCGGCGGAATATCCTCGTTCAAAAGCTGATGTTGCAAAGCGATGGTCGCGGTCGAGACGACGATCTTCTCGCCGGAAAGCGCGGCGGGGGCGAGATAGGCGAGGCTTTTCCCCGTCCCGGTCGGAGCGTCGGCGAGGAGGATGGCTTTGTCCGAGATCGTCCGGGCGACGGAGCGGGCGAGTTCGACTTGCTGCGATCTTCTCGAATACCCGCTCTTCCCGGACGACAAAGCGCCGCCTTCGGCGAAGAGGGTTTCGACCGCGGCTTCGACGCCTTTCATACGGAAGCCCGGCCCGGCCTTCGTCCACGTTCATAAAGAATCGGGATCACACGGTGAGTCTGCTTGCGAAGGGGCGATTTTTCAAGTGGGGTTCGCCGCTTCGGAACTTCCGTCCACTCTCGCCATTATCGTTCGGGGCGGATAAAGATTCGGACACGAAAGGTGGGCGGTATGGACGGGAAAATTCGCAAACAATTTTGCGAGGTCGAGCAAGCCGCGAGGATCATCGGCGTGGAAAAGAGGAAAATCGAAGGCTGGCTCGACGGCGGCATGCTCACAGGCACGTACTCGAAGGGGAGGTGGCTCGCGGACATCCACGCCGTCTGCCGGCTCCACGCCCGCTTCGTCCGAGACGGAAGGATCGGAAGCCGGACATTCCTCGCCGCGTGCGAGAGATCGAAGCTGTGCGACCGAATCTCCGAGTCGAACGAGCGTATGCTCACGGACATGCACTCGCCGCGCCGCTCGAAGACCGAGGAGAAGCTCATCGCCCTCATAGACGAGATAAGCGTCATAGCCACTCCGGGACAATTCCCCGAGAAGCCGAAAAAGCCGAAGAGGTGCGCCCCGGCGAGACCATCGAAGGCCGCGACGAAAACGAGGCAAGAAGAGAGGAAAGAGAGCCAAGCAAAAAACGTCCGCGCCTATGAGAGCTTCCGAAAGCACCGGGCGGAAAGGTTCGGGGATGAGCCTTTGCCATCCATAGCGAACAAAAGATATTGGTGGAACGACGAAGACTGACACGAGTCCCGGTGGAAAAAGTAGAAGCCCCGGAGAGTCCGGGGCTTCGTCGTAGTAGCGGGGGCAGGATTTGAACCTGCGACCTTCGGGTTATGAGCCCGACGAGCTACCAGACTGCTCCACCCCGCGCCGCGAGGGAGGATTGTAGCACCATAGGCGGGTTTGTAAAGCGCGTGTAAATACCCCTCCGGCATGCTACGGTGAAGCCATGTTCACGGCTCTTTTCATACTCATTTTCCTCGGCGCTTCGCTCGCTTCCATAGCGGGGATCCTCGCCCTCCGGGCGTGGCTCCGATTCCGTCGGGTGAGGGTTCGCTTCCAGACCGAGATCTCCGACGAGGTCGTCCGCCTCTCCGCCCGGACGGACGAACTCGAGAAGGGCGTGAACAGTTTGAGCGAGCGGGCTTCGACGCTTCCGATGAGGATCTCCGAGCTTCAACGGAACATCGTTGTCCTCCAAACCCTGACCGCCTCCCTCGCCGCCTCCCTCCGCCAAGCGCAGCGAGTCCTCACCTTCTCCGGCATGAAGACCATCTCATCCTCCGCCCTCGGCGACGCACTCCGCCCGCTTTTCGACCGGATCGAACGTTCGTGAAAGACGCGCCTCCGAAAAGCGGAGCGTCCCCCACTCCACAATCCGAAGAACGCCTCGAAGAACAAAACTACCCCGTCCAAATATGCGAGGTTTGCGAGACGGAGATGTTCGGGCTTCACTGCAAAATAATCTGCCCGAACTGCGGATACAAACGCGACTGCTCCGACCCGTGAAGCCGCCTCGCGTATGGCTCCGCCGCTATTTCGGCTCTTGCCAATAACCAAAAACCAATAATCAAAAACCGGAAGCGAGGCGACCCGAATTCCCGTACCATAAACATGCGATGTCAGTTCGACGGGAAAAGGAGAGACTATGGACGTGAAGGCCGCTGTCGCATTCGAGGCCGAGAAGCCCTTGAGCATCGAGACCGTTCAACTCGAAGGGCCTCGGGAGGGCGAAGTTTTGGTGGAAGTGAAAGCCACCGGGATTTGCCACACCGACGAATTCACCCGCTCGGGAGCCGATCCGGAGGGGCTTTTCCCGGCGATCATGGGCCACGAGGGCGCGGGCGTCGTCGCCGAAGTCGGGTCGGGCGTCACGAGCGTGGAGCCGGGCGACCACGTCATCCCGCTGTACACGCCGGAATGCCGCCAATGCAAATCGTGCCTCAGCCAGAAAACTAATCTTTGCACCGCGATCCGCTCGACACAGGGACAGGGTTTCATGCCCGACGGCACGAGCCGATTCTCTTTGAACGGCGACACTTTGTATCACTATATGGGGACTTCGACGTTCGCCAACTATACGGTTCTGCCGGAGATCGCGCTCGCCAAAGTCCGCGAGGACGCCCCCTTCGAGAAGATTTGCTATATCGGATGCGGCGTCACAACGGGCGTCGGTGCGGTCGTGAACACGGCGGGCGTGGAACCCGGATCGAACGTAGTCGTCTTCGGACTCGGTGGGATCGGGCTGAACGTTTTGCAAGGCGCGAGGATGGTCGGCGCGGACAAGATAATCGGTGTGGATCTCAATCCGGCGCGGAAGGAACTCGGCGAGCGTTTCGGGATGACCCACTTCGTGAACCCGAGCGAGGTGGAGGGGGATCTCGTCCCGTACCTCGTGGATCTCACGGACGGCGGCGCGGATTATTCGTTCGAGTGCATCGGGAACGTGGACGTGATGCGCCAGGCTCTCGAATGCTGCCACCGTGGATGGGGTGTCTCGGTCGTCATCGGCGTCGCCGGAGCCGGACAGGAAATCTCGACTCGCCCGTTCCAGCTTGTAACCGGGCGCGAATGGAAGGGAAGCGCGTTCGGCGGCGCGCGTGGCCGAACGGATGTGCCGCAGATCGTGGATTGGTACATGGACGGGAAAATAGAGATTGACCCGCTCATCACCCACACCATGCCCCTCGAAGACATAAACGACGCCTTCGACCTCATGCACAAAGGCGAGTCCATCCGAAGCGTGGTGCTTTACTAAAATGGCGCACACCTCCATCGAAACCACGGACAAGAAGAAGTGCTTCGGGGGCGCGGTGAGCTTCCACTCCCACGCCTCCGAAGCGACCGGGACGACGATGAACTTCTCGGTGTACACGCCGCCCGCCGCCGAGGACGGAAACGTTCCCGTCCTTTATTACCTCGCCGGACTCACGTGTACGGAAGAAACTTTCCAGATAAAAGCGGGGGCGCAAAGATACGCCGCCGAGAACGGCATAATCCTCGTCGCACCGGACACGTCCCCACGCGGAGTCGGGAATCCCGGCGAGGACGACGACTATGATTTCGGCACCGGAGCGGGTTTCTATATAGACGCGACCGCCGAGCCGTGGTCGAAAAATTACAATATGTACTCGTACATCACGCGCGAACTCCCGGAGGCGATCTCGGCGAACTTCCCGGCGAACCTCGAAAAACAAGGCATATTCGGACACTCGATGGGTGGGCATGGCGCGCTCACGCTCGCGCTCAAAAACCCCGAGCAATACAAATCGGTGTCGGCGTTCGCCCCGATTTGCAATCCCACCGATGTTCCGTGGGGGAAGAAAGCATTCGGCAATTATCTCGCGGACGAGTCGGAGTGGAAAGACCACGACGCGACCGAGATCGTCCGCGCCAAGCCGCTCGAACATCACATCCTCATTGACCAGGGAACGGACGACGAATTCCTCGGCGAGCAACTTTCGCCCGAGGCGTTCGAGAAGGCGTGCGAGGAGTCCGGGCAGCCGCTCACTTTGCGTCGCCACGATGGATACGGCCACGATTATTATTTCATCTCGACGTTCATGGGGGATCACATCCGCCACCACGCCGAAACTTTGAACGGGTGAAGGTCGCTTCGCTCCCGTGAGTCGTGAAGCGCTCCGCTCCTTCGGCTTCGCCTTTGTCGCTCCGCTTCGTGAGATCGTGAGTTCGAGAAATACGACCTCACGAAGCGAGCGAAAGCGAGCGTCTCACGACCTCACGAAGCGAAGCGTCTCACGAACAATGAAAGCCACGAAATGACCGACCAATTTCCGAATACTTCGAGGCGGCTCGAAGGCTCCATCGTGGTTCTCGAACCGCTCTCGCCGCGCCACGAAGAAGCCCTTTTCGAGGTGGCGCGCGACGAGCGGATATGGCGGTGGATGCCCCCGAACTCGGGCGAAAGCCGGGAGACTTTCCACGCCTGGATGGAACTCGCCCTCGAAGAAAAGAAGGCGGGAGTCCGGGTTCCGTTCGCCACGCTCGACTCGGAGAGCGGGAAGCCCATCGGAAGCACGAGCTATCTCGCCCTTCGACCCGAGCATCTCTCGATGGAGATCGGATGGACGTGGATCTCCCCTCCATACTGGAAAACGGGCGCGAATGTCGAGGCGAAGCTCCTCATGCTCGGACACGCCTTCGAAACCCTCGGATGCCGCCGCGTCGAACTGAAAACCGACTTCCGAAACGAGCGTTCGAGAAAAGCGATGGAGTCCATCCCCGCGAAGTTCGAGGGCGTCCTTCGAAACCACATGGTCGTCCACGGCGGCGGTCGGCGCGACTCGGCATATTACAGCGTCACGGACGGCGAATGGCCGGATGTGAAAGCGAACCTCCTTCGCCGCCTCGGGCGTTAATTTTCACCGAGCGCGGCGATGGCCCGCTCACACCACCCCCGAACCTCCGCGTTCACGCTCATCGAATTCCATCCCTTCGGGCCATACCATCCCGTCATGTCGCCGTCGTTCTCTCCATGAAGTTCGGTGGAATCTTTCGGCTTCGCGAAATAAATGAGGTCGATGTGTTCGTGGTTCGGGCCGATGTTTTCGAGTTGTATTCCGGCGGGACGGAATAATTGGCGCGGCTCGGCGACATCCTCGCGCCTCTCCCCCACAAGCTCGACCTCGATGCCCGCCTCCTCGAAAACCTCTCGAACCGCCGCGTCGTCCGGAAGCTCGTCCTTCTCGATATGTCCGCCGGGCGGGAGCCACATTCGGAGTTTTCGGTGAAAATGGAGGAGGATTTCTCCTTCATGGACGACGAAGACGGCGACGGTGAAGTGTCGTCCGGTTCGTTCGTTCGCGCTCAATGGCCGAGCCACCCGTCCCATTCGAGGACGGTCGGCGCGATGGCTCGCTCCTCGAAGGCGAGGTGTTCGAGAAGGTGCGTCCCGAGTCCTTCGAGCGCGGCGGCGAGGCGACTCCGGGAGGCCGAGGCGCCCTCGTCGTTTTCTTCGGCGAGGGTTCGGGTGGCGTTTTCCACTTCGTCGAGGAGATCGGAGACTTTCCGGTGATCGGCTTCGAGGCGATCCACGACCGGAGAGGGCGATGGATTCGACCGCCGAAGCGCGGGGAAGATATTCACGTCCTCGTTCCAGTGATGGAGATGGACGAAGCGGCAATATGTCAAGCAACTCACCCGGATGCGCCAGAGGACGCTATTATTTTTGAGCGATTCGACCTCACCCGCGACGTATCCGGCATCGGCTCCGGCCTCGATCTCTTCCGCCAGCGTTTCACACACCCGGAGGTCATGCCGAATGGCGTTATGCACCCACTCGAGTTCCTCCATGAGATGCGCTCCGGGCTTCCCGGCTCGAAAATCCACGCTCTTCCCCGTCAAACGAAATCCTTTCGTCGAGTCCACACGAAGATGGTATACGACGAGGGCGTGTCCGCCATCACACGGAAAAGCGAAAAAGCGTATACCCTCACACCATGAAAGACGATCCATTCCCACCCGAAGCCTTCCGCCGATACGACGAGTCCCCCGACGAGGATTTTTACCGCGTCCCACGCTTCGTCACCCACATTGACGACAAAGCCATCGCCGCCGTCACCGAACTTTACCGGGAGTTCTTTCCGCCGGGCGGCGCGGTTCTCGACCTCATGTCAAGCTGGGTTTCCCACCTTCCACCCGAGGTCGAATACTCCCGAGTCTCCGGCCTCGGAATGAACGAAGAAGAACTCGAAAACAACCCCCGCCTCACCGACTTCGCCGTCCACAATTTGAACGAGAACCCGACCCTTCCATACAAGGATTCCGAGTTCGATGGATGCGGAATATGCGTCTCGGTGGATTATTTGACAAAGCCCGTCGAGGTTTTGCGCGAGGTCGGGCGCGTTTTGAAAGCCGAGGCTTCGCTCGTCATTACTTTCTCGAACCGATGCTTTCCGACGAAGGCGGTGTCGGGGTGGCACTCGCACGGCGACGCGGGCCATATGCGCCTCGTCGAGGATTATCTCCGGGAGGCCGGAATTTTCGGGAACATTCGGAGCCTCGACCGAAGCCCGAGGGGATTCTTCTCCGACCCGCTTTTCGCGGTCGTCGGGAACGTCCACCCCGCCGCATAAGATCCACGGTGGAATATCGGCGACGGAAAGGCGGAACATGGCGTACACGGAACGCTTCGAAGAGGCTCTCGCCCACGCGGCGAGGCTCCATAAAACGCAAACCCGGAAAGGCTCGGAGACGCCATATATAAACCATCTCCTCGCGGTCGCCGCCATCGTCGGCGAGAACGGCGGAACCGAGGATGAGGTCATCGCCGCGCTCCTCCACGACGCCATCGAGGACACCGACGAGACGAAGGAAAGCCTCTCGGAACGATTCGGTGAGAACGTGGCGGAGATCGTCGAGGGATGCTCCGACGCGGACGCGATTCCGAAACCTCCGTGGAAGGTGCGGAAGGAAACGTACATCGCGCATATTAAAACCGCGCCGCCCTCCGCTCTCGTCGTCTCTTCGGCGGACAAACTCCACAACGCCCGCTCGATACTTTCGGATTACCGGGAGGTCGGAGAGGGTTTATGGAGCCGTTTCCGGGGTGGGCGCGAAGGGACGCTTTGGTATTATCGCGCCCTCGTCGAAGCGTACGAAAGCGTGGGATCGAGTCCCGTCATCGAGGAATTCGAGCGGGTCGTCGAGGAGATCGAAACCCTCGCGGGGGAAGGACGGGGAGTCGGGATATAGAGAGTGGGGAGTCGGACGTTCTCGGCTCGCATCCCCGCCCGACGAACTCGGCTCGGGACTTCGATGGAGAAAGTTTCGCTTCCTCGTCCTTCCCCCACTCCCCGGAGCGGAGCGATTATCCGGTGGAGCCGTTGTCTCGGAGCCACCTCTCGGCGACTCCGGCGGGTGTTCCGCCTTCGAGTTCGACGGCTCCGCTGAGTTCACGCAGCGTCTCGGTGTCGAGTTCCTCGGAGATGGGGGCGAAGAGTTCTTCGAGTTCGGGGTATCGGTCAAGTGTTTCGCTGCTCACGTTGAGGGACGGATTGTACGCGGAGAAGAAGCCTTCGTCGTCTTCGAGGAGGCGGAGCCCGAGGGCGGGTATGCGCCCGTCGGTCTCGAAGACGGAGCCGAAGGCGCACCGCTCGCCGTTCTCGACGGCGCCGTACACCGTGGAGTCCGGGAGAACGGACACGCCCGCGTCCGGGAACTCGAAGCCGTAATGCTGTTCAAGGCCGGGGAGTCCGTCGGCCCGGTCGGAGAACTCCTCGCCGACGCATATCGTGGCGTCTTCCGGGTGCTCGGAGATGACTTGTTCGAGGTCGGAGATGGTTTGGACGTCTTCGAAGGCATCCTCGCGGACGGCGATGGCGTATGAGTTGTTCGCGGGGGCGGGCTCGAGCCATTCGATGTCGTTCTGTTCGAGGTCGGCTTCCGAGATGGCTTCGTATTGCTCCATACGCTCGGGGATTGACTCGGCCTCGGCGAGGTGGATGAGCCACCCGGTCCCCGTATATTCCCAGTACATATCCACCTCGCCGGAGAGGAGGGCGCGGCGGGCGTCTTCCGTTCCGAGGCCGCCACGGTAAATCGTCTCGGCCCCGGCGGCTTCGAGAGCCTGCACCGTGATCTGGCCGAGTATCTCCTGTTCAGTGAAGCCCTTCGCCCCGACCGTGAGCCGGACGGTTCCCTGCGGCCCCCCGAGTTCGATCTCGCCCCCACCGATGCTCCCGCCGTCGGAGGAGCCCCCGCCGGAGCAAGCTGCGAAGAGCATGAGGGCGAACAGGGCGCACATGCCTTTGGCGGCGATGCCTTTGGCGGCGATGCCTTTGGCTCTGACTCGCTTCACGCCTCCGCGCATCTCAGCCTTCCCCCCGCCCGGCTTTGGCGGCGTCCGGCTCCGATGTCGTCGCCGCCTTTGGCGCGGCCTTTTCGCGGACGCGGATGTCGTCGTCCACGTCCCTCGGGGACGGCGAGCCGCGTTTCGCTCCGGGGTCTTTCGGGAGGGCCTTTAAAAGCGCGGCGCACATGAAGAGCATGATGATCGCGAACGGTACGGCGGCGATGATCGCCACGTTTTGCAAAGCGGTGAGGCCACCAGACAAAAGCAGCACGGCGGCGAAGGAAGAGATCGTGATCCCCCACACGAACTTCACCGGGGTCGCGGGATTCAGGGTGCCGCCCGACGACATGCTCCCGAGGACGAACGAAGCCGAGTCGGCGGAGGTGATGAAGAAGATGGCGATGAGGAACATCGCGATGATCGAGGTGATGAACGAGATCGGCAATTGCTCGAGCATGACGAAGAGCGCGGTGTTCACGTTTTCGGCGACCGCGCTGGAGATGACGCCGTCCCCCGTCCGGTCGAGTTCGATGCCCGTGCCGCCCATCGTCGAGAACCAGAAAAAGCTCACGATGGACGGCACAAAGAGAACCGCGAGGACGAACTCCCGGATCGTGCGTCCCCGCGAAATCCTCGCGATGAACGCGCCGACGAAGGGCGCCCATGCGATCCAGGTCGCCCAGTAAAATATCGTCCAATTATCCGCCCACGAGGAGTCCTCGAACACGTTCCGCTCGAAGCTCATCGAGACGAGCGCGCCCGCATAGTCCCCGACCATCTGCGTGAACGTGTCCATCAAAAACACCGTCGGCCCGAGTATGAAAACGAAGGAAAGCAAGCTCGCCGCGAGGAGCATGTTCAAATTGCTCAAAATCCGGATGCCTTTGTCCACCCCGGTCGCCGCCGAGGCGAGGAAGAGAACCGTTATGACCGCGATTATGACGATCTGTACATAAGCCTCCGAGGGTATGTTGAAGAGGAAGTTGAGACCGCCATTTATCTGGAGCGCGCCGAGCCCGAGCGAGACCGCCACCCCGAACAAAGTCGCGAGGATCGCAAAGATGTCTATGGCCTTCCCGATCGGGCCGTTCACCCGCTCGCCGATGAGCGGATAGAAAACGGAGGAGATGACGCCGCCGCGCCCTTGCCGGAAGCTGAAATACGCGATAGCCATCGCGACCACGCCGTACACCGCCCACGGATGGAGCCCCCAGTGGAAGAATGCGTACCTCATCCCGAGCTCGGCGGCCTCGGGGCTTCCGGCGGGGGCCATCGCGTACGGCGGCGTTTCGACGTGCGAAATAGGCTCGGCCACGCCCCAAAAGACGAGGCCGATACCCATTCCGGCGGCGAAGAGCATCGCGAACCACGAGGGGCGGCTGAACTCCGGCCTCTCGTCGTCCTTGCCGAGACGGATTTTGCCGTACCTCGAAAACGCGAGGTACGCCACGAAAACCAGGAATAAAGTCGTCGAGATCAAATACAGCCACGCGAAGTTCTCAAGTACATAGCCGAGTATCACCGACGTTACGGCGGACAGGTTCTCCGTGAAGAACACGCCCCACAAAACAAAGACGACGGAGATGGCGAGCGATACATAAAACACTACCCCAATGCGTGATGTCTGTTCCCGTTCCAAAAACATCTCCCTTCGCCGTTCGGGGCAATATCCCACCGACAAACCACCTTGCGCCAAGCATTGTCTCAGTTTTCAGGCGGCTTCGCTCTTTGGTTATTGGTTACGGGTTATTGGTTTTTTGTATTTGCCAATAACCAATAACCACAAACCAACAACCGGAGCGACCGAAGGGAGCGACAAGCGAAGCGAGCCTAAGCCACGACGCTTTGTATGGACTCGGAGATCGTCGGGTGTATATGAACCGCGTCCCGGATGACGGTGTACGGCGCGTCGGCGTTCATGAGGGCGATGTATGTGTGGACGAGTTCCGCGCCTTCGTGGGCGAGGACCGCCGCGCCGAGGATGCGGTCGTTCGATTTGTCGGCGACGACTTTTATGAGACCTTTCGTCTCCCCGATCTCCGTCGCTTTCCCGTCGTTTTTCACGTCGAAGGTCATGACTTCGATGTCGTATCCGGCCTCGCGGGCTTCCTTCTCGGTCATCCCGGCCCGACCGAGATCCGGGTCGGTGAACACCGCATACGGCACGACCCGGTCGGTCGTGCGCGAACCGTCCCCCGTTATCTGCGAAGCGAGGACGATATTGTCGTCATACGAAGTGTGCGTGAACATCGGCCCCCCACGCACATCGCCCGCCGCCCATACCCCTTCCACACTCGTCGCGAGCCGCTCATCCACCTCGATGACTCCGCCATCTCCGGTTTCGAGGCCGATGTTTTCGAGGCCGAGGCCGTCGGTATTCGGCTTCCGCCCGGTCGCAACGAGGATGTCCGAGCAATTTATCCCGCGCCCCGTGTCGAGGGTGAGGGATATTCCGCCGCCGCTCTTCTCGACCTTTTCGGCGCGAGCCTCGAAGACGAACTCGATTCCTTCTTCTTCGAGGATGTTCTTCATTGCCTCGGCGACATCGTCGTCCTCATTCCCGAGAACCTGTCCGGAGTTTCCGACGACGACCGTCACGCGGCTCCCCATCCGCAGGTAAAACTGAGCCATTTCCAGCCCGATGTACCCGCCGCCGACGACGGCGAGATGCTCCGGCAACTCCGTATGGTCGAGCCAGTTTTCGGAGCTTATATACTCGACGTTCTCGAGGCCGCCAATCGGAGGAACCGAAGACTTCGCCCCGGTGTTTATGACGACTTGGCGGGCGACGACGCTCCGCTCCCCGACCGAGAGGCGGAATCCGTCGTCGGTTTTCTCCTCGAAGCGGGCGTGGCCTTCGATGAGGACGGGATTCCCGGAGCCTTCGAAGCCTTTATAAAGGCCGCTCCGCTTCATCTCGACGATGCCTTTCGCCCGTTCGAGGACGCCGGGGAAATCAACGCGGACATCGGGGATTTCGAGGCCGAACTCCGGGGCGCGGCGGGCTTGGTGGGCGACTCTCGCGGAGGCGATGGCCGCTTTCGTCGGGCTGCATCCGTAGTTCACGCACGAGCCGCCGAGGCATTTGCTCTCGGCGAGCGCGACCGACCGGCCATCTCCGGCGAGGGCGTATGCGAGTGGGATGCCCGCCTGTCCGCCGCCGATGATCACGAAATCATAAGTCTGGGAATTCTCCACGAAAACGCTCCTTCACGAATCGAGAGCGGCGCATGGAAAGCCGCCCGTCGAAATAAACTCATCTTCCGAAGCGTGTCTATACCCGAGAAGCGATGAACTTACGCAGAGGCGGCGATGAAATGTCCGCGAGTCCGGTCGAGAACCGAATTCCATCGTAAAGACGGCCCGGCCTCTTCGTATCCCGGCGAACGGCGTGTCCGCGCCGAGCCGCGTGTCGCTGCGCGAGGAGCGAAAGCCGAAAAACCCGCCCCGACGACACCCCGGTCGAGCGCGGCGAAAGTCCGTCGGGCAAAAAGCAGGAAATCAGCCGCCAGCAAAAATAAAAAGCTGACGGCTGAAAAGCGCGGTTTCCCGAAGGCGGTTTCCCGAAGGCGGTTTCCCGAAGGCGGTTTCCCGAAGGCGGTTTCCCGAAGGCGGTTTGTGGCTGTGCGGCCAGCTTCGCCGTGGTCGGCTACCGGACTATGGTTTCGTCGCCTCGGAGGACTTCGACGGCCTCCGGGTCGGTGTGGAAGATCCGGACTTGGACGGTCGAGGCGGCGAGGAGGACACCGAGGATGCCGCTTTGGAGATCCTGTGGCCGCGCCGGTTCGACCCACCCGACATCGGCGTTCGAAAGGTCGGCGTCGGTCGTGACGAAACGCTGGAGAAGGAGGCTGAAAGGAACCCGCAAAGTTAGCGCGAGAACCACCCCGAGAACCACGAGGAGATAAAGAGCCGTCCCGCCGAGATATATCCCGATGCCCACGGCGGCGATAAAAAAGACCGCCGCGAGGAGGTTCGCGGCCACGATGGTCGTCCCGCAATTCCTGTGGATGGCGAGCTTTTTCTCGCGTCCGTTGAGCCTTCGGAGGGCTTCCCTCGACGCTTTCTCGACCTCTTCGAGGGAGCGGACACCTTGAACGAAGAAGCCGTCGTCGGTGGAGTATCCGTTGAATTTCCGGCCCGGCTCCTTCTCCATCATCACCGCGATCGTCGCGTGTTCGAGGGCGTGGTTTCGCCTGAGAATCTTGTTTCCGAACATGGTTTTGAGTTGCCCCGGATACACGAACAAGCTCCCCACCGCCCGGAGCGAGAAGATTATCGGAAGCAAGAATATGAAGAAAACAACGAAAACCGCCGCCAGGAATATGAATAAAATCGCCACGCCACTCACCTTCGCATTCGACTCTTTTTATCTATTTTACCCATACGCAGTATACGCGACGCGAGCCTTCCGGGACGATAAACTTCTCACCCGCGCCACTCGAAGTCGAGGATCTTTTCTCCGGGTTCGTCGAGTTCTTCGAGGAGCGAGAGCGCCGCGAAGGCGACCTCCCGACGACCATCCGCATCCCCCGCCGCACCCATCGGGAAGTTGTATGGGAACGGAACGCGGGCGACGCGGGGAGCCGACATCCCATGCTCCATCGAGAGCGTCGTCGTCGGTATTCCGACCTTCTCGATCTCTTCGCTCACCAGCCCGACCGACCGGTGGCAAAGCGGTCACGAAGGCGTGAGAAGGACGGCATCCACCCCATCGCCGAGAAGCTCACCCGCGACTTCGGGGGCGGACTCCTCGATGAGAGGCCCGGTGTCGTGTATGGCTCCCATGAACGAGAAATGCCGCCGATTCAACGAGCCGACGACCCCTTCTTCGGCGAGCCTCCGCATCGTCCGAAGGGGGAAAACACAGTCGAGGTCGGAGCGGTCGTCGGCGAAATAAGCGTGCGTCCATGTGAGTTCTTCGGCGCAATTTGGGATCTCCCGATATGAAAAGTCCCCGAGAAAGTCGTCAATGTCGAAGCGTTCGTCGTCAGGCAAATGGACGCCACCCGTCGTGACGAGCGCGACCTTCGCCGAAGCGAGGGGTTTCGTGAAAGGTGCGAAGGGGATCACGAAGAGTCCGGCGCGGGCCGAGCCGGGAGCCACTCCACCCGGAGACGAGCGGATCCCCGGCGAAGAACCCGAAACCCGAAACCTGAAGCGAAGCGGCTTCTCGACCCCCGCACAACCGAAAATGCGGCGCCATCGCCCGAATTCGGCACCCCGACAAAAAGCTGAAAAGCTGAAAAGCGAAGCGGGGCATCAAACATTGAAACGGACGATCACCGTATCGCCGTCTTTGACGATATAGTCGCGGCCTTCGAGACGGATGCCCGCGGCTTCCTTCGCTTTGTTCCACGAACCCGCCGAAACGACGGAGTCCCAGTTTCCGACTTCGGCGGCGATGAAGCCGCGCTCCATGTCGGTGTGGATGCTTCCGGCGGCCTTCCTCGCCGTCGAGCCTTCCTCGACCGTCCACGCCCGGCTCTCTTTCTCCCCGGTGGTGAAGAACGTGATGAGTCCGAGGAGACGGTACGCCGAGCGGATGAACTCGTCGAATCCGGTCTTCTCGACCCCGAGCATTTCGAGGTATTCGCGCGCTTCGTCGGGCGGTAGATCCACGACCTCCGCCTCGAGCTTCGCCGAAAGTCTCACGCTCTCCGCGCCTTCTTTCTCGGCGAACTGTTTGACTTTCGAGCTGTGTTCGTTGCCTTCGGCGACATATTCCTCATCCACGTTCGAGACGTACAACGTCGGCTTCGCGGTGATGAGGGTTCCCATCGCCTCCCCGATGTTTTCGGTGGCGGGGAACGTTCTCGCGGGGGAGCCTTCGTAAAGGTGTTCGCGGAGTTTTTCGAGTTCGTCGGCTTCGGCTTTGAGTTTCGAGTCGCCGCTTTTGGCGGCTTTCGAGGTACGTTCGAGGCGGCGTTCGATGGTGGCGAGGTCGGCGAAGAGGAGTTCGGTGTTTATGGTTTCGATGTCGCCGATGGGATCGACGCCTCCGTGGACGTGCGCCACGTTCTCGTCCTCGAAGCACCGCACGACGTGCGCCACGGCGTCGCACTCGCGGATGTTCCCGAGGAATTTGTTGCCGAGGCCCTCGCCCGCGCTCGCGCCCTTCACGAGGCCCGCAATGTCCACGAAATCAACCGTCGCGTGGACGACGCTTTTGCTTTTCGAGATGTCCGCGAGGGCGTCGAGGCGAGAGTCCGGCACCACCGAAACCCCGAGGTTCGGGTCAATGGTGGTGAACGGATAATTCTGAGCCTCCGCGCCCGCCTTCGTCAAACTATTGAATACCGTTGATTTGCCGACGTTCGGCAATCCCACAATTCCGACTTTCATAAAGGAGAGTGTATCAAGTTGTTGCAAGCCCGGTACTAAATTCGTGAGTCGCTTCGCTCCGGTTCTTGGTTTTCCCCGATAATCGGAACGAGCGAGGGGAGCCTCGCATGGATCCCATATAAAATTCGAGCGTTCGAAAAGGAGGATAAACCATGAAAATAATCGGCGCGGATCACACGAATTGGCGGGTGCGGGACTATAAAGCCTCACTCGCTTTTTATCGGGACGTCTTCGGCTTCGAGCCGTTCGGGGTCGAGGAATACGAGAGTGGGGAGCGTCCGCTCGTCTCGCTCCGCGTGACGGACGACTTCGTTCTCCACCTCGTTCCGGACGCGGATTTCGAGGGGAGCGAAGTCGGGGGATACGACCATCTCGCACTCACCGTCGAAGGTGGGAGCGTGGATGCGATGGTGAAGTATCTCGAAAAGAAAGGTGTGGAGATCGAGAGGAAGTTCGAGAGCATCGTGGGTGCGAGGGGGCGTGGTCCGGCGGTATACGTGCGCGACCCGGACGGGTATCGGATCGAGGTGAAAGCCTATCCGGAGGCGTGATCGGAGCGGTACTTCCGCGCCGCCAAAGCCCCGGCGAGGGCCGCCATCCCGATGAGAACCGCCGCCTGCACGAACCCCGAAAACACGAGGCTCGCGAGATAAAGATTCCACGCCTCCTCGGCGGTCAGTTCGATGTCAACGAACTCAATCTCCGCGAGCGTGGCGGCCATTTGCTCGCCGCCGATTTGCTGCGCGGCGATGAGCGCGCCCGAAGCCGCCCCGAGAATATAAATCGGCGCGGTGAAAGCCCCACCGACGAGGCCGGATATCGCCCCGTGCCGCTTCCCCTCCTCGGCGTCGGCGGCGCGTCGCCCACACGAAATGCCGACGAAAACGGCGGCGACAATCCCCGCCAAAGACCCGAAGAGCGAAACGAGGAACCCGACGGCCCCCCCGATGCCGCCCCACACCATCCCGACCCGGACGGCTCCTTTTTTGTCGTCTTCTTTATTTTCCACGACGGACATTTTAGCGCGGCGAATCGAATGATGCGGCCTCCCATCCACACGCGCCACGGACGTACGTGGAGGCGGTCACCCGGATACGGCGGTTTGCTGATTTCGGAGAAAGGGCATCGTCGTGGCTCGGAGCGACGCGGTTTTCGAGTCGAAGCGAGTGGAAGATTTCGGACGATTCATCTCGGACGACTCCGAAGACTCGCTTCACGCCAACGAACTGCCGATCATTCGTAAAGCTCGCGCCAACTCCATATCTCCATAGCGTGGAAACCGGGCCGACTCACAGCTTCCTTCCGCCCGATGCCTCGGATTTCGCCAAAAATTTCCATCGTCCCGGAGGAGGCTATGGAGCCTTCGACGGTCGCGCCCTCCTCCACGACGACGGACGACGACTCCGCCCCCTCCCCTCCCGCCGCCACGACCGCGCCCCGGAACACCGCGCCGCTCTCCACGGTCGCGCTCCCGTTCTCGACGACGAGGACGCCCCGGCATTCCGACGCCGCTTCGCACACCGCCGATGAGAGTTCCACGCTTCCGGAAAGCTCCCCGAACTCGACGTATACGACGGTGCTTTCCGTCGAGTCGTCCGGCCACGGGAGAGAGCCGCCGGAGTCCCGGTAATTTCCTTGCGCGGTCGCCTCCTCCTTCAAAAATTCGAGCGCCGAGCGGCTCCGCCAATTATCCGGATCGAAGGGGAAAGAAAGTTCGCCTTCGGGAGATTCGCCCACGAATGGCGGCGCCGAGGTCTCGTCGAAATCGCGCGTCCCGACTTCGGACGTGTCCCCGGAGATGGCTCCGACCGCTCCGACTCCGGCTTCTTCCACGAGACGCGCCGTTTCCCCGTCCGACCGCCAGTCTCCGTAAATTTCGTCGGCTCCGCGGAGAGAGTCGGCGGCTTCGATCTCGACGTCTCCCCCGCTGAAAACACTCACGCCGTCCACGACCGCCGTATCTCCGATCCGGACATCTCCGACGGCATAGTTTGCGAGCGGCGCGTTCGCGTCGGAGGCGGCGTATACCGCCTCGATCCTCCGCTTCGCCTCCCCGGAAGTCCCGGTCGAGACGACCTCGAAATACTCCGAGTCCGGGTCGCCGCCGGAGGGGAATCCGCATCCCGAGCCGAGCCACCGGATCGAAGCGACGAAACCGCCGCCCTCGAAGCTCCTCTCCGCGCCTTCGCCCACCGCCCACTCGGAGGAGATCGGCGCGTCCGCGTCGAGGGGCGAATCGCATGCGCCGCTCGCGTCGTCCGCATCGTAGCTCGCGGAGGAAGCGTCTCCGAGAAGCTCCCGTTTGGCGGATTCGGCTCCGGCGTCGGCGGCGTAAAAGGCGCTTTGTCCTTGATTCGCCCGAACCACGGACGCGAGGTCGTTTCGGACGAAAACGAGAAGCCCCGCGCCCATGATCCCGACGACAACGACGACCATCACCGCCAGCCCGAGGGCGATGCCGGACTCGTCGCGAAAACCGCCTCGCATCAATCCGCCCGGTTCCGGAGGGCGACGTCGGTCGTCAAAGTTTGGGCGCGTCCCTCCACGTCAATCGCGAGTTCGATGCGAACCACCGACACGTCCTTCTCCTCGGCAGCGAGGTTTCCGTTTTCGTCGAGGTATGTGAAGACGAGGCCGCCGGGGGACGCGGACATGGCGAGGGGGTTTCCCAGCCGATAAAGAGTCGGAGGGGATTCGTCCACGAGACGGTACTCGATCCTCTCCCCGGAACTCGCGGCTCCGATGGCACCGTTTCCATTGAGATCATTGCCGAAAGAGATGCTCCCGGAAGGATTCGGCCCGAAGGCCGGAAAGAGAACCGCGCCGCCATCCGTCCGGCTATACGGGTACGCGGCCCGAAGCTCTCGCTCCATCCGCTCCATGCCGACGCGGGCGCTCTCGACGGCCTCGGCCTTGTCGTTGCCGAACCGGAAGATCCGAACCCCCGCGTCGAAGATCGCGTAAAGAGCGAACATCACCGTGACCATCACGAGCATCGCGACGAGCGCCTCGATGAGCGTGAATCCATCCTCTCTCCGAAATATCTTCACGAGTTTCATGGACGACCCGCCGCCACGAGGCCGGATGTCTCGAACGATTTCCCGTCCCATTCCACCTCGACCGCGACGAGCATCCGCGTCTTCGAATCGGTGGTCGGGGCGAGGTTCCCATCCACGAACTCCGCCTCGACTTCGCACGAAAATTTGCCCGACGCGCAATTTGAAAGCGTCCCGGACTCATATTCCTCGACGGCCCGCTCGAAATCGAGGGCGCGTATCTCTTCGAGGGTTCGGTGCGCGAGGGCGCGGGCTTTGTCATAGTCGCCGCCGGACTGGGAGGCGGTCAAAGCGGAGTCGAACATCGAAGCCATCGGGAGGATGGCGACGGCGAGTATGAGTATCGCCACGACGGCCTCGATGAGAGAATATCCACACTCGGAGTGTCCGCTTTCGGGGTGTCCGCTTTCGGGGTGTCCATCTTCTTTATGGGATGTTTCGTTCAATTCGGACTCTCGAAGTCGGGGCGCGGAAGCTGATTTTGTGCGAGGGGGTTCCGTCGGCGGAGCCGATGATGAGGCTCGCGCTCACGCCGGGGCGGAGCGTCCGCGCCGTACCGTCGGAGTTGAATTCGAGCGTGCTCGTGCGCCCGCATTCGCTCGGGGGGACGGCGGCTCCGAGACCTCCGGCGGCGCAGTCAAGCTCGAAGTTTATTCGCTTTATTTTCGTTCCCTCCGGGAAATCACGGGGCGCGAACTCGACGGCTTTCGGATCCGCGCTCCCCGACTTTCCGGTGTATGTGGATTCGAGCTTCACCATGCAATAATCCACGCCCGCGGCGTCGCCGCACCCCGAAATCGGCGACCCGTCCGGCATGAAGACAACCCGCCAGTCCGTCAATTGATTCGACGCGCTCGTGTGGGCGAGCCGGAGGTCGGAGGCGAACTGAGTCGCCGCCGCATCCACCCGCCTTTGCTCGAGTACCCCGAAAAGAATGACCACCGCGACAGCGAAGAGAACCCCGAGTATCGCAATGGACGCGATCAATTCGGCGAGGGTGAAGCCCCGCTCGTCAAATAAATTCCGCTCCTCGAACTCTCGCTCTCGCATGGGGACGGAATTATTGGCATGTTAATTACATATGTGCCATAGCCAAATTTACGTATTTTTGGTCGCTCCGCCTTCGTCTCCGCTCCGGTTGTTGGTTTGTGGTTGTTGGCAAAAACTAAAAGCCAATAACGGCGGCGAAGCGACCCGGCTTTTACCGTTTCCGCTCGATGAATTCGATGCGGTATCCGTCGGGGTCTTTGACGAAGAAGATACGGGTTCCGCTCCCCATCGCGTGTGGTTTGCTCTCGAAATCCACGCCTCCGGCTTGTTCGAGTTTGTTTGCGAGGGCATCGAGGTCTTCGACGGCGAACGCGACGTGGGAGTATCCCTCGCCGAGCGGGTATGGCTCGGTTTGATCGTGATTCAGCGTGAGTTCGAGGCGCGGCTCGGGGTCGCCGGGGACGGCGAAGAAAGCGTTCGTCGCGTCGTCTCCGATCGGAACTTGCCGAGTGAGTTCGAGGCCGAGTTTGTTCGTATAAAAATCAATGCTCCGGTCGAGGTCGAGAACCCGATAACATGTGTGGACGTACTCCAAAACGCACTCCTTTTAAATCTGGCTGATTTCCCTCCCTCCATTGTAGCCAATCCGCGGGCGGACTTTCGCTGACGACGCGCGCCCGATTGCTATATCCTCTTTTCGTGGACGAAGCGAGAAAAGAGCCGGAGCTTCCGGAGTCGGAGATCGCGGCGGCGGATCTTCCGGAGAGTCCCGCCCGGCGGGTGGCGACCATTGCGCGGGTCGGGGCGGAGTATGGGTTCGGGTTCGTGTTTCGGCGGCGGTTCACACCGGGGCGGAGGACGGACTTCGGGCGGGTCGGGGTTCGGCTGAGGAGGTCTTTCGAGGATCTCGGCTCGAACTACGTCGAACTCGGACGATACCTCTCGACGAGGCGGGACGCCATCCCACCCGGCGTCGCGGACGAACTCGGGAGGTCGTCGGCTCGGATGCGTGCCGTGCCGTTCGAGGAGGCGCGCGCCCTTCTCGAAAGCGACCTCGGCAACGACCTCCACCGGATGTTTTTGGATTTCGACGAGTCGCCGCACCGGGTCGGGCCGCTCACGCAGTCGCACCGGGCGACGCTTCCGGGCGGGAGGCCGGCCCTCGTCGTGTTCCGGAGGCCGGGCATTCGACGCGACCTCCTCGCAATGCGCCCGGTCGCCGACCTCGCCCGGAGGCGGCTCGGCGAAAGGCTCCCGGTGAACCCGTCGCAAATCGTCTCGGACTTCGCCGCGCAAACCACGCACCGGAGAGACATGCACTTCGCCGCGCAGACGGCGCGGAAACTCGAAGGGGTCGAGGGTTTCGGGCTTCGGGTTCCGAAGGTGTACCGGAGCCACTCGGCGGGGCGGTGCATCACGTTCGAGGCGGCGGGCGGGGAGCCGAGCCATGAGCAGCTTCGCGTCGTCTCGGACGAGCTTATAAAACTCGCGCTCCTCGAAGGCGTTTTCTTCGCCGACATCCGACCGGAGCGGTATGCGGTGGACGGGAGGACGGGGGAAATATGGATCGCCGACCCGACGGAGTCGTTCTCCATCGAGCCGGAGCGGATGCGCGGCCTCGCGGAGGTTTTCGCCGCGGCGAGGCGCGAGGATGTGGACGGGGTCGTTCAAATGCTTTCGCTCGCGGGCGGAGGCACGCCCGGCCCCGGAAGCACGCCGACGAACGCCGCCGCGCTGAAAAGGGAGCTTCGGGAGGCGATGGGGACGCTCGGTGGGCCGCTGTGGAGGGAGCATCCGCTCTCGGAGATCCGGGCGAGAACCCTCGAAGCGTTCCGGCGCGGAGGCGCGTCCATACAACCCGAACTCGCCCGGATGCTCGAGTCCCTCGTCGAAGCCGAAAAACTCCGCGACGACAAAGACGGCGGCCGCGGCGACAAACCTTCCACGATCGCCGCCGCCGAGGGAGTCGAATCGCTCGTCGCCCGGTACCGCGACCCGTTGTATGTCGCGGCCCGGACGGCGAGGAAGCTCGGGAACCCCGACGCGTACGCCGACTATCCCCGGCAAATACACGCCCTCCTCGGGGAACTCAAAGACGGCGAGGTCGAGGTCCGGTTCCGGCACGGCGGCCTCGACGAGCTTATTTCCAAA
Organism: Rubrobacter sp.; assembly: GCA_013695475.1. Classification (GTDB taxonomy): domain Bacteria; phylum Actinomycetota; class Rubrobacteria; order Rubrobacterales; family Rubrobacteraceae; genus JACCWD01. Next base: position 11,104 of record JACDAJ010000304.1, on the reverse strand, counting down.
GTGGACATTCTTGCGAATCGGCTTGTCTTCGCGTTCCTCATTGCCGCGCTCATCATCGGGTCTTCGATGCTCGGCATTTTCGTGGAGGGCGGAATACAAATTCTTGGGGTGAGTATTTTCGGGTTCGTCGGCTTTGTGGCGGCGGCGGTTATGGGGATCATGCTTCTCGTGGGGATCATCCGGTCGGGGAGATTGTGAGGACGGCTCTCCTTCGTCGAGCCGCGCACGATTCGCTTGTCAGCTTTTTCGGCGGGTCTATTTTCCGGTTTCGTTTCCCGTGCGCCTTCGCCCGTAAAGCCCGGAAGGACGGATCCGCCGCGCATTCGCTTTCGGCTTGTCGGCTTTTTGCGGCGCGTCCGCGTTTTGATTTCGTTTCCGTGCCTTCGTCGGAAGTTCCGAAACTTTGAATCCACCGCGCGCGCTTCGCGTGTCGTATGGGATCCGGATGATGACTTCGCGTCTTTGTTTGTGTGGGGACGGGGAGATGTTTCGCGTCGCTTCGCGCTGCGCCCGCTTCGGGGGCGTGCTTGTTTTCCGGCGAAGCTCCTTCCCAAATGGCGAAAGCTTCGGAAAAATGGATCCGCCACGAAATCGCGCGGCGGATCCGAATGCTTCGGTCAGCCGCTAACGAACCGCCTTTATCCCTTCTTCGATTTCGATATTTAGCGGGTTGTTCACGCGGTTCGTGATGTTCGGGAGGGCGGCGGCCATGTGTATTTCCACGAGATCCGACTCGGACGGGAAATGGCTTTTCAATTTCTGGAAAGTCTCGTCGCTGACGGTGGCGGTTTGGGCGAGTTCCCTCGCGTATGCGATGACGGCTTTTTCGCGGTCGTCGTAGAGGTTCGAGCTATCGCTGTCGGCGACGGCTCCGGCTTTCTCCTCGGTGCCTCCGGTGGCCTGAACCAGGCCAGCTCCGTGACTCTGTCAGTAATTGCACTCGTTCGCCTCGGAACCCGCAGTGAAGGCGAGCATTTTGAGTTGCGGCTCGACATCGCCCGCGCCGAGGATCGAAGCGAGAAGCCGATGCCACGCATCCACTATCTCCGGACGGTGCGCGAGGGCGCGGTACGTGTTGAAAAGTATGCCGAAGTCGCCGTGCGCCGTCTCATACACCTCCTTCACCTCCGGGGGCGCCGCCTCGTCGGTCACGAAGGATATCCTTGCCATCCCTTTCTCCTTTCGTCGAATTCCCTCTCCCGCATTCGGAAGACCGGATGATTTTAACGGAACGAGCGGCCCGGCTCAAAGAAGCTCGCCGTTTAGCCGAGATTCCGCCGGGGTAGGGAAACGTCGTCGGAGAGAACACCATTGGAAGGGGAGACATGGAAGATCAAACACGCAGTGAGATTCTTAAAACCATCCCGTACGGTTTCTATATTACGGGCGTCATCGGCGGCGACGGCGAGGCGAACGGCTTCACGACTTGCTGGGTTTCGCAAGTTTCCTTCGAGCCGCAGCAAATCATCGTCGCCGCCCGCAAAGACCATCACTCCCACGACCTCATCGAGGATTCGGGGGTCTTCTCCGTAAACTTCCTCGACTCCGAGCAAGAAGACCTCGCCCGCCGCTTCACCGAACCCGTCCAGCACGAAGGGGAGACCGTCGGGGGCGCGGAGTTCGTCGCCGGGGAGACGGGAGCCCCGATCTTCGATGAAGCCTTCGCCCACCTCGAATGCCGCGTCGCCGGAAAAATGGAGGCCGGAGACCACACCGTATACCTCGGCGAAGTCGTCGCCTCGAATCTGAAACGCCCCGCCGACATCCTCACCGACCTCGACACCCCGATGGAATACGGCGGGTAAAGCGACTTCGCGCCTTCGGCTCGCCGCGCACGCGCTTCGCGGTCGGCATTTCAGCCTGCCGACTTTTGATTTCCGTGTCGGACTTCGTGGATGCGAACCCGCCTCGCGGAGACGACTTTCCGGATCGCCGCCACCGGAAACGCCCCGTCGAGCCGCCTCCGCGCCGGACGGTGTGGGATCTCGGGTCGCGTGGCGGACACCGGTTCCTTCGACCGGATTCGATGCGCGCTCGCTTCGCTCGGCGGTTTTCGTTCCGGCTTCGGCTTCGCTGTGAGAGAATGATTTTTCGGGAAAGGTGCCCGATCTTCTTTTCGGGAGTCGGTTTTGGAAGATTCGAAGAGCGGCGACGGAGGCTCCCTCGCCCGCCGAAAGGCGGCGCGGGGACGGGAGACCGTGCTTGGCGTTCTCGTGTCCGAGGGCGTGGTTTCGCCGGAGCAAATCGGGGCCGCCCTCTCCGAAAGCCGCGTCCGGCGCGAGGGCATCGAGAGGACGCTCGTCTCGATGGGCTTCGCCACCGAAGAGGATCTTTCGAGGGCGCGGGCGAAACGCCTCGGGCTTCCATTCGAGGAAATTGACCCGAAATCGGTCGCCCCGGAAGCCCTCGCACTTATCCCCGAAAAAGCGATGCGCCGCTTCGTGGCGGTTCCGCTCCGGCTCGACGGAGAGGGGGTCGTCGTGGCGATGGAGAATCCGGCGGACATATACGCCGTCGAGGATTTGCGGATGATATCCGGCCATCCCATCTCCCCGGTGATGGCGACGACGGACGCGATAATTTCCGCGCTCGACGCGCTTTTCGACCGCGAGGACCGGGTGCGGAGCGAGGTTCTCCGCGAGACGGAAGGTTCGGAGCCGGAGGAATCGAGCGAGCCGGACACGCTCGTCGAGTCGAGTCCGGACGACGCTCCGGTGGTGAGGCTTTTCGACTCGCTTTTGCGGCGGGCGGTCTCACAGGGGGCGTCGGACATCCACATCGAACCGCACTCCGGAAGGCTCGCCGTCCGGTACCGCATAGACGGTGTTCTCCGAGAGGCGATGAGCGTCCCGGCGAGGCTCGCGAACGGACTCGTAACGCGGGTCAAAGTCATGGCCGACCTCGACGTCGCCGAGAGGCGCCTCCCACAGGATGGCCGCTTCTCGTTCGAGTCCGAGACGGGGAAAATAGACCTCCGCGCAGCCTCGCTCCCGACCGTCCACGGCGAGGGAGTCGTGCTTCGGCTCCTCGACGCGGCCTCCCTCGAAGTGGATTTCACGAGGCTCGGACTCCCCGCCGATCTCCTCGATACGTATGAGCGAATCTTCCGCCGTCCGTATGGGACGATCCTCGCGACCGGGCCGACGGGGAGCGGGAAATCCACGACATTGTATGCGACGCTCGCCGCGCTCAATTCGCCGGAGAAGAAGATCGTCACCATCGAAGACCCGGTCGAATACCGCCTCTCCGGCCCGGCTCAAATACAAATAAACTCACGCGCCGGACTCACGTTCGCCTCGGGGCTTCGGAGCATCCTCCGCGCCGACCCGGACATCGTCATGATCGGCGAAGTACGCGACTCCGAAACCGCCCGCACCGCCGTGGAAGCCGCTCTGACCGGGCATCTCGTCCTAACAACGTTTTCTCAAGACTAACTCTACTTTCGGGACGCATATCACCCGGTGAAAAATTGCCTTCTATGACTGGCACACAGTCACGGCCCACTTTCACTTTAACCCCGTAACGCTCGTATAGTCCTCGCCTCTCCTCCGGCGGAGTTGTCCTCCATACGCCGTTGCCCCTAAACCCTCTATTTGAGAACAGGTCGGATCTATCAAGGGATTTAAGGAGGGTCTCTTTGGCCCGGCGAAATTCTGAAAGCTCCTCTTCGTGGTTGCCGGACTTTTGCAGAAGCCGTTCTATATGCCTTCGCTCTTCTTCCAACTCCGTCCGACGTGCCTTCAGATCGGATAGAGAGATAGCATCTGCATCATAGGCTCGCTGGAATTTCACCCAACGCTTATCCAAGTCAGTTAGCTTCTCTTTGAGTTTCTTAGTATCCGGTTGCGCCGTCGTTGTACTGACAATCTCCCATTCCTTCCAAACGAACAATTCTTCTGCACGAAGACGCATCAATTCTTTGTCTCTTACAGCTTGGAGGGTCCTCCACACCTTAGCCTCGATCTTTGCAGCGGGTACATGCTTTCTCATAGTACACTTGTCAGCATGTCCTTCTTGGTGATTCTGGCAACGATAATATTGCCACTTCTTGTTTCGGGAAACGGTCATCGTCTGCATCCGCCTACCGCACTCGGCGCACACAAGGATTCCCCCGGACAGTTCCCAATACCTGCCATCGTTCTTTGACGGGGAGCGATTGCCTTCGACGTTCCCACGCGCCTTCAGGACAGTCTCAAGCGGAACCCCGCAGCCGGGTACAGGAACCGGGATCTCCTCGAACCGATACACCCCGTGGAACCCATCCGCCAGCGAAGCTAGATAGATGCACAGGATGATTGAACACTCCCTCGTTCATCTGCCCCAGGCTATCAGGGATGTCGAATGGCGAGTGTCCATTTATCTCGTGCATCTATCTAGACCCAGCGGAGCGGTGGTTTCAGGAGTTCAGGCGAAAGCTGTCAAACAGGACGTTTGAGACGGTCGCTCTCATGCAAGAAGCACTCACCCAGACGCTTGTGCCCTACTGGGAAGACCCTGCACTCCTCAAACGACTCACCGGTTACTCATGGTGGGTGGAGGCCGTTGAGGCAATATGACATCAATATACCGGAACGGTATAACGGGTTATGGTGTATACGGGATTATGTGCCGTTTGAGTCCAGTATCCCGTATGCTCCAGCGTCCGCCGGGTACACGCCGTCTTGCACGCCGCGTTGGAGGAGGCCGTTCAGGGCGATCTCATCCTCCGCAACCCCGCGGAACACGCCAACAAGCCCACGGTCCGTCAAGGGGAGATAGAACCTCTAGACGCGGATCAGGCGTTGACGTTCCTCGAAGCCACAAGAGGAGACCGCTGCGAAGCTCTCTACGTCCTCTGTCTCAAGGCCGGGCTACGGCAAGGCGAAACGTTGGGATTGAAGTGGTCAGACATAGACCTCGAAGCCGGAACGCTCCGGGTAAACCGACAGTTGCAGCGTATTCGGCGCGACGGTGAGAAGTCAGGGGCGCTGATCTTCTCCGAGCCGAAGAATGCCTCCAGGCGCACCGTAGGACTGCCGCAACGGGCCGTGGAAACTCTCCATATCCACCGGAAACGGCAAGTAAAGGAGAAGCTACAGGCTGGGCCTCTCTACGAAGATCAGGGCCTTGTGTTCGCCACGGCAAAGGGTACGCCACTCGAAGCTCAGAACGTCGCGAACCGGCAATTCAAACCCACCGCTGTACAATGAAATCCGCTGTGAGGCAATGCCCTTGTCGAATTAGACGGCGTCAGTAGCTAGCGTTTCCCTCCTGCCTTATAAGTAGCTGTATAAGTAGTGGAAGAGGCTGGGGCCACGATGTTGCGGGTCTGCGCCCCGCCATCGGACCAGGAGACGAACGTGTAGGTCTTTTTTCCTAGCTTCTGGGGACTGATGGCGCTCACGGAATTGGTCGAGCCTGCTATTACCGTGCGAGAGAAGGGTGCAGTAGCTTGAGTGCTCCCCACCGCGAGCTTAAGCCCCGTAGGATTGGTCTGGAAATTCAGCACCACTGTCTTCGGATCGAGTCGCACGCTCTTTGTGCTGGTGAGTCTGCCCGAATCGGTAGCTGTAAGCCTCAGCTCCAGGTAGGCAGGGTACTCGTGATCTGGGGCGACAAATGCTCCGCTCGCCACCCCGGGGTAGTCTTGCACGGGGTGCTCGTGGCAGGTATTGGCTGAGGAGCAGTGGTGGAGTATCAGCGACCAGGAGAGCCTTGAAGCTGGCAGCGTGCCGTCTTGCTGATCCGTAGCAGAGCCAGAGAAGGAAATCCTATCGCCCACCTTCCAGGTAGTGGAAGACAGGGGGGCGCTTATGCTCGCCGTGGGTGGTGTGTTCCCTGAGCTTATCTTCAGCGGTTCGTCCAAGGTGTCTGACGCTCCGCGGGCGTCTGTGACCCGGAGGCCTACATCGTAGTTGCCCGCTGCGTAGGTGAAGGCGGGTTTAGCGGCAGTCGAGTCGTCATAGGCGCTGTCTCCGTCAAGGTCCCACGCATACGAGAGGGCATCGCCGTCCGGATCGCTAGAGGGAGTGCCATCGAAGTTCACGGTAAGAGGAGATGAACCGCTGGTCGGGCTTGCCGTGGCGCGCGCCACGGGGGGCTGGTTGGCAGCGAAGTACTTGATGCGCTGGATGGTACCGCCGTCCAAGTTGGCGTAGAACAGGTCGCCTCCTGGTCCTATCTCAAGGTCAACAGGACTAGCCGCTCCGGACACGAGAGTACTGCGTTTAGACGGGGTGGGCAGTCCGTTTGTGTCCTTCTCCATAGTCCAGATGCACTTGCGAGAGTAGTCAGCGAAAAAGAGGGCGCCGTCGTAGCGTCCCGGGTAAGAGCCTCCTTCGTAGAAAGCTAGTCCGGCTACCGAGGAGCTACCGGTTCCGCAGCCTGGTTGGGATGCACGATCGTAAGCGTAGTAAGGACTGTTGACGGCCCCCGCCCCCGCAGCGTAGAGGTTCTCGCAGATGTTGAGGTTGGCGCCATCGTAACCTGCTTGGCGGCCGCTGCCCTCGTAGCAAGGCCAGCCAAAGTTCTTCACCGAACCCGTGGGGTTGGAGACGCGGTTTACCTCCTCCCAGGTGTTCCAGCCCACATCACCCAACCACACCTCGCTAGTGCCCGGCCTTATCGTAAAGCGGAACGGGTTGCGAAGTCCGTAGGAGATTATGCGCTTTGCGTTGGGATCGGGGCTACTGGCCAAAGGGTTGCCTGCCATAGCGGCGCCAGTAGCAGGATTCACGCGCAGTATCGTCCCATCGAGAGTGGTCGGATCGCTAGTGGTGCGCAAATCTTGAGAGCGGAGTGCTCCTCCTTCGGCGGTTGGCGATGTGAGGGTAGCTCCCACGCCACCGGGCGGGTCACCGCAGGGGTTTAGCGGGTTACCTTTCTGGCCGTAGTCGGCGAAATTAAAGCTAGCCCCGTCCCCGCCGCTCACGTACAGAGCCCCGTCAGCGCCAAAGGCCAGGTCCCCTATAGAGTGTGAGGGGTACTGCTGACACCAGTCCTCGATCAAGACCTGCTCGCTCCCGCTCATTGTGTTACCAGAGGCGGTCAGCTTCGAGAGACGCCCGCTCACCACGCACCCGTCAGCGGTGGGCCCAGGTGGAGTGGGACATGGGTCTGAGGAGACCCCAGGGGTGCCCCAGCGGGGCGCCGTGCCACCGATGGCAGCGTCGTGGGTGTAGAGGACATAGACGTTGGGGTTGGTGGGAAAGTTCGGGGCAAGGGCGAGCCCGAGCAGTCCCCTATCCCAGAAGTTGTGGACGTTGGTGCGTAGGTCGGCAAAGGTGGTGGGAGTGGTATCCGAGAGGTCATCGAAAACCTTGATCAGGCCACTCTTCTCGGCCACGAAGACCCGCCCGTCCTTGGAGAACTCGATGTTGGTGGGGTTGGTGAGGCCACTCAAGGCCACTTCCTCCTGGAACCCAGAGGGCAGTGTGGATACTGCGTTGGCCGAAACGGGGGCTAGGAGCACCAAGGCTATGGCGGCCAAAGTTGCCGTCAGCAATGCTGCCCATACCCTCAGCTGCCGCGAAGTTCTTGCCTTTGTCACCACTTCCTCCTTCCGCTTGCTAACCCTTTACCGTCCCAAAAGGAAACCGGCCACCCGTACTGCGGTAGCCGGTTGCACCATTGGCTCCAAACGTCCCTGGTGCCCATAGTTGCGGGACGAAGTTCTTAGCCTCTACCCTATAGTTAGCAAGTTCCCAACAAGCGCAGCGTATCTTCTTTGCAAGGGGTGCACATCCCCCAAATGAACTAGATTCAGAATTTTTTCGGCGAGCTCCTGGGCATCAAAGCTCTCGGAAGGTGCGTGAATAAAGTCAAGAGAGCACTCACGTGCCTCTTGTATGTCCTTCGGTCACGCTGCGACGCGTCTACCGAGAAGTACGAAGATGCCGAGGCCCAGCAGTGTGAAAGCGGGGGCATGGCGACGGAGAGGACACGGATCACTAGTATCAAGCACCGTATCTCCGCCAAGTCGTTAAGTCGCGGGAAAGGCTTGTCGGACTCTTTCACCTCCGCATTCCTAGGCCGCTCTTTTTCTCTGGATTGCACTGTGTTGCACGGTATTACGTCCCCGGTGATGTCAGAGTGGTGTCAGGTAGTGTGGGTTCCTCGCCGCGGAGAGGATTCGCGGGGTTTATAAATCGCTACGGTCCCTACCGGCAAGCAAAAGGTGTGCAGGTTCGACGGAGTAATGAACGATAGTCCGCCGCGCGGAGCCGTGCTTCGGTCTAGCGGGCCAGCCGATCACACAGCTTTCCGAATCGGCAATACACTCCGGCAGGCGTGGCACATCAGCTAGATAGATGCACAGGATGATTGAACACTCCCTCGTTCATCTGCCCCAGGCTATCAGGGATGTCGAATGGCGAGTGTCCATTTATCTCGTGCATCTATCTAGATGAACAATGAGCGATTCTAAGCCACACCTCAGCACCCTGGAGGAAATAGAGCGCGAGTGCATAATCGGCCTCGTGGAAGTGCTACGCACCGAGGGCGTGGATGGCGTCCGCTATGTCCTGTGGGATATGACGGGCTGGCACGAACGCTATGATCCGTGCGTTTGGCGAAGCCGGGCGACGGAGGAGCAGAAGAGGGTCGGCTGGGAGATGTGGGTACGGATGGAGAAGATCATTTGCACCGTCATGCACAAGGCCCACAAGCAGCAGGTCGAGGAGACGATGGACGTTTTGTCCGAGGGATCGGAGAGCTTCTACAAGAGCTATCTCGACTGAGACTTCTCTTGGTCGGATATAGTGATGCCTCGATAATTACTGTCCAGACGCGGACTTAGCAACAAGATTGCAGCTGTACGACGCACGATACGATTGACCTCTCGCGCCTCTTCGACTGCGAGATCCCGACCGAGAACTCGCGCTTCTCTATAAGATAGCCACTTCTTGACGACGCGATAGCCGCCAGTCGTATACTCCCAAACGCGAGCCGGTACGTTCCTCCAATAGGCTGCGTTGTTGATGTAAACATCGAAGGTAGTCTCTCCCAGGACTGCGAGCATCTCTTCCAGAGACAAATCAAGACTTTCCGAGCCGCGCCCGATAGCCTCAAGCTCCTCCAGTGTGTAGTCCCGTTCTACGGCGCGTCCCTGTCCGGGCATGATCGCGCCCGTACCTGACCGATAGCCCCATCCCGCCGTCACCGTAAGATCCCCAGCCGACGGGTCCAGCGAGCCTTCACTCGTCCGGGACACCGCCGCCATTGGACGCAGTTCAGCCCGGAGGCTCCCGCTAGTGACACCGGAAACGTCTGACTCCGTGTTCATCAAAGCGGCGAGTTGCCTTCCGAGGTGAGCCGATGATAGAAGCTCATCTGCGCTGGACGGCAGGGGTATGCGAGGCCAGTTCTGTCGGAGCGCCCCGGCGTTCTCCTCGGCATACGCTACAGAGTGAGAGGTAGCGAGAGCGTGATAGAAAAGGCTCTCAACGTCTGCTGGCTCTCCCAAGCCTTCGAGATACTGACGTGCATCAGCCGAGAGGTTAGGATGCGCCGCCTCCGAGAGATCGGAGTCAGCGAACAGGGAATCGGTTTCCTTGACGTAGAGCGGAAAGAGATTCGCTCCGCGCTCGATAACATGACGCGAGGTATGTACGCTTGCGAAGTACGGAGAATCGTAGAGCTTACGATTCTGTTTGGCGGCGCTCATCCAAATATTGCCCTCAAACACCTGTGGAAAATACTCTGTTCTCTTCTCGTCCAAGAGTTTTGTCTCAGGCTCCCAGTAAAGCCAGCGCGTATCGAACGGCCTGTAGCAGTAGCGAACGAAGTTGTCGCGCAGTAATCCGCGACGTTGCAGCCACTCACGAGCTGCGAGCGCACCGAAGCGTTTGGTAGCTCGCATCGCTGCTGGAGAGATTCGAGTCATCTCCTCATTACTAATATTCGAGTCGAAATAGCTCTCCATCCTCTCCGCGAGCTTCTCGCGCTCGATGTCCACGACGACGCTATCACGGCTCGGCTGTATGCCCGGATAGGACACCGGGAACAACTCCGAGAGTAGCGGCCACTTCAGATAGTTGGGACCCGTCTCCAGCGGCGCGAGCGGGTATCCGAGTTCTACTTCCGGCTCAAAACTCTCATAAAGCTCCGCCTGCGGGTGCCGGAGAGACTCCAGAAGCTCCTCCCGCTTGTTCGGCCCCCAGAGATCCCGGAACGCGACTTGCTTTGTCTCTTCGTGCTGGCTCTTTCGCACGAGTAGCGTTACAGCCGTCCCGACTCGAATGCCCTCCCTGTTAGTCTCAGTCGAGAAGATGCTCGGGTCTGGCCTGCCATCGGGCGCGACCTTGCCGTTCTTACGGCTGTCTCCGTTCAGCCGATCTATCTAGATGCCGTCAAAGGCGTTGATGTAGCGTTCGCGCATTCCGGGATAAGAACGCCCGTCAAGCCATGAGTAGTTTGATATATAGCAGACCACCCCTCGCTCCGTCTCCTCGACGATCTGACGCTCCGCGATCCTGAAGAACCTCACGTAGAGATCGTTCAGCCCCTGACCTTCGGGCTTTGGACCGCTCGCTGTAGTCCGATACTCGCTGACAAGCGCCTGCTCTTCTTCCATCCCAACCCCAGAGTAAGGGTAATAAGGTGGGTTGCCCAGCACTACTAGCACGGGCTTCTCCCGCTTTATCTCATCTGCGGCTTCGCGCTCTTCCTCAAACTCAGCGAGCGGTAGGCTCTGTTTAGCATCATCTCGCGGCTCCCAGCCAGTCAGGGCGTTCGTCAGGTAGACACCCGCCCTCTCGCCCGTCTCGTCAGCAAGCGGCACTCCGAGGTTTTGTAGCAGCAAACCGAGTTGAAGGTGTGCTACGACGAACGGGGCGGGCAGTATCTCGAATCCGAACACTCTCTCCGATGCGGCTCGCTTGAGATCCTGAGCGACCAGAGCATCCTCCCCCGACTCTCGCAGCGTCCGGTTAATGTGGGAAAGAACTTCGACTAGGTAAGCTCCTGTCCCACAGCAAGGGTCAAGCACGTAAACGCTCTCTGAACCTCCCCGGGTTTTATGGAGACTCGTTCATTTAACTCCGGCCAGTGGTAGTTGACCTTGTTCATTGTACTCGTTGTAGTAGGCAGCCTCGAACTCGGCCGGTGGGATGCCGCCGATCTGGTG
>JACDAJ010000303.1 GCA_013695475.1 Rubrobacter sp. | reverse complement strand
ATGAGCCGGCTCCGCCCCGCGAGGAGAAACAGAACGGCAGGCCCCGCGTAAAGGGGCGTCGCCTCCCGAACCTCTCCGAAGTTCTCGAAGATCCCCGAACACGGTGGACGACCGCGGAGGTGAGCGGCTGGTACGGAGGCGCAAGTCGCACGGTTCGGATCGTTTCGGGGACGGCCGTATGGTGCTCCACGGGGCTTCCCGCCGTGCCCGTACGCTGGGTTCTCATCCGCGATCCATGCGGGGAGTTCGAGAGCCAAGCCTTGCTTTGCACCGACCTCTCAGCCGATCCGGCGCGGATCGTTCCTTGGTTCGCGAGACGCTGGCAGATGGAGTCCACGTTCCAGGGAATTCGCCAGCGCCTGGGATTTGAGACCCAGAGGCGCTGGTCGGAGAAGGCCATCCGCAGGACGGCCCCGGCGTTCTTAGCCCTCTTCAGCGTGGTCGCGCTCTTCGCCCACCAAAAGAAGGCGCGAATGCCGGAGACCGCGCGGGGGGCGGCATGGTACGACAAGGAGTATCCGACCTTCTCCGACGCCCTGGCCGTGGTCAGAAAGGGGTTGTGGGCGCGTCAAGAGGAGGGTTTTCGCGGGTCGGCGCGAGAGACCGACATGGTAAAAGTCCCGAGGGAGTTCGTGGAGAGGCTGACCGAGGCGGTTTGCTATGCGGCGTAACGGCTAAAGTCCAGATCAGATTGTAGTCGCGCAAGAACAGCAGCAGGCAAACCTCGTGCATGGCCTCGCTCTTTGAGAGCGACAGCGTCTTTCTCACAAAGCGTCCCAGACGTTGGCGTAACGTGCAGTTCCAGCGCTCCACATGGCTGGTTTGCCCTTCGCTCTTGCCTACCGCTTGATGTTGATCCTCCGGCAAGACTTCCTGATAGCTCTCCCAGAAGTCGCTGTAGAGTACCCCTTGACGATAGCTTTCGGGGATGCGGCTCCACACCACTGCCAAAAGTTGATAGGTTTACCGCATCCAAAACTTCGGCAAAAGTGGCCGAAGTGGCATACGGACTGTCTGTCTCTTTGCCGCCGTTGATCCGGGTCAACGTTTTCAGAAGCAAAGCCTCGCCCACACCGATCTCGGAGTGTCAAGTATCTCGGAGAGGCGCTGCGCCTTGTCGGATAAAACCGTTGTAACGTTACAACGGTTTTTGACAGCCTTGAAGACCTCGCCGCATCGCGCCCGCCACCTAACGAGCCGCCAGAGCTTCGAGAATGGCCGAGAACGAGCCGCGAGAGCTTCGTGTAGGGCGTGGTACCGTGCCGACGCGCACAGAGCCTCTCAGCGGCTTGTGTGAAGCCCGTGAAGTCCGTGAAGTAGCCACTCTTCGAGATCCCCGCGGGAGGACGGGCTCAGACGGACAGCTCGAAGTCGAATTTCACCCCCGACGCACCGCTTTCTTGTTGGTCTCTCTGACTACCAATGCCCGCAATGGCAGTTCACGACCGGGCGAAGGGGGCCGCGGACTTCGTAGCGGACGGCTCCGCAAAGGCATCCACCGGAGGCGGTGATCGAGCGCGAGTTCTTCATCGAACCTCCCGAAGATTATCGGTCGAGGAGCTTATCATAGTCTGCGTGGCTCCCGATCCAAAACCACAAAACCCCATCTTCGGCTTCGACGCCGAGAACCCGATGCGATAGCCCGACCCGCGCCGAGAAGAAGCGTCCCGTCCGTTTGAAATGCAAGGATGGATGTCGAGGGTTCTCTTTGAGAAGCGCGAAATTTTTATCCGCAAGCTCGCGAACATGGGTGGGCAAATCTCGATAACGTTCCCAAAATTCCGGGGGAGCAAAGTGGTTCAAAGGGATGCGGACTTGCCGGAGCGATGATCGGCGATGGCTTTGTCGGCGAAAGAGTCGAGCTTCCCAGCCCGGACGTCGGCCTCGACCTCGCGATCCCACACCTCGGAATCGAACTCGCGGAACCACTGCCGAAAGGCGGAAAGCTCTTCGTCGGAGAGGGAGCGAATTTCGTTTTCGAGCTTCACGATCCTGTCCATGCCAAAAGTATACCAACGACGCGAACCGCCGAACCGAATGTCCAATCTATCCGCCGGAGAGCAAACCCCGATGAAACGCGACGTTCTCCCCCCGATCCGTCCGCACCTCGATGATCTCCGCCGTTTCGCCCGAAACCGCTCTCCGGTACGCTTCCTCGAACCCGCGCATGTCCTTCGGATTTTCGTATCCGAGGCCGAACATCGCCGCCGCATTCTCGAACCCGATGCTTTGCGGCGTTCCGAAATACTCCTCGAAAAACGCTTCCTGCCGCGAAACCGGAAGAAAAGAGAATATGCCGCCCCCGTTGTTGTTCACCGCGACGACCGTGACCGGGAGCGAGCGGAGCATCGCGAGCGAATTGAGGTCATGGAGAAGCGCGAGATCCCCGACGACGAGCGTCGCGGGTCGCCCCGAACCCCTCGCATACCCCGCCGCCGTCGCCACCGTCCCGTCAATGCCGCTCGCGCCCCGGTTCGCCGCGACGGGGACGAATGTGCGGTCGGACACCGCATAAGCGTCCATGTCCCGGATCGGCATACTGCTCGCCACAACGAGGCCATGCCCATCCGGGATGAGGCGGGATACCGAGCGAGCCACGAACGGCTCGGAGATTTCCTCGGCTTTCGAGGCGGCTTCCTCGATGCGCCGGGCGGCTTTTTCGGAGGCGTCGCGCCACATCGAGGCCCACGGACTTTCGAGTCCATCTTTCGCGGCGGCGTTCGCGGCTTCTTCGATGTGGCGGTCGTCCTCCGAGGCTTCGCGCCATGTTTCGGCCCGCGCCCCTTCGCGCCCATCATCCGTGGCGAGCTTCGAGAGAGAATCGCAAAAAGCCGTCACGTTTGATTCGACGCTCCGTGTGGCGAGGTGGTTCGGATCGAGGCGGGCCGGACTTTCTTTCACCACGGTGTGCGCCTTCGGGCGATGGCGGGCGATGTACCCCGAAAGCCGCTTCGACACCGCGCCTCCGCCGATGTGAAGCACCGCTTCCGGCGCGTTCGAGGCGAAGGCTTCGTCGGCGAGGAGGATGTCGTAATTCGCAATCGCCGTGCCGGAGACACCCCCGATCCGGGCTTGCGAGCCGATGTCCGGCAAAAACGGCCACCCGAGCGACTCCGCGAGACGCGCCGCCGCCTCGCCCGATTCCCTCGCACGAAGCCTTCCGGCGACGACGATGCCTCGCTCGACGCCGCGAAGCTCGCTCCGAATCGCCTCGATCTCCGCCTCGTCCACCGTCGGCTTCGTCGGGGAATATTTCGTGTACGGAGAATCGCCCGCGCGCCAATGTTCGAGGTGGGGCGGGAGTTCCGGCTCTCCGTTTTCGTCATCCGGCAAAAACGGCTCGCGGAACATCATGTTCATATGGACGGGGCCGGAGGGGGGGCGGAGGGCGCGATGCACGCTTTGATCCACGGTGGTGAGGACGGAGGCGGCGTCCACATTGAGATCCGGCGCCGGGACATCGAAGCTCCACCGGACATGTTCGCCGAAGATTCCGGGCTGGTTTATGGTTTGGTTCGCCCCGGTCTTCCGAAGCTCCGGCGGGCGGTCGGCGGTGAGGAGGAGCATCGGCACGTCGTCCACCGAAGCCTCGACGACCGCCGGAAGCCCGTTCGCCACCGCCGTGCCGGAGGTCGTCACCCACGCCGCCGGATGCCCGGTGGCCCTCGCGCATCCGAGCGCGGCGAACGATGTCCCGCGCTCATCGAAGTGGACCACCGCCTCGGCCTTCGGGTTCTCGGCGATGGCCGCGACGAGCGGAGTGGAGCGGGAGCCGGGCGCGACGAAGAAAAATTCCACGCCGTTTCGGACGAGTTCCTCGACGATGAGTTTCGCCCACAGACGGTTCGCTCGGGCGGTGGCGTTCGCCGTTCCCTCGGCGTTCGCCCGGCTATTTTTATCTCGCGGCGTGTTCATGGTCGAGGCCGAGGACGGCGGCGAAGTCGGAGATTTTCTGTTCGATCTCCGCCCACTCGCCCTCCGGCGTGGATCCCGCGACGATCCCCGCCCCCGAGAAGAGGGAGAGTTTTTCGCCTCTCACCAATCCGGAGCGTATTCCGACCGCGAACTCGGCTCCGTCGGAGGAGATCCACCCCATCGGCCCCGCATACCATCCCCGGTCGAATGGCTCCATCGCTCGTATTTCCCGCACCGCTTCCCCCCCCGGATATCCGCCGACCGCCGGGGTGGGATGGAGGGCTTCGAGGACATCGGCGTCGGTGGCTCCCCCGCGAAGGGTTCCGCGAACCCTCGACACGAGGTGCCTCCGGCTCGCGCCCTTCATCTCCGAGGCTCCCTCCTCGACTTTGAGAGCGTCGCACAGCGGGCGGAGATTCTCCTCGATGCCGACCCGGACATATCCATGCTCCGCCCGGTCTTTCTCGCTCCCGAGGAGGTCGTCGCGGAGGTCTTCGTCGTCCGCGTCGGAGTCGCCCCGAGGCCGCGTCCCGGCGACGGCCTCGCTTTTTATGGCCGAGCCTTCCCTCCGATAAAGCCTCTCCGGGGAAGCCCCGACGAACGCGACACCCTCCTCCGGCTCGACATAGAAATGGAAGCATCCCGGCGTCGCCTCAAAGAGGCTCGCCGCGAGGAGAGCCGCGTCGAGGTCGTCCTCGAAGGAGAAATCGGCCCGCCTCGCAAGCACGACTTTGTCCATCTCGCCGCTCTCAAACGCCGCGAGAGCCGTTTCTATGTTCCGCCTCCACCCTTCGAAGTCCGGCGAGTCCGTCCGCCGGACGAGGCGCGGGAGAACGAACTTTTCATCCTCTTCGGGGAAGGAGAGGGCTTCGATCTCCGCGAGTATCTCTTCTTTCTTCTCCGTGTCCCGAGGAAGCACGAGGTTGCAAACGAGCGAGAGTTCCCCGCCTTCGCGAGCGATCTCGAAGCGCGGAAGCACGAACCGATACGCTCTGAAAGCGCCCCACGAACCATCGTCCCCGCCCTCCGCGTCGAAGCGAAGCCCGCCATAATAACGAACGCCGCGCTCCGCGTCGCGAAGGAGCGGCGAGAGCTTTTTATCGAGGGAGTCCGGCCCGTCGGCATCGTCGCCGACCCGGACATCCGCGACTCCGACGGCGGCGACTTCGAGTCCGTCCCCGCGCCCCGCCCAAAAAACCTTCGGGAATGCGGACTGCCCGCGCATCCACGAAAGCGGCGAAGCACCTTCCATCGAAGCGTCTTCCATCCCGACGGAGACGCGCGCGACCCGCTCGCCCTCGAAACCCGGCAATCCGGAGTCCTCCGCGCCGGACAATGCCCGGCTCGCCCGCTCGGCGAGCATCCATTTCGCCCGCGGGAAAGAGGAGTCGGGAGCCTCACTCGAAACTTTGTAATTTCGAACCATCATTTCACGCGGAAGTGTATCAAGGTGTATCGAGGCGCGTAGCGTTTCCGATCACAACGGGTCGCTCCCTTCGGTCGCTCCGAGGAGTCAGGAGTCGTTCGCTGGCGCTCGCTTCGGGAGTGGGGAGTCGGGAAAAGCGCGGAATCGAGACTTTCCCCGATGGAATACCCGGTCGAGTCCGGCACGAGTCCGTCGAGCGTGAAGGCGAAAGTCTTCGCGGTGAGAAAGTCGAGAACATCCCGACTCCCGGAACGAGCGGAGCGAGTGCCTCCCCACTACCCACTCCCGGTATTCATCCTTCGACGAGTTCGCCCCGGACGATGATCCGATCCGAATAGTCGGGGAGGGTGCATGCTTGCAAACTTATGATGTTCTTTCCTTCGATCGGGTCGAGGACTTGAAGCTCGGTCGGCTCGACCGTGAGCGTCTCGAAGACTCGGTACGTGTATTCCTCGCCTTCGGAGTCGGTGAGTAAGATTTCGTCGCCGTTCTCCATTTTGTCTATGTCATAGAAGGCGAGGTGGCTTTCGGTTCCTTCGTAGCCGAGGCGGTGTCCGGCTATGTACACGTTCGCTTCGTCCTCCCACGGGAAGCCCGTGTATGCGAGGTGGACGGCGGCGTTGTCTTCGAGGAGTTGCGCGTCGTCGCCGCGTCCGGTGGGGATCTCGACGCCATCCACGCGCTCCATCTTCGGGACGGTGAGTCGGAGGCTTTGATCCTCGGGCGCGTCCGGGTCGTCGGAGCGGGCTTCGGTGTCGTCGCCTCGCTCCGGCGCGACCTCCTCGCTCGGGGCTTCGGTTTGATTTTCGCCGCCTCCGACGGACGCGCCGCATGCGGGGAGCGTGAGAAACGCAGCGAGCGCGACAAGAATTATCGCCAGCTTTCTCAGGCCCCCGCTCCCTTCTTTTTACGACTCGACGAGTTCGCCGCGCACGACGAGGCGGTCGGTGTCCGAGTAGTTCGGGGTTCCGTCGGGGTTCACGTTCACGAGTTCGCAAGTTTGGAGGGTCACGATGTTCCGGCCCTCGATCGGGTCGAGGTATTCGACCGCCGTCGGGTCAACCTGGACCTTCTCGAAAACCTCGTAATTGTATTCGGTTCCCTCCGCGTCGGTCACGACGATCTCATCGCCGTTCTCGAGTTGCTCGAGTCCCGCGAAAGCCTGGTAGCTCGGCGTGCCTTCATATCCCTCGACATGTCCGGCGAGGTATACGTTCGCCTCCTCTTCCCACGGGAAGCCCGTATAAAGCAAATGCACGGCGGCGTTGTCGGTGAGGGCTTGCGTGTCGTCGCCCCGCTCGGTCGGGATCTCATCTATGTTTATGTCGAGGCTCGGCACGGAGAGCGCGAGCGTCTCGTCCTCCGGCCCCCCGGCGGCTGCCCCGGCGCCCTCCTCATTGCCTTGCGTCGGAGCTTGCTGAGTTTCCTCGGGCTGTTCGCCTCCGTCCACCCCGTCGCCGCCCGACTGGACGAGTGAATTGCATGCAGTCAGCGCGATCGTCAACGTCAACGCCGACAAGATCAAAGCAAACTTCCTCAAACGCATCTCATCTCCTTTTTTTGAACGCTCCGTCAGAGAGCTTATCATCCAAAAATTACATCGCGATTACAAACGACAGCCCGACACGGTAATGCCTCGCCACCCATGATGTAAAGACCAAAACCGCCACCGGGGGCGGGGAGCCGGGAAGCATGCGGCAACGGCTTATATGCGCCAAAACCGCCTCCGCGCTTGCCGAAAACCGCTCATCCCCCCTTCGCGGCCCGGATCGCCGCCCACACCTTCATCGGACTCGCGGGCATGTCCATGTGGACGACGCCAAAGTGCGAAAGCGCGTCGATCACCGCGTTCATCACCGCCGGAGACGACCCGATCGCCCCGGACTCCCCGATCCCCTTCACCCCCATCGGGTTCGTCGGGGAAGGCGTCACGGTTTGATCGAGGGTGAAATTCGGCATCTCCGGCGCGCCGGGAACCATATAATCCACCCATGTGGACGTGAGCGGATTCCCGTCCTCGTCATAAACGGCCTCTTCGTAAAGAGCCTGCCCGATTCCCTGCGCGATGCCGCCATGCAACTGCCCG
>JACDAJ010000302.1 GCA_013695475.1 Rubrobacter sp. | reverse complement strand
CGTGGCTGACCAAGCGCCGTAGCCTCCGCACTCGCTGGGCGAAGAAGGCGGGCAACTGGCTGGCGCTCGCTCAGCTTGCCTGCGCCCACATCCTGCTCAATTTGGCGGTTTTCGGATAGAGTCTTAGCAACAAGGCGCGTTTCGCGCACCTTGTGAACGAGATATATGCCCGCCGAAACCGACGGCGAATTGTGGGGTTGTCGAGCCTTCGGGATCCAGGCTTCGGGAAATACCGTCCCGGGCAGACCGGGGTTCCCGGACGGAGCTTCGCTTGCGAGGTACGCCGACTTCATGAACTCCGCTGAAAAACAAAAGGCGCGGGTTCCGAGAGGAGTGATTCCCACAGAACCCGCGCATTTCAGCCGATTTATTTCTCAGCGAAAACAAGGGGCGGCTGGCCTGTGACTATCCGCCCGACCCGCTTTCGGGATCGTCCTCACCGCCGCCATCGTCGGGGTCGGAGGCGAGGCCCGCCGCTGCGACCACGAGGCCGGATATGAAGGCGAGGGCGACGAGGCGTTTCGGGAGACGCACCCCGAGCGCGTGGTCGAGGGAATACTTTCCGGGGCCGGCGAGGGCTATGGCGGCGGCGATCGCGGCGTTCGTCACAGGCAGCTCACCGCCGCCTTCCTGCGCCCATATCGGCTTCACGCCGTGGGCTTTGAAAGCCGCCATGCACATCGCCCCGAGGATCCCGAGCGGGCCGAGCGGATTCAAAAGCCCGAGCGCGGTGAGCGTCCCGCCCCCGAACTCCGAGAGTCCGGCGAGCGCGGCCCACGGCTTGCCGGGCTTCATTCCGAGAGATTCCAGAAACCCCGCGAACCCCTCCATCCCCGACCCGCCGAAGGAGCCGAAAAGTTTCTGCGCCCCGTGTCCGGCGAGAAGCCCTCCCACAACGAGCCTCACCATTAGCACCGCGAAGTCGCGCATGTGCCGTCCTTTCTCGGATTTTCTACAAGAACAACATCCGTACCACGGCGTCCACCATCACAAACGCGCCGCCGAGCGTGACCATCCGCCCGATGCTCCGCTCCTCCCGCCCGGCTCCGCGCGAATCTCGCACCCGCGCCACGCCCAAAATCACGGCTCCGAAACCGAACATCATGCCACCGAGTCCGAGGTTCACCATCGCAAGCAAAATGCCCCCGACGAGGAACGCGACCGCGACCCGGTTCAATATTTTGGAGCCGGATCCATCGCTCGAAAACATTATCGCCTCAGCCGGGTATTCAGTCGGGCAATGCGTGCATCATCCACCGGACGGCTCGCAAGCGCTTGTTTTCGGCGAGGGTTCCCCTCGGTCCGCTGGCGAGGTCGAGTGAAAACCGAGCCTCGTCCATGGATCGGGGCGACGTTCGAGGATACGGTGTCCCGATCCCTCCCCTCGCGGTGCGAAGTCATTTGCGGCTTTTGGCTGGCATGGTTCTCGCCAACCGTCCGTGGAAGATATTCCCCAGTTTCAAGGGCGTGCTGGCGGCGGCCTTCGCCACCGGAGCTTATGTTCTCGTCACCCCCACGATCTGGCAGTTCGGCGACACTTTCGGCTGGCCGCGCCTTTCGGCTTTGATGGTCATATCCATCGCGGCGATGGTCGTGTGGCTCATAGTCTCCCACGGCCTTTGGGAGTGACCCGAGGAATCCATGGGGGACACGAAGCTTTACAACGCGGCCACCGCTCTCACCATAACCGTGGCGGTGGTATTGTCGTATGCCGCTTTGTTCACGCTCGTAATTCTCGCGGCGGCAGTCTTCGTCCAGGTTGACTTCCTGGGATCCACGCTGGGACACCCGGTCGGCCCGAGCGACCATCTTTCCCTCGCCTGGATCACAACCTCCCCCGCCACCGTCGCGGGCGCACTCGGCTCGGGTCTCGAAGACGAGGAGACCGTACGAAAGGCCACATACGGATACCGACAGAAACGCCGCAACGAGGAACCCGAGGGATCGGAAGAGTCGGGATGAAGGTGGCTCGGAAACTCGACAACCCCTCGCCGGTGTACGAAGGCGAGATTCTGGAAACATTTGTCCGTGAATATCTTTTCCACACAACCAGAGGAGGAAAGAACGCATGAAAGCTCTCGCATGGCACGGTCAGAGAGACGTGCGGATAGACAACGTCCCCGACCCGACAATCGAGGAGCCGACCGACGCCGTCGTCCGCATCACGACGACGGCGATATGCGGATCTGACCTCCATCTTTACGAGACCCTCGCACCGTTCATGGGGGAAGGCAATGTCCTCGGGCATGAGCCGATCGGCATCGTCGAGGAAGTCGGCCCGGAGGTATCGAGTGTCGCGCCCGGAGACCGGGTTGTGATGCCGTTCCAGATTTCATGCGGTCATTGCTTCATGTGCGATCAAGGTCTCCAAACCCAGTGCGAAACCACGCAAGTTCGTGAGCAGAACATGGGAGCCGCCCTCTTCGGGTTTTCCAAACTCTACGGCGAGGTTCCGGGCGGACAGGCCGAGTTCCTTCGGGTCCCGCAGGCGGACGGAACGACGATCAAAGTTCCCGAAGAGGCTGAAGGCGCGTCCGACGAACGCTTCATTTATCTCTCCGATGTCGTGCCGACCGCGTGGCAGTCCGTCGAATACGCTGGGATACCGGACGGCGGGAGCGTCGCGGTCTTCGGACTCGGGCCGATCGGGGACATGGCGTCCCGCATCGCCAGCCACCGCGGACACCGGGTCATCGCCGTGGATCTCGTACCGGAGCGGATCGAGCGCGTGCGACGCCTCGGCATCGAAGTCATAGACGCATCCGCCACCGACGACGCGCCGGAGGAGATCCGCCACATGACCGACGGACGCGGCCCGGACTCGGTCATAGACGCGGTCGGGATGGAGGCGCACGGCTCCCCCGGCGCGGGCTTCGCGCAGCAAATGGCGGGCGTCCTCCCGAAGCGGCTCGCCCAAAACTTCATGGCGGAGGCCGGGGTGGACAGGCTCTCCGTCCTCTATTCGGCGATAGACACCGTCCGCCGAGGCGGCACACTTTCCCTCATCGGAGTATATGGCGGTATGGCCGACCCGATACCCATGCTCACGCTCTTCGACAAGCAAATACAAATGCGGATGGGGCAGGCGAACGTGAAGAGGTGGGTGGACGACATCATGCCGCTCCTCACGAAAGACGGCGACCCGCTCGGTGTCGAGAGCTTCGCGACGCATCGGCTGCCACTCGATCAGGCGCCGAGGGGATATGAGATCTTCCAGAAAAAACAGGACGGCGCGATAAAGATTCTCCTCAAACCATGAAGCTCGGGAAGATGACCGAGATCCGTGCCAAAAAGAAAAGCCCCGGAAAACGGGGCTTTTCAAAGAAGCTGCCGAACCAGGATTCGAACCTGGACTAAGTGATTCAGAGTCACTCGTGCTGCCGTTACACCATTCGGCAAGTGTTTCGACGAAACATTGTAACGCGCATCCCCCCGAACGTCGAGGGAGGGAGAAGGTGCTTCGCCAATCGTCCTCCCCCCTTCGACACGTTTCTATATCTCGTGCTGTGAGAGATCCTCGATGATCCGCAACAGCGACGAGTGATCCTCGCCCCCCCACCCTTTTTCTTTCATCGCCGAGAACATTTGATCCACAATGGCCGTCACCGGAAGCGCGACACCGTATTCACGGCCCGCATCCAGCGCAATGCCGAGATCCTTGTGATGCAATTCCGACCGGAACCCCGGCTCGAAAGTATGCGAGAGAAACTTCTCCCGCTTCACTTCCATGACCTTGTTCCCGGCAAGCCCCCCGCCAAGCACATCGAGGACCTTCTCCGGCGAAACCCCGCCCTTCGAAGCGAGGACGAGCGCCTCACTCACCGCCTCGATGGTCAGCGCGACCACGACTTGATTCGCCGCCTTCACAACCTGCCCCGCCCCCACCGGCCCGACATGCGTCACAGTCTTCCCCATAACTTCGAACAACGGCCTCGCCCGCTCGAAGTCCGACTCGCCGCCGCCGACCATGATGGACAATGCTCCTTCGATGGCCCCGACATCCCCGCCCGACACCGGAGCGTCGAGCATCGAAGCCCCTTTCCCCCCGACTTTCTTCGCCAAACTTTCCGTGACGACCGGGGAGATCGTGGACATATCCACGAGGAGCGCGCCAGACTTCATCCCTTCGAGAACGCCATCCTCTCCGGCTACGACTTCCTCGACATCCGGCGAGTCGGGGAGCATCATTATTATGATGTCGCTGTTTTCCGCCACTTCCCTCGGACTCTTCGCCGCCGCCGCGCTCGGGTTCCCTTTCGCGAGCTCCTCGGCCTTCTCATAGCTCCGGTTTTGGACGGTGAGTTCGTATCCCGCCTCGATGAGGTTCTTCGCCATCGGGCCACCCATTATTCCGAGTCCGATGAACCCGACTCGTCCGACTTTTTCCACTTTCTCAGCCATCTTCTCCTCCATGAAGTTCGAGGTTTTTCAGGTTCGCGTCGCCGCTCCGGGACGCACTCGGAAGCCATCCGAAGCTCGCGAGCGTGTCTCCGTCCGACGGGTTGTATTCGAGGCCGACGTATCTATCATAGCCGAGGGCGTCGAGTTCGGAGAGAACGTACCCGTAATTTATCTCCCCGGTACCCGGCTCGTTCCGTCCGGGGGAGTCGGCGATCTGCACATGCCCAATCCCCTCGATATGCTCCCTCAAATTCGCGGCGAGGTTCCCCTCCATCCGCTGCATGTGATACACGTCGTACTGCGATTTGACGTTCCCCCGCCCCACACTTTCGACAAAATCCACCATACCCTTCGTCGTGTGCAAAAGGAACGGCCCGTTCTCGAACGTGTTCACCGCCTCGACCATGACTTCGACGCCGCGTTTCTCGGCTTCCTCGGCGGCGAACCGGACGCTCTCGCGGGCGAGTTCGAGTTGCTCGTCCCTCCTCCCCGGCTTCTCGTGGCCGACGAGGGCGTTCAGTTTTCCGCACCCGAGGCGCTCCGCGAGCTCGAGTGCGACCGGGACGTTCTCCCGGAATTGCTCGTGCCGATCCGGATCTCCGGCGAGGCCGCGGTCGCCGTTCGCCATGTCCCCCGCGTCGAAGTTGAAAAGCGCGACCGAAAGCCCGGAATCCTTTATCGCCGCCTCGACCTCGTCGAGATTCTCCCCCGTCGGCCACCAGAATTCGACCGCCGAAAACCCCGCGTCCCTCGCCGCCGAGAACCTCTCCAAAAACGGAAGCTCTTTGAAAAGGATCGAAACATTCACATCGAACTTCATCGCCTCCCCCTTTCTCTTTCGCACCGTTATACCGAATATCGGGGAGGGGTGGGGGATTTCGGCGTGGGCGCATGGCGGGGATATTCGTTAGACTTCCACATCTATGATGCGGACGTTTTCGGGAGAGGTCGAGGAGCTTGTGTCCCGGATCGGGGCGCATCCGGTGTGGGGATACGAGCATTGCCTCCGCGTGAACGCGATGGCCGCAGGGATCGGCGACGAAGAAGGCGTCGGATATGACGAGGAGATACTCCGCCTCGCGGGCTTTCTCCACGACATCGGGCTTTACAAGGCGTACAACCTCCGGGAGGCTCCGGATCACGCCGAGCGTTCGGCCATCGTCGCGAGCCGCATCCTCCGCGACGGAGACTTCCCGTCGCAAGCCACGCGAGTCGTCGTCGAGGCGATACGGTGCCATCCGCCCGGAGCGTCGCCCGCATCCTCGATGGAAGCCGGACTTCTCAAAGACGCCGTCGCCCTCGACTATCTCGGGGCGGTCGGCATATCGAGGATACTCGCGATGGTTGGATCCGAGGAGGGAGTCCCGGATCTCCGAAGCGCCGTCCGCCACGCCGAAAGCCTCCGCAAAACCATCCCGAACCTCCTCCTCTTCGAGGCGAGCCGCCGAATAGCCGACGAAAGAACCATCGAAATGGAAGACTTCATGTCGAGCCTCCGAAACTCGACGGATGGGATGAGGTTTTTGTGAAGTAGGTTTTCGGTTTCAGCGAAAACGGTTTCGGGCGAGGTGTTCTTTCGGACGCCGCCGAGTTCGGATGAAGAAACTGACATTCTCCGCAGCCCGGGAT
Source organism: Rubrobacter sp. (assembly GCA_013695475.1). Lineage (GTDB taxonomy): Bacteria > Actinomycetota > Rubrobacteria > Rubrobacterales > Rubrobacteraceae > JACCWD01. Next base: position 6,345 of record JACDAJ010000302.1, on the reverse strand, counting down.
CCCACACCGTCCGTCATCGAGGCGTTCCGGTGGAACCGCCCCCTCGCGATGGAATGTCGGACGCGAAGCCCCTCGCCCGGACATGCGGCTCGAAGGAGCCACGGTCGGATGGACGTGTGTCCCGCGAGGATACGAATCGGGTTTCGCAACCTCGTGGGTGGCGTGAGGCGGTGGATATTCGCGCCGACTCCGAAACAAGAAATGGCGTTCGCATGGCTCGGCGAGCGTCTCGACGGAGCCACGAGCGGATGGGCGCGGCGAAGTGGTCGGCCGCGGCCACACGTATGCCACACGAGATCGGTTCATCCGAGGGACGAATAAAGAAAATACCCGCCCGCCGCGAGGCACACGATTCCGAAAACGAGCATCCGGACTCCGGCGAACACATGCATCCATCGCTCCGGTATCGGCCCGATGCCGCCACTTTGCCCGCGACCTCCGCGAAGCAAAGCGAATAGCCCGAAGCCGAGTCCTCCGAGGCCCCCGAGAACGAGCAAAATCCCGAGCGCGGTCGCGCCGGACATCACGAGCCTCCGTGAAGAATCGCCGTCATGAAAAGTTATGTGCCGCGATGAACGCCCCGAAAAACAAAACCTAAAAGCTAACGGCTAAAAGCTGAAAACGCGAGCGAAGCGAGCTATTCGCCGTTCATGCGGGAGAGGAGGGTGGTGAAGCGCGGGTCTTGGCGGAGCGGCACGAACTCGAGAGCCCGCTTGAAATGCTCGACGTCGCGCTCCCCGGCCTCCACCGCTCGTTCGAGATAATCGAGGGAGGCCGCATACTCGCCTCGCCTCGCCCGGATACTCGACAGCGCGGAGAGCGCCGGGGAATATTCCGGGTCCGAGGCGACCGCCCGGACGAGTATCTCCTCGGCGGTCTCGAGGTCGTTCGTCGCGTAATAAATACTCGCGTACGAATAAAGCGCGCGCGGATTTCCGGGGTCGCTTTTCAGCGACTCGATGAAATGCTCCTCGGCCTCCGCCGCCTCGCCGCGGCGATCATGGACAAGCCCGACCTCGAGGTGCGCGTCCGGGTTCTCGGGGTCGAGCTCGAGTATCTCCCGGTACGCCTTCTCCGCTCCGGGAACGTCCTCCATCGCGAGCCTCGCCTCCCCCAAAGTTTGGAGGTGTCGGACTTCGTCGCGTCCGAGGGCGACGGCCTCCTCGGCGAGGGAAAGGGCTTCTTCGAGGTTCTTCTTCTCTCCGAGGAGGTGCGCGGCGAGCTCGTCGCGGATCTCCGGCGAACCGGGACATTCCTCGAGTCCGCGCCGAAAAGCGGCTTCCGCCTCATCGTAATATTCATTCCTCGCGTGGCAAATGCCGAGGTTCGCGTGCGCCTCCCACCATCCCGGAGACTCCCGGATGACCTCCTCGTACGCCTCGACGGCCTCCGCGTACCGGTCGAGCATGTCGAGAGAATTCGCCCGGAAGGTTTTCGCTCCGTTTATTTGCTCGCCGTCCTCGGCGGCCTGGACGGCATCCTCGAAAAAAACGAGGGCTTGCGCGTAGTCGGCGGCGTCGAAGGCGGTGAGGCCCGCGTTTATGAGGACGTCGGCGTCTTCGGGGTGCTTCGCCGTCCACCGCTCGAAGGTCGCTTTCGCGAGGGCGGCCTCGCCCATGAGGCCATAATAGCGACCGAGTTCGACGTATGACTCCGGGTATTCCGGGTCGGCCTCGATGGCGCGTTCGAGGTGGTGGACGATCTTGAACGGCTCGTCCCGCCGAAGAGCGACGAGGGCGAGTCCCATCCTCGGGGCGGCCCACTCCGGGTCGAGTTCGAGGGCGTCGAGATAGCACGCCTCCGCCTCCTCCATCCGGTCGAGGTTGAAAAGCGCCCGCCCGACGGCTTCGAGGACCTCCGGGTTGTCCGGCTCGGTGGCGAGGGCTTGCTCGAAGCGAGAGAGAGCCTCCGTGAGGAGACCCTCGCTCGCCAGAGTTTCGCCTTGTTCGAGTAGTTCTTCGTACTCCATCGGGGATATTAAATCACGGGTGGAAGGTTATTGGTTTGGTCGCTTCGCTCCCGTTCTTGGTTTTTGGTTATTGGTTATTGGCTAAAAACGAAGAACCAAGAACTAATAACCGGAGCGAAGCGACCCGAAAGGAGCCTCTCCATTGGAAAACCCTCCCGTCGTTCGGAAGCTCGAAGTCCGGTACCGCGACCTCGACACGCTCGGGCATGTGAACAATGCCGTGTTTCTCGAGTATTTCGAGACGGTGAGGTTCGAGTACTGGTGGAGGATCGCCGAGATAATCGGCGTCACCGAGTTCGTGAGCGGCGATTTGCCGGGGGCGCAGTACGTCGTCGCTGAGACGACCGTCCGTTTCAAAGCCCCCGTCTTCTTCGGCGACATCCTCTTCGGAGCGGCGACCGTCCCGACCATCGGAAACCGCTCGTACTCGATGGACTTCGAGCTTCGCACTGGAGAGTCGTATGAAAACGGCACCCTCGTCGCGGAAGGCTCCGCCGCGCACGTTTTCTATGACCCGGAGAAAAACGAAGTCATGCCGCGTCCCGAGTGGCTTCTTTCGGCGGCGGCGAAATTGGAGGGGAGAACGGAAGACTCGTTCTCGAAGTGACGCCGAATCGGGTGAGTCGCTTCTCGAAAGTCGTGTTTGTCTTTCCCCGACTCCCCCCGGAGCGACCGAAGGGGACGGGCTAATTTATCGTGCTTTTGTTCGCTTCACGCAGCGGCGCGCCGACGGCGTGGAGGTGAGAGAGGATCTCCCGGTACGATTCGAGGACGCTCGTCTCGTGGTAGCCGATGGAGTGCTTCTCGCAGAAACTTTTTATGATCGGCTGCGCGTCCTTCAATTTGTTGCGCGGCATCCCCGGAAAGAGATGGTGCTCGATCTGGTAGTTCAGCCCGCCGTACAAGAAATCCGTCGCCGGATGCGAGAGGACGTTCCGGCTCGTCAAAACCTGGCGGTGGATGAACCCGACCTCGCTGTCCTTCGCGAGTATCGGCATCGCCTTGTGGTTCGGGGCGAACACCGAGACGAGGTACACCCCCCACAGTCCGCGGTGGACGATGACGAACAGGATCGCCGTGAGCGGTTCGAGGAGATAGAAAAGCAGCCCGAAATACGTCGTGAAATGAGTGACGATGGCGAGTCCTTCGGCGAACGGTCGTTTCGCCCTTTTCGAGAAGATGAAGCTGACGCTGCTGCGGAGCATACTGATGGACTGGAGGAACGAGAGCGGGATGATGAGGAACGCCTGGTATTTCGTGACGAGGCGGGCGAGGCCGCGTTTGTCGAAGGCTTGCTCCTCCTCGAAGGCGAGGAGCGGTATCTCGATGTCCGGGTCAATGTCGGTCTGGTTCGGGTGGCCGTGGTGCTCGTTGTGCTTCCCGATCCACCACTCCCGGCTCATCCCGAGCATGAGGTTCCCGAGAACCAGCGTCAGCCAGTCATTGAACTTCCCCGAGCGAAGCTGGAGTTGGCGATGCCCCGAATCGTGCGCGAGCAAACTGACTTGCCCGAAAACGAACGCCATATACACCGCATTCAACATATGCAGCCACGGACTTTCGAGGATGAAAAGAAGGGACACGCCCACAGCGAGGAACCCGAAAGTCATGGCGAACTTGCCGACGTAATAAGCGTGCTGGCGATCCATGAGACCTTCGTTTTTGATGGTCTTCTTCAGATCGGCGTATATCCTCTTCGCCGACTCCGGCTCGCCGGAGGCGCCGACCGTGGATGAACTATCTATGCTCAATGGACATGGTCCTTTCCGACCGGGATTTCGGGACGGAGCCGCCGAGATGCGCGGCAACTCTTGTGCGTTTCTCCCCGTCCCCTCCAGTTCGATTGTCTTTTATCGTGGGAATCGTATGGAACTTCCGCCAAAGAATATCATTTCGGACGGCCTGTTTCGGGTTCGGCAAACCGCGCCACCCGACGCACAGCGTAATGGCACTATATACTCCCGCCGGCCGAATCGGGTCGGAGCGGCGGCAATATACACAAAACTGTGTACGCGCACGGCCAGTTTGGACGCGATCGAGTTGGGGGCGCATTATTCCCAGCCGGGATTGCGACCGTTCGTCAGCGTCTCTCGCGTTCGTTGAATGGATCCAGGCCGAGAACCCGGTCGAGCGCGAGCTTCCCCGGCCCGGCGAGAAGCACGACGACGAGACCCGCGATGAGCGCGAGGTCGAGTTCCGCCCCCGCGCCTTCGGCGGCGATGAGGCCGAGATCCACTTTGACCAGCAAAGTCGCCACGACGAGGTTCACCGTGAGAAGGAGAGCCGACAACCGCGAGAGAAGCCCGACGATCAAAAATATCCCACCGACAAGCTCCACCAAAGTAACCACGAACCCCATCAAAACCGGGAGCGGAACCCCGAGCGCCGCCAAAGTGCTCTCCCCGAAAGCCCCCGGCCCGCCGACGAGTTTTTGCCACCCGTGCGCCGTCATAATCACCCCGACGATCACCCGCGCAAAAAGCGGGGCGAAGTCCGCCAGCCGTCCCATCGAAGACAACGAAAGAGCGTTCATACGTGCGTTCCCCCTCGAAAAGTCGCCAATACCTTCCCCTTTATATACGACGAAACGCCGCCGGGAGATTACGAAGCGGCGAAGTTCGGGCCATGAAATTGATATATTGTCGAAACGATGAGGATGCCTCCCTACGAAAATATGATGAATCCGTTGCTGACGGCTCTCTGCGGATTGGGTGGCAGTGCCTCGATAGCCGAGCTTCTTGAGCAGGTGATCGAGGACGAGGGATTCCCGCCTGAGTTAGTGGAGATGCCGCACTCGGACAAGAGCAGTGACACTGAGCTGGCTTATCGGCTCGCCTGGGCGAGGACGTATCTGAAAAAGTACGGCCTCATAACCAACTCCGAGCGCGGAGTTTGGGCGTTGACTCCCGAAGGTGTCGAGCATGGAGAAGTCGATCCCCAAGAAGCGTCTCGTCTTGTCCGCCAGCGAGGCAATCGGGAGAGGGAGAATAAGCTCGTGAGCGTCGAGGAGGGGGCGGCGCCTGACTCTGGAGAAGTGCCTGAAGAGGCTGATGCTTGGCGCGAGTTTCTTATGGAAGCACTTCTGGAAATGAAGCCCGATGCTTTCGAGCGTTTGTGCCAGCGCCTTCTCAGGGAGTCCGGGTTCACGCAGGTCGAGGTCACTGGCCGCTCCGGCGATGGAGGCATAGACGGGAACGGACTCGTCCGTCTGGCGGGGCTTCTCAGTTTCCCGGTCGTTTTCCAATGCAAACGTTATCGGAACACCATCTCCTCCAACGTTATACGAGATTTCCGGGGAGCCATGATCGGTCGCGCCGACAAAGGATTAATCATCACAACGGGGAGTTTCACACGCGACGCGCTCCTCGAAGCGACTCGCGACGGCGCCCCCCCCGATCGACTTGATAGACGGAGATCAGCTTATGGATCGCCTCAAACTCCTCGGGCTTGGCGTCGCAACCAAGCAGATCGAAGCCGTGGAAGTGGACGCGGAGTGGTTCAAATCTATATAAGGAACGGAGACCCCATGGAAACTTTGTCGTTCGAGAAAGCCGTCGAGGAAGTGAAAGACGAAGTCGTCGGCTGGCGGAGATTTCTCCACGAGAACCCGGAAATCTCCTTCGAGGAGAGGGAGACTTCGGCGTTCGTATACGAGACGCTCGAATCTTTCGGCGGCCTCGAACTCTCGCGCCCGACCGAGACGAGCGTGGTGGCGAGCCTCGTCGGCGGAAGCCCCGGAAAGACCGTCGCGCTCCGGGCGGACATTGACGCGCTCCCCATAACCGAGGAGAACGACTTCAAGTTCGTCTCGAAGAGGCCGGGCGCGATGCACGCGTGCGGCCACGACGGACACACCGCCATGCTCCTCGGCGTCGCGAAGATTATGTCCTCGATGAAAGAAAGCATCTCCGGCGAAGTCCGCTTCATCTTCCAGCACGCCGAGGAACTCATGCCCGGAGGGGCGGAGGGGATGATCGAGAACGGTGTCATGGACGGCGTGGATTCCATCGTCGGAATACATTTGTGGGCGAGCCTCCCGACCGGAACCATCGGACTGGCGTACGGTCCGATGATGGGTTCGCCCGACATATTTCGCATCACGGTGAACGGGAGCGGCGGCCACGCGGCGATGGCGTATAAAACCGTGGACTCCATCGCCGTCGGGGCGCAGGTCGTGACGAATTTACAGCACGTCGTCTCACGGAACATAAGCCCGATGGAGAACGCCGTCCTTTCGGTGACGAGCTTCGGGCGGCACGACCCACAACGTCATCCCCGGCTCCGTCGAGATGGAAGGCACCGTCCGAACCCTCGACCCTGAAATCCGGAAGCAAATGCCCGAACTCATGGAGCGCGTCATAAAAGGCGTCACCGAA
>JACDAJ010000298.1 GCA_013695475.1 Rubrobacter sp. | reverse complement strand
TATCACAAACGGTATCTCCCGAACTACGGCGTCTTCGACGAGAACCGCTATTTCCGCGAAGGCGAAGGAGCCGCGATCCTCCGCTGCGACGGCGCGATGGTCGGAATGAACGTGTGCGAGGACATATGGTATCCGGGCGGCCCCGCCCGCGAACAAGCCCTCGGAGGGGCGAGCGTCCTTTTGAATATCTCCGCGTCTCCGTACCACCGCCTCAAAGGCGCGTCGCGCGAGCGGATGCTCTCGGTGCGCGCCTCGGACTATGGATGCTATGTCCTCTTTTGCAACCTCGTCGGCGGACAAGACGAACTCGTCTTCGACGGCCACTCCGTCGTCTTCGACCCGGAGGGGAGGCTCGTCGCGCGGGCGAAGCAATTCGAGGAGGACATCCTCTTCATGGATCTTTACCCCGAGGAAGCTCTCATCCAAAGGCTCCACGAATCTCGCCCGAGAAAAGAGGAAAGGGATTTCGACACGCTCGTCGTGGACGTGCCGGGATACCGTGAGAAAGTCTCGCCCGCCGAGTCGAGGGAGCCGAGAGTGGAGAAACTCCTCCCCGCGGAGGGCGAAGTCCTCGAAGTCCTCACCCTCGGCCTCGGTGACTATTTCCGGAAGAACGGCTTTTCGAAGGCCGTCCTCGGGCTTTCGGGGGGCATTGACTCGTCGCTCACCGCCGCCGTCGCCGCGAAGGCTCTCGGCCCGGGGAATGTCGTCGGCGTCCTCATGCCGAGCGAATACACCTCCGACCTCTCGAACACCGACGCATACGCCCTCGCCGAAAGCCTCGGAATAGACACGCAAACCGTCCCCATCGCCCCCGCCTTCGACTCGTACCGGAGGATGCTCGAAGAATCCTTCGAAGGCACGGACGAGGACATCGCCGAAGAGAATATACAAGCCCGGATACGGGGGAACATCGTCATGGCCCTCTCGAATAAGTTTGGCTGGATCGCACTTTCCACCGGAAACAAAAGCGAGATGAGCGTCGGATATTCGACCCTTTACGGCGACATGGCCGGAGGTTTCTCCGTTCTCAAAGATGTCCCGAAGAACCTCGTGTACCGTGTCAGCCGACACATAAACGAAGTCGAAGGAAGGGAGATAATCCCCGAGTCCGTGCTTATGAAGGAGCCGTCGGCGGAGCTTCGCCCCGACCAAAAAGACTCCGACTCGTTGCCGCCGTACGATGTCCTCGATCCCATACTCGAAGCGTACATCGAGGACGACAAAGGCGTGGGGGAGATAGTGGCGATGGGCTTCGACGAGGACGACGTGCGCCGCGTCATGAAGCTCGTTGACCGGGCGGAATACAAACGGCGGCAAGCTCCGGTCGGCATAAAAGTTACGGCTCGTTCGTTCGGGCGGGACCGGAGGATGCCTATAACGAACCGTTATTCGGAGCGGAAATCGTGAGGTCGCGACCTTCGCCGCCTCACTTCTCGAAGCGTATTTGAATGGTTGTTCCACTCAAAGGGTCGGAGATGATGTCGAGTTCGCCGCCGGAGCTTTCAGTTCGGTCGCGCATGAGCGAGAGTCCGTATCCGGAGGCGGTGTCCTCGACGAAGCCCTTTCCGTCGTCGCGGATGCGGACGATGGTCGAGGGGCCGACTTCCCTCGACTCGAGCCACACGTTCCTCGCCCCGGAGTGTTTGGCCGCGTTCCAAAGTGCCTCGCTTGCGATCCGGTATGCCGCCGCCAGTTCATCCGGGCAAAGTTTCGTCAAGTCGGCTCGGAGGTCTTCGTGGGGGCGGATGCCGAAGTATGTCTCGAAGTCCGTGAGGAGGCGGCCGAGGAGTGGCGACGGGTCTTGATCGTCGCCCGCCCACCTCGCCCGAAGCTCGTCTATCGGCCTTCCGACCTGGAAATTGGCGTCGCGCGACGCTTCGATGGCGTCGGCGAGAATGGCACCGGACTCCGGATCCTCCTTCTCCCTCGCCTTCTCATAAGCGTCGAGGAGGGCCGAGACGCTGTGTACGCTTTGTTGTAATGTGTCGTGGAGTTCCTCGGATATCCTTCCTTGCTCGCCTCGGACGGCGAGATTTTGGGAGTCGAGCCGGATGCCCCGGCTCACATACGCCGTGAAAGAAATCCGGAACGCGAGATACAAAGTTATCGCCGCCCCTCCCCACAAAACGTACGAAGGCAATGGGGGATTCGTCGCGCCCCATGCGAGGAGGAAGGCGAGATGGACGGCGGGCGAGAGCGGCCCGAGCCAGAAAGAGAAGACGCGCCAGGGTGAGATCTCCTCGCTCCTCGCGCTCGTCTCGCCGGGTGTGGAGGCGAGAGCCGAAAGCCCGAAAAGGACGAGCCCGAGCGCCCACACCATCTCCGGCCATCCACACCCGGCGCATAAGGCCCGGAGGCGTGCGCCGCGAGATAAAGGCCGTCGGCGATGAAGAACGCCCCGAACGCGGCGGCGAGAACCCCGGCGAAGGGCGGCCTCCGGTTAGCCGAGAGGATCGTGAGGCAAAGGAAAAGGAGCCCCGCGCCGCACGCTAAGGCCGAGAGGATGGCCGGGATGAGGGACGTGCTCATACATAATTATATGGGCGTGGATCTCATAATAGTCTGGGATGTCGTGGAGAACCGTCCATCTCTTCTCCGGGAGCAAATATCCGGCTCTCTCGAAGGCGAGGCGAAACGCTGATATGGACGTGTCCGGGAATGGGAGTGCGGGCTGTCGGGCGGTGAGAATCACCCCGCAAGCGGACGCACTTCTTCTTCTATCTGCCGCCCGACCTGCATTTTCTTGACTTCGAGGTCGTATCGGGATTGCAGGTTGACGAAGAACTCCGGCTCGACGCCGAAGAACCTTCCGAGCCTGAGAGCGAGCTCGTCGCTGATCCCTCGCCCGCCCCGCAGCACGGCGTAGACTTTCTGCTCGTTGGTGTGCAAACCCTGCGCCAGCTTATGACCACTCATCCCGAGCGGTTCCAGAAACTCCATCGCAAGCACCTCCCCCGGATGGAGCGGGGCGAACTCTCTGCTTTTTTCCACACTATCCATGGTGATCAACCACCTCCACTTCGTAGGCGTCGCCGCTCTCCCACCTGAAACACACCCGATACTGCACATTCACCCGGATGGAATGCTGCCCGAGCCTGTCCCCGCCAAGAACCTCCATCCGATTACCCGGGATCCCCGCCAGAGTCTCAAGTTTTGTCGCCGCGTCCAGCGTCTGCAACTTCGACAGCGACCGTTTCTGTATCTCCGTCGGTACCCGCGAACGCTTCCCTTCAAAGAGCCTCCTCGCCTCCCTGTCGGCCCAACCCTTTATCACGGAAGGCATGCTAACACAGCGCGTTAGATGCACGCGGTCGCGGCTGCGCCTGATAACCTCTCGGCAGACATATCGTTACAAAGGAGGAGCGCATGACCGGCACCGAAAAGAAGACCGGAGTTCCCATAAGCTGGTTCCCCGTTCCCGACGAATCCGAATTGCCGGAGAGTTTGCAGGGACTCTTCGCCAAAGCGAGGGAAAACCTCGGGTTCGTGCCGAACGTGTTCCGGGCGTATAGTTTCCGTCCGGAGAGGCTGTCCGCGTGGTTCTCCCATTTCAAGATTCTCCACGAGCCGACGGAGAATTTGAGCGTGGCCGAGCGGGAGATGGTCGCCGTCGCCGTCTCGATGGAGAACGGGTGCCTTTATTGCCTGGTGGCGCACGGGGCCGCGCTCCGCGAAGCGCTCGGGGATCCCATCCTCGCCGACCGCATAACCCTCGACTATCGCCGCGCCGGACTCGACGAACGCCGCACCGCCATCCTCGACCTCGCCGTGAAAGTGACGAACGAGCCGCTCGAATGCTCGCCGGAGGATATCGAGAAACTGAAGGGCTTCGGCCTCACGCTCGAAGAGGTGTGGGACGTTATCGAAATAGCTTCGATGTACAACTTCACGAACCGGATGTCTTTGGCGTGCGGGAAGATCCCGAACGAGGAGTACCATGCGCTGGCGCGATAGTTTCGGATGGTATAATCGCGGAAATTGTTCACGAGAGAAAGGGGGTCGCCGTGGCGGAGGTCGCTTACGTATCGCGGGTGAAGGTCGAGCCGGTGGAAGGGAAGATCCGGCGCGCGTATATTCCCGCCGAGGACGAGCCGATATTTTTCGGGGTTCATGGCGAGGTCGCCGAGCATTACGGCGTTTCGCCGGATTCCGGGGAGGAGGCGCATTCCACGACGCTCGACTATCTCGTGGCGGCGGCGGG
>JACDAJ010000293.1 GCA_013695475.1 Rubrobacter sp. | reverse complement strand
TGGACGGCGGAGTTCGCCGAGAACGGGTGGATCGAAGACATCACAACCCGCATGTACCGCGACTATCCACTCACCGTCCCCGACGTTTTCCTCGGAGCGGCCATAACCTCATGCTCATACGACAACCGCTTATATGGAACCCCGTGGTTCTCCGACGCCGGACTCCTTTATTTCCGCTCCGACCTTCTCGAAGAAGCCGGATTCTCCGAACCCCCGGCCACATGGGACGAACTCTCGGAGATGGCCGAGGAGGTTCGCTCCTCGAACGACACCCGGTTCGGCTTCGTTTTTCAAGGCGACGAGTACGAGGGCGGCGTGGTGAACGGATGCGAATACGTATGGAACGCGGGCGGGCAAATCCTCACCGGAACGACATCGGTTCCGAGCACCGGAACCCCGCCCTCGCTCAGTCCGAACGCCGTCGCCATAAACAACCCGAATGCCGTCCGCGGCCTCGAAATACAACGCGCCCTCGTCGCCGATGGAATCTCCCCCGAAGAAGTCGCTTCATATCGGGAAGAAGATTGTTCGGACGCATTTCTGGCTGGCGACGCGGTTTTCATGCGGGGATGGCCGTTCATGTACGCGCTCGCCGGGGAGGAGGGTTCGGAGATCGAGGATGGGCAAATCGGCGTGGCCCCGCTCCCGACCGCCGACGGGGATCGGCAAAGTTTCTCGTGCCTCGGCGGATGGAACATGCTCATAAACTCGGCGTCGGAAAACAAAGACGCCGCGTGGGAGTTCATAAAATACGCGACTTCCACCGAAAGCCAGAGAACCCGCGCCCTCGAAGGCGCATTCCTCCCGACCCTCGAAGAACTTTACGAGGACGGGGAAATACTCGAAAGCGTTCCCGTCATCGAACTCGGTCGGGACATCATAGAAAACAATACGAGAACCCGCCCCGTCACGCCGTTTTATTCGGAGATATCCGCCACTCTCGCCGCGTCGTTCAACGAGAACCTTCGCGGCGAAGTCGAGCCGGGGGAGGCCGTCGAGGGTTTGCAGGAAAGTTTGGAGGGGATAGTCGGGCGGAATTGAGGGTCGCTCCGCTCCGGTTTTTAGTTTTTGGTTTCCTCCGCCCCGCGCCACACGAGGACGCCGAAAAGAACCCACCCGACCCCGAAGAACACGGAGATGACGATGCGTATCCACGCCTCCGAGCCGATGAGGATGCCGAGTGGGGCGACGGCTCCGAGGGCGATGGGGAGCCAATTCCACCTCGGCAAAACATCTTCGGTGATGGCGGCGTATCCGAGAAGCACGAGGCCGAATGCGAGTATGAAGAAGCCGAAGGAGGCGGCGCGAAGGATCGGCTCCTCCCCGAGGGTATACGCTCCGAAGAAGCCTCCCGCGAGAAGCCCGAGACCGACGATGCCTTGTGTGAAGCCGGACTGCCCGAGTCCTTTCAGCCGCTCTTTGTATATCGTGAAAAAACCGAAAAGCCCCGCCGCGAGGAGGAGTGGGACGAGGAAGAAGAGGGCGTCGAAGGGGTCGTTCGGCCACGGGGGGGCGTCGTTCGGGTCGAGGACGACTTTCGCCGTCCATAGTACGCCGCCGAGGGAGGCGGCCGCGCCGGAGGCCCGGAGGAGGTTACGAGGCGGGACGGTTCGCCCCTTCGCCGCCGCCGACATGGGCGTGGCGGTAGCAAGCGTACGCCGAGCGCCGGTTCATGCGGAGGAAATGGGCCCGGCGTTCGAGGTCGCGTTTGAGGAGGTATACGCGGATGGCCTGCGACAGCCCCCACACGCCTTCGGGTTTCGGGCATAGGTCGAGCATCTCCCGGCAGTCTTCGATCTCTTCGATCTCCCGCTCTATCTCGTCCATTTCGAGACGAATTCTCTCCGACGCAACCATGCCAAACCTCGTTCCTCCGTTTCCCACACATTCATTTTATACGGAAACCGGGGGGTCGCTTCGGGAGTGGGGAGGCGGGAAGGACGAATATCGCTCCCGCAATAGCGGGCAACGGAACTCCGGCGCGACTTCCGACCCTCCGTCCGCTTTCATCCCGGATCTCTCGCCCGCCGGGGAAACCGAGAGTCGAGGCGGCCTCGCGTCCTCGACCGTCCTCTGGGTATTCGACACCCCCCGCCACGACTCCCATCACTCCATAATTTATTGTGCGTCCGAGGGGGAAGATCGGGAGCCGGGTCGTCTCGGTTTTCTGCGAAGAGTTTCGATGCCTTCGGACTCCGCTCTCGGACTCCGCTCTCGGACTCCGCTCTCGCCATGCGAGATCCGGGCTTGATAAACTCGCCGGACAACAAAACGGGGGGAGAACATGGAGAGAACATACGACATCGAGGCTGTGAGGCGGGAGTTTCCGGCCCTCGCACGAACCCACAACGGGAAGCCCGCCGTATACCTCGACGGGCTGGGTGGATCGCAAATGGCTCGCCTCGCCATCGCCGCGATGCTCCGGTACATGGAAGCGGGCGGCGCGAATCTCCACGGAGCCTTCCCGACGAGCATCGAGACCGAGGAAATCCTCGATGAGGCGAGACGATACGCCGCCGCTTTTCTCGGGGCGGGGGCGGATGAAATAGCTTTCGGGGCGAACATGACGACGCTCACTTATGGGGTTTCGCGCGCTTTGGCGAAGGACTGGGACTCGAACTCCGAGATCGTCGTCACCGAACTCGACCACCGGGCGAATGTGGATTCATGGCTACAAGCCGCCGAGGAGAAAGGCGCGAAGGTGCGCTGGCTGCGCCTCGACGCCGACACCCTCACCCTTGATGAGAAAGAGATCGAAAACGTCATTGGCGGGAACACGAAGCTCGTCGCCGTCGGCCTCGCCTCGAACATCGTCGGAACGGTGAGCGACGTGGCGAG
>JACDAJ010000291.1 GCA_013695475.1 Rubrobacter sp. | reverse complement strand
ACAATCCACTTTTTAAGTGACATACTCCAGACGCTCACCCTAAAAGGGTAGAGCGCTTGCGCTTCCAATATCGCTATTGGTGATTACTCCCCTACGCCACTTATCTAGGCTCATCACCCCCGACAGTACGACAATTTGAGAGTCAATTTCTTGCTTTTCGGGAGTCCCCCGATACGTTTTTTCTATCCCTCTGTTGCAGATTTCTTGGGCAGAGGCGATATCTCTATCGCATTCATACTGGCATTCTGGACACGAGTGCCATCTGTCCTCAAGTTCCTTTCTCACCGAGGTACGACAGTTAGGGCAAGTTTGAGAAGTGCCTTTATGGTCAACTTCCCCTACGAATTTACCTCGCTGCCATCCCACATACTTGAGTATGGAGCGAAACTGCCCAAATGCTGCATCAACAGTGTGCTTGCCCAAGAAACCTTTTGCCATGAGGCGAAAGTCTATATCCTCAAGGAAGATAGAATCAGCCATGTCACAGACTTTATGTGCAAGCTTGTATTGATAGTCTTTGCGAGTAAAGGCAATATGGTTGTGTTGTTTTTCTACTTTTATCCTTGCTTTCTCGTAGTTAGCAGAACGCTTCTTTTTTTTGGACAAACGTTTTTGTAGCACTTTTAGCCGACGGTACGTCGCCAAGAAAAATTTGTGTCCTGGCTCGATAAAGCTATCACTGGTTGCCAAGTAGCTAGATAGACCTACGTCTATACCAATACAATGACCGTAGGGTGAGGGTTTGGGGATTTCTATATCAGACTGGATGCTAATAGTTGCAAACCATCCCATTGCCTTTTTGACTACCCTAATTTGCTTGATAACAAATCCTTCAGGGATAGGGCGATGCAGATTGATTTGCACCTTGCCCAACTTGGGTAAACTTAGCTGCCAGCCAGTTAAAGGGTTAGTCCGAAATTGTGGAAAAAGTATTGACTTCATTTGTCCATACTTTTTGAATCTCGGAAACCCGTAACCCCTATGACGAAAGAAGTCCCAAGCGTCGTGCAACCTCCGAATGTTCGTTTGCAATACCTGACTTGGTACTGCCACTAAACGCGGAAACGCCTCTTTAGCTTTAGGCAAGTTATTCTGTTGCTGATGGTATCCAGGAAAGGGATAATCAGCAGGCATAATATATTCCGACTCTAAACTACACCTATCTATTGGACACTTTCTTGAAGCAATCCAATCCTTCAGTTCCCGCAGCGCATAGTTATACGACACGCGACAAGTTTCTAGCCACTCGTCCAGTAGCAGGACTTGAGAACTATCTGGATAAATTCGATAAGTGTAGTTTAGCGTCAACATATATCCATGTTACCACAGGTAATATAAATTGGTAACTCCTTATAAGTCGTTACCCGTCTTATATCCCGACGCTCATCCGAAACGGATAGAGCGCGGGACTTACGACGAATTAGTTAAACTAACTCAACAACGCCGCATAGATACCAGTAGTAAAACAACTTCATCTACCGCTTGTCTAATTGTTGCCGAGCTTTGGTCAGATTGATTGACAATAATACTAAAAACAAGCGGCTCGTAGTTTGGGGCGTTAATATACCCTGATAAAGCTAGAACCCCGCTCATTGTTCCTGTTTTGGCGCTAACAACGCCTTGAGCCGGGGTATTTTGCAAGCGATTAAGCAGAGTACCGCTAACCCCCGCTACAGGCAAAGAAGCCCGGTAAACAGCCGCATATGGCGATGATGCCATAGCGCTCAAAGTTTGAGCGATCGCATCTGGACTAACTAAATTATGCCGCGATAATCCCGAACCATCAGCCATAACATAACCTTTGGGATCTACCCCTAAGTTTGTCAAAGCTTGTTTGGCGGCAATTAACCCTGTTTGCGAGTTGCTATCGAAGGAATTTATTTTACTTCCTAACGTGCGTAACAACGCTTCTGCATACAAGTTATTGCTATTAAGATTTGCTTCTACCAATAATTGCGACAATGGGGGCGAATTTATGGCGGCAATTTCTGGCGCGTTGGCTAGTTGCTTTTGAACTTCAACAATATTTAGCCTAATGCGATCGCTATTATCTTTAATCCCTTCAATTAATAATACCCGGCGCAAGTGTTGAACAAAGTTTTCTGCGGGATTGATAACAGCTAGAGAAACCGATTCCGGCGGAGAATTAATACTTAACTGTCCGCTAAGGTGCAATATACCGCTCAAATCCCGATTTAATTCAACTTCTGTGGGTTCTCCTGGCTTTACAGTCACTGATTGATTATCAACACTTTGCCATTGTGTCGCCGCAATTGGATCAGTCCAAACAAGGCGCAATGGTTGACCTATTTGTTGAGGCAACAACTGCAACGTTACAGCATTTTGATTGATAATTAAGCTGCCAATCGGTGCGCCGTAATCTGCCTGAATGTCTCCCCATTCCCAGTCTGGATTGATAATATCGTCAGTGCGATCGCCCTCTGCTGCTAAATAGGTCAATTGCCTAACTCCTGTCA
>JACDAJ010000288.1 GCA_013695475.1 Rubrobacter sp. | reverse complement strand
TCTCAGCTCCCGCGTTCACTACCTCGAAGTCCGGCACAACGGTGGGATCGACGCCGAGGAATTCCAGTGTCTCGCGGTAGGCGGTGGCCGGGTCGGCGCGGAACTCCTCGAAGATGATGACCTGAACCTGCTCTTGGCCGAAGGTGTCCAGATATCGTTGGACCTGCTCGGTATAGCGGCCCACGTCCCGATAGAAGAGCGCCTGTATGTTCCGCGCTCGGGCAGGCATCCTCAGCCCGCGCTTCCGATCCTCCTCCGCGGCCAACGCATCCCCAAAGTTCAGTAGGTCCTCCGAACCGCCGTAAACGCGCCGGCCGTGCAGCGAGTACAG
This sequence comes from Rubrobacter sp., assembly GCA_013695475.1. Lineage (GTDB taxonomy): Bacteria > Actinomycetota > Rubrobacteria > Rubrobacterales > Rubrobacteraceae > JACCWD01. The sequence goes on along the minus strand of JACDAJ010000288.1, from coordinate 1,958 downwards.
CATCTCCACCGGATCTCTGAGCATGATGATGATGCGGGCCTCGGCATTTGCCGCCTTGATGTTGCGCGCCGCTTCGCGCGAGTACAGGTACCACGTGGATCCTTCGCCGGTCAGTTGACCTGGCTGCGCTCCTTCAAAGAGGCTCAGATACCGGTTGCGGTCACGCAGAAACGTCAGCGAATCGAGATAGCTGCCGGAATCTAGGTCGGTGGCGAAATACTGCGGTTCCTTCGCCGGTGACATGAAGATCTGCGGATGTCGGCTCAGGTATTCGTACATGAACGTTGTGCCGCAGCGCGGGGCGCCTACGATGAAGAAATCGGGATAGCTCGGCAAGTCAAACTTCTCCACACTGTGCCTTCGGGGAGACCGACGTCGCGCACGTCGTCGGAGTATATGTCTGCTCTTGCGCTGCGGCCGGTCTGGCGGCAGTCCGCAGCTCGAGGCCGTATGCTTGCTCGAGCAGAGTTTGTGGCAGCGCGGTACGAGTCATGGAGGGCCTGAGCGACGAGTCAACAGATACGGCGGAGCATGCCTGGCGCTCGCCAGACCCCGGGACTGGCAGTCGGACGGAGCCTGTTGCCATCGCCCGAGGAGTGGGCCGCTCGGAACCGCGTCCTGGCCGAGACGCTGAGCAGCCTCCTGCAGCAGCATTCGCCTGACGTCACAGGCCGGGCTTTGGAGATAGGCTGTCAGTGGGGACTCCTGCTCGACCGCCTCGCCAGCCAAAGCGACAAGCGATGGTGGGGCGTGGATCCCGTCATCGAGCGCCACCGGTCGCGTCGCGGGTACGAGCTGGTAAACGGCACCGCTGACAAGATCCCATTTCCGGATGCTGCCTTCGACTGCGTGGTCCTGGCAAACATGTACGAGCACGTTCCGCCCCACCGGCGTGAAGCGTCCCTGCGCGAGATCGCTCGGGTGCTGATCCCGGGCGGTGTCCTGGTCGGCCAGCTTCCGAACCCGCGCTTTCCAATCGAGTCGCACAGCAAGCTGCCCTTCATGGGTTGGCTACCGCCGCGAGCCCAGAACTGGTATTGGCGGCTGTCGCCGGCGCGCCGCGGCGCTGGGTTCTACTCGGTCACCGTTGGCGACCTGAAGCGCAGAGCAAACGGGGCCGGCTTCGACGTGATGTTGATCAAGAAGTTCAACTATCCGGTCGAGGCGGCCCCGCAAGGTATCCGCTGGCTTGTTCGACGGATGCACAAGCCGATGGCTGTGGTCCCCTGGTCGTGGCAGTTCGTGCTACGGCGACGTTGAGCCCGCCGGGTCAGCGGCGCTCAATCGCACCTCGATCGGGAGCGCTGCCCGCATAGCCTTCCGTGACGCCGGTCACATGGCGACCCGTGTCGACCGCCGGCGAGTCGGACCTGAGGGCGTAATTTCGGTTGGCCGGGTCAACGAAGCGCGGATCCGCCTGGATACCGTTTGCTTCGTAACCGGTCGCGGAGCGAAAGGTTGCGAGCGAGCTGTAGCCCTTGCCCACTACGGAGGCGATATAGCCCGGTCCGCTGTTGTAGACCAGGTTGTGGTCGATGACGACTGAACTCGGCAGCGGGTCGGTCTCGATGCCGTAAACCTTGCCGCCGGAGAGGGAGATGATGTTGTTGACGATCTTCAGGCCGTCTATCGAGCCGCCAAAGCCACCCCTGAAGTGGGAGATGTCGAACACGAAGTACTGCGTATCGTGGAATACGTTGTTGGCTATCAGCGTGTTTGAGGCGCATCGCAGGACCATGCCCACGGTGCGGTCGACGGTCGTGGCGCCGTAGTTGATATTGCGGGTGAAGCTGTTATTGTTGCACAGCATCTTGTTGGCGTCGGTGCCCGTTTCTAGGACGCTGCGGCTATCCCAGGTGATGTTGTCACTGATGTGCCAGTTGCTCGCTGCATAGATGGAGAAGGCGCCACCGTCGTAGCCGTAGTCGTAGCTGGGGGCACGGTTCCCCCAGATCAGG
>JACDAJ010000279.1 GCA_013695475.1 Rubrobacter sp. | reverse complement strand
AATTTATGCAAAGCACGCGCCAGCCCCGACCTGATAAAGTTTCGGATCGTGGGAAGGGACGAAAAACTGGGGCGTTTTCTGCGGGCTTTGCGGGTGAATCCGGTGATCCCGGCGGTGAGCGGGGTGGATGGGGACCTCGAGCGGGCTTTGGCCGGGGATCACGCGGCCATATTCGTCCTCGGCGGCGATGTTTTCGAGGTTCTCTCGATGGCGGCGAAGCGGAAGCATCGGAGGCCGTTTATCTGCGTGAACGTGGACATGGTCGGGGGCGTCGCGGCGGACGCGAGCGGCATAAACTATCTCTCCGACGAGGCCGACGGCATCATATCCACGCGGCGCCACGTCATCGAAATAGCGAAAAAGTGCCACATGATCACGATCCAAAGACTCTTCGCCATAGACTCCTCCGCAGTAAACCGCGGCCTGAAATTAGTCCGCCAAACCAACCCCGACTGCGTGGAGATACTCCCCGGCATCGCCCTCCCGGAAGTGCGAAACAACTACGACGAGGGACTCTCCGGCCGCCCCGTCCTCGCGGGCGGACTCGTGAAAGACCGGGCCACAGTGTCGGGGATTTTGAAGTCCGGAGCGAGTGGAATTTCCACGAGTGAGACGGGATTGTGGAAAATGGCGTGAGGTCGCGAAGCGACCTCGGAGGAAATGGAGGAGTCGTATTTCGTATTTCCGACTCCTCCACCTCCTCCACTCCTCCGCGAGCGAAGCGAGCTTGACCGTGGTTTCGGCTGGCTGTAATGTGATGGTCGCGAGTTTATAGGCGTTGCGGAGGCGCAGAGAATAGAGACAGCCCCGCGCGGTATTCGGCGAGTGCCTCCTTTTTGGCGAGGCTCGGTCGGTGCGTGTGGGGCTTTCGTGTGCGAGGAGGTGGTTGGCTGGGGTGGAATGGGCTTAGGCCCGCTGAACGGGAAAGTAGGCGGGTATTCGATAGTGTGGATGAACGGGCGATGAAGGGGAAAGGAACGGTATGGCAGGCGATCACGTACTAGCGATTGACCAGGGTACGACCGGGACGACGGTTCTCGTTTTCAACCACGCGGGAGTCGTCGTGGGGCGGGCGTATTCGGAGTTCACGCAGCATTACCCGAGGCCCGGATGGGTCGAACACGACGCGTCCGAGATATGGAACGTCTCGATGCGCGTCGTCGGCGAGGCGTTGGGGGACGCGCAGATAAGCGCGAGGCAGCTCGCCGCCATCGGCATCACGAATCAGCGCGAGACGGCGGTCATGTGGGATCGGAACACCGGGGAGCCCGTCCACAACGCGATAGTCTGGCAGGATCGCCGCGGAGCCGCTCTTTGCGGGCAACTCTCCGAGGCGGGCAACGACGCCATGGTCCGCGACAAAACCGGACTCACCATTGACGCATACTTCTCCGGCTCCAAAGTCGCGTGGATGCTCGAGAACGTCGAAGGTCTGAAGCAGAGAGCCGAGCGCGGCGAGATATGCTTCGGCACCATTGACTCGTGGCTCGTTTATAAACTGACCGGCGGACACGCCCACGTCACGGACTATTCGAACGCTTCGCGGACGCTTCTCTATAACATCTTCGACCTGAAATGGGATGACGACCTTCTCGGGCTGTTCGGCGTTCCGCAGGAAATATTGCCGGAGGTGAAGCCGACTTCGCATGTGTACGGAAACACCGACCCCGGCGCGTTTTTCCAGGCGGAGATCCCGGTCGCGTCCATCGTCGGCGACCAGCAAGCCGCCCTCTTCGGACAGGCGGCGTATACCAAAGGGCTCGCGAAGAACACATACGGAACCGGCTCTTTCGCGCTCATGAACACCGGCACCGAGCCGATGCGGAGCGAGGGCGACCTCCTCACGACCATCGCGTGGGGCATCGGCGACGAGCCGGTCGAATACGCCCTCGAAGGCGCGATCTTCATCACCGGAGCCGCCGTGCAATGGCTGCGAGACGGCCTCGGAATCATCCAAAACGCCTCCGAGACCGAGCAATTGGCGGGGAGTGTTTCGGACAATGGCGAGGTGTATTTCGTACCCGCGCTCGTTGGCCTCGGCGCTCCGCACTGGGAACCGTATGCGAGGGGAACCATCGTCGGCATCACTCGCGGGACAACGAAGGCGCATATCGCCCGCGCCGCTCTCGAAAGCATGGCTTATCAGACACGGGACGTCGTCGAGTCTATGGAGAAGGATTCGGGGATAAAGTTGCCGGAGTTCCGGGCGGATGGCGGGGCGGTCGCCAATAAGTGGCTCATGCAGTTTCAGTCGGACATCCTCGGGGTTCCGGTGGAGGTGCCGGAGATCACCGAGACGACCGCGCAAGGCGCGGCGTATCTCGCGGGACTCGCGACGGGTTTCTGGAAGAGCAAAGAGGAGCTCGCGGAGAAGTGGAGCCTCGCGCAACGCTACGAGCCGAAGATGTCGGACGAGGAGCGGAACCGCCTTTATGAGCGGTGGAAGGAGGCCGTCGGGCGCTCGAAGAATTGGGCGAGGGAAGCCGTTGACTCTCCGCTCACGTGAGCCGTTGAAAGGAACGACATGAAGAAAGTCATCAACGATCCGGCGCAGGC
>JACDAJ010000008.1 GCA_013695475.1 Rubrobacter sp. | reverse complement strand
GTTTTGCAAGGGCCGGGCGAGAACGCCGGGGTCGTCGAGGTGGGGGACGGGTGGGCCCTCGCTTTCAAAGTCGAGAGCCACAATCATCCTTCCGCCGTCGAGCCGTATGAAGGCGCGGCCACCGGAGTGGGTGGCATCATTCGGGACATCCTCGCGATGGGGGCGCGTCCGGTCGCCGTCCTCGATTCGCTTCGTTTCGGGCCGCTCGACGAGGAGCGGAACCGGTATCTCTTTCGGGAGGTCGTGCGTGGGATCGGCGGTTACGGGAACGCGGTCGGGGTTCCGACGGTGGGCGGGGAGGTCGAGTTCGACCGGGCGTATTCCGGGAATCCGCTCGTGAACGCGATGTGCGTCGGCCTCATACGCACCGAGGATCTCATGAGCGCGAAGGCGACCGGGGAAGGGAACCTCGTCGTCCTCATCGGCTCGAAGACCGGACGGGATGGAATTCATGGGGCTACTTTCGCCTCGGATGAATTGTCGGAGGAGTCGGAGTCGAGAAGATCCAACGTACAAGTCGGCGACCCGTTCGCGGAGAAGATGGCGATCGAGTGTTGCCTGAAGCTCCTCGAAGAAGATTTGCTCGTTTCTTTGCAGGATCTCGGCGCCGCCGGAATAACTTCCTCCGCTTCGGAGATGGCGGCGAAAGGCGGGGTCGGCATCGAGATCGAGACTGACAAAGTCCCGCTCCGCGAGAGTGGCATGGGGCCGTGGGAAATAATGATCTCCGAATCGCAGGAACGGATGCTCGCCATCGTCGAGCCGGAGGATGTGGAAAAGGTTCTTTCCTTCACCGAAAGGTACGGCCTCGTCGGAGTCGTCGTCGGGCGGGTCGCGGATCACGGCGAGCTTCGGGTCATCCACGACGGCGAGGAAGTCGGCTCCGTTCCGGCGGATCATCTCGCCGACGCCCCGACATACGAGCGCGAGGTCGTCCGCCCGAAATACCTCGACGAAATTCCGAAGCTCAATTTCGACAAGCTCCCGCAGCCCGAAGATTTCAACGAAGTCCTCCTCAAACTCCTCGGCTCCCCGAACCTCCGTTCGCGGCGTTCGATCTTCGAGCAATACGACCACGAAGTACAGACGAACACCGTCGTGCGGCCCGGCGCGGACGCGGCGGTGATGCGGATAAAAGGCACGAAGCGAGGCTTCGCCGCCACCATTGACGGGCGCGGGAGGCATTGCTATCTCGACCCGCGTGGCGGGGGTGCGGCGGTCGTCGCGGAGGCGTACCGGAACCTTTCGTGCGTGGGGGCGGAGCCGGTCGCCGTCACGGATTGCCTCAATTTTGGAAGCCCCGAGAAGCCGGATGGATATTTTCAACTCGCCGAGTGCATCGAAGGCATGGCCGAGGCGTGCGAAGTTTTCGGAACTCCGGTCGTGAGTGGGAATGTGAGTCTTTTCAACGAGACGGACCGGGGTGCGATCTTCCCCACGCCCGTCGTCGGGATGGTCGGAATATTCGAGGATGTGAGCCGACATGCGACGCCCGGATTCAAGCGGGAGGGGGATATGGTCGCGGTGGTCAGGAGTGGATCGGAGATTTCGCTCGCCGGATCGGAATATCTTTCGGTCGTCCACGGCGAAAGCTCCGTCGATTCTCCGTCCGCGACGAACCTCGCCGCCGAGAAAAAGGTCTCCGACATCATCCGGGATATGATCCGTGCCGGCCTCATTGACACGGCGCATGACATCTCCGGCGGAGGCGAGGTCGTGGCGGTCGCGGAGATGGCACTCGCGGGAGGCGTCGGCTTCGAGTACGACGAGGACGAAGTCGGGCGGATGATCGGGGGAATGGGACACGTACGCGCCGACCTCGCCTTCTTCGGCGAGGAGTCCGGCGTTTTCGCCATCGCCTTCCCGGAGGAGAAATGGGACGATGTTCAAGAATCTCTCGGCGAGCTGGGGTCGCACGGTCTAGGTTACGACAACATAGGATATACCGGAGGCAAACGATTCAAAGTCGGAGACTTCATTGACATCTCCCTCCCTAAACTGAAGGAGGCGTACGAGCGTGACCTCTTCGAGTGAGCCGAAAGTACGGTCGGAAATCCACGATAAACTATCGTCGCAAAGCCCGCGACGAACCGAGGTTTCCATGCTCCAAACCGAACCCGCCCGACATCGCTTCACCGTGGAGGAATATCGCCGGATGGGTGAACTCGGGTTTTTCACGGAGGATTATCGGGTCGAGTTGATCCGGGGAGATTTGGTGGATATGAACCCGATTGGCGTGCCGCATATGAATTGCGTAACGAGACTCACCCACTTGTTCGTCGAGAGATCTAGCGGAAGATATTTCGTGAGCGTCCAAAATCCGGTCGCGGCGGCGGACGACAGCGAACCGCAGCCGGATTTCAGCCTCCTTCGCGAACTTTCGAAAACCTCCGCCGAAGGCCCGCCGTCGAAGGAGAAAACCCTCATAGCCATCGAAGTCTCCGACACCACACTTTCTTATGACCGGAACGTGAAACTTCCACTTTACGCCGAGACTGGAATACCGGAGGCGTGGATCGTGGACATAAAAGGAAAGAAAATCGAAGTCCACTCCGAACCTTCCCCCGACGGATACAAAGCGACCCGCGTCTTCGCCGCCGGGGAGGAAGTCCACTCCGCGACCGTCGCTGACCTCTCCGTCCCGGTGGACGAGGTGATGGCTTGACTTTCTCCACCGACATCTCCTCCGAGAAGCCGAAGGAGGCGTGCGGCGTGTTCGGGATGTACTCCCGCGAACTCTCCGGCGAACTCGCTCAACGGACGTATTTCGGTCTGTACGCTTTGCAACATCGCGGCCAGGAATCCGCCGGTATCGCCATCTCCGACGGAGAACGGACGACCGCCATCCGCGACATGGGACTCGTCTCGCAGGTTTTCGAGCCGTCGAAGCTCGCCGCGCTCGAGGACGGACACATCGCCCTCGGACACGTCCGATACTCGACGACCGGATCCGCGTCGTGGGAGAACGCCCAGCCCGAATTCCACGGACGCGGAGACGTGAACGTCGCCGTCGCCCACAACGGGAACCTGGTGAATACCGCCACCTTGCGCGAGGAGCTTTCGGAGGAGGGATTCACGTTCAATTCGTCCTCCGACACGACTTTCATCGCCGCAGCCGCCGTCTCCGAACTGGAAAAGGGACACGGCGCGGGAGAGGCCGTGAAGCTCGCGATGCGGCGCATGGAAGGCGCGTACTCCGTCGCCATGATCTTCCGCGACAAGCTCGTCGCCTTCCGAGACCCATATGGATTCCGTCCGTTGTGCATCGGAAAAGTGGACGGAGGATACGTGGTTTCGAGCGAAACGTGCGGCCTCGACATCATCGGGGCGGAGTTCGTGCGGGACGTGAGGCCCGGCGAGGTCGCCGTGATGGACGACGCGGGCCTCACGAGCTACCAGGCGGAGAGCGAGAGGTCGGCCCTTTGCGTCTTCGAATATGTGTATTTCGCCCGCCCCGACTCCCGCTTCGACGGCCACGAAATCGCCGGGTCGCGGCAGAAAATGGGCGAACTCCTCGCCGAGGAATCCCCCGTCGAGGCCGACGTCGTCATCCCCGTCCCGGACTCCGGAATCATGGCGGCGGTCGGGTATTCGCGGGGGAGCGGAATCCCGTACGCGGAGGGACTCATAAAGAACCGGTATGTCGGACGCACCTTCATCCAGCCGACGGACGGGATGCGCCAACTCGGCATCCGGCTGAAACTGAACCCACTTCCCTCGGTCATAAAGGGACAGCGGGTCGTCGTTGTGGACGACTCCATCGTGCGCGGGAACACCTCCAAAAAGCTCGTCGAGCTTCTTTACGAGGCGGGGGCGAAGGAGGTTCATATGCGGGTTTCGTCGCCGCCGGTGACGGGGCCATGTTATTACGGCATTGACATGGACAGCCCCGACCAGCTTATCGGGGCGAAGTTTTCCATCGAGGAGATACGCGAGCAGATCGGGGCGACTTCCCTCGCGTACATCTCCGTGGATTCGATGGTCGCGGCCACCGGACAGAAAAAAGGAAACCTTTGCCGCGCATGCTTCGACGGCGAATACCCGACGACGGGAACCGCGAACAAGTTTTCTCTGGAAACCGTCGGCAGTTCGAAGTGCGCGAGCGTGGCGGACAAATAGTGGGGGAGAAAGGGTTCTCATACGAGGCCGCCGGAGTCTCCATCGAGCGCGGCGAGAAGTCTGTCGAAATGATGCGCTCCGCTGTCGCGAGGACTCATGGTTCGGAAGTTATCGGAGCGAGCGGGGGCTTCGCCGGGTTATACGCGCTCGCCGGATACGAGGAGCCTGTCCTCGCCACGACCATTGACGGGGTCGGGACGAAGGTGATGGTGGCGAACGCGCTCGGGCGGCATGCCTCGCTCGGAGCGGACATCGTGAACCACTGCGCCAACGACGTTCTCGCGGCGGGGGCGAGGCCGCATATTTTCCTCGACTACATAGCGAGCGGCCGCCTCGATCCGGAGGCCGTCGCCGAGACCGTGCGCGGAGCCGCCGAGGCGTGCGAAAAGCTCGGGGTCGCGCTCGTCGGGGGCGAGACGGCGGAGATGCCGGGCGTGTATTCCGGCGGCGAGTTCGACATCGTCGGGGTGTGCGTCGGAGCCTCCGAAAGATCGGCGGTCGTGGATGGGGAGAACGTCCGGCCCGGCGACGCCATCGTCGGCCTCGCGTCGAGCGGCCTCCACACGAACGGATACACGCTCGCGAGGAAAGTCGTCATGGACGCGGGCATCTCGTACGACGATTCGCCGGACGGCCTCGGAAGCACGGTCGGGGGGGCGTATCTCGCGCCGCACCGGGCGTATGTCGAGGAAATCTCCGTCCTCCGAAACGAGGTCGAGGTTCGGGGGATGGCTCATATAACGGGCGGTGGATTGCCGGGAAATTTGCCGCGCTCTCTCGGGGGATGCGGGGCGAGGCTCGATGTTTCTTCGTGGGAGGAGCCTCCGGTTTTCGATCTCATTCGTTCGCTCGGAAACATCCCGGACGATGAGATGCGGCGCGTTTTCAATCTCGGCGTCGGTTTTTGCGTGGTCGTGGCGGAGGAGGATTTCGAGAAGGCGGTCGGCATTCTGTCCGGCGCGGGATGTACGGCGTGGCGGATCGGAGCGGTCGCGGAGGAAGCGGGAGTTTCTTTCGAGTGAAGGGATGCGCCGACGAAGAATCTTTCGCGCCGAGTTCGGCGAATCGGGTGCGGCGAAGCCTTCCCGGATCGCCGATTCTTTCGACATTCGAGCGGCGAACGTCCCGTTATTCGCGGGAAGCCACTCGCCGCCATCTCCGGGACGACGTGCCGGATCCCCGCTTTGGGAGAGGTCGCGGCGTGGGCTTCGGAAGTTCCACGCCAACGAGGACATCCGGCATGTCGCCTCGGGACGGTCGCGGAGGAGGCGGGAGTCTCCTTCGAGTGAAAGCGAATTGCGGAAGCATCGAGCCTGCGAGGCGCGGGTTTCTCCGGGCGTCAGGTTCCGGCGTCGAGAAATACTGCCCCGGACGGGTCGAGGTTCTCGGACGGAGACTCGCTTGCGAGGTGGATCCACATTCATGAACTCCGCTGTGATAATTCCCGAAAAAGGAAGCGTCCCCGGCAAGCTCCGCAATCCGGGAAAGCCTTTCCCGACTTCCCGGAGCGAAGCGACATGACCTTGCCCGAAGGCTCCCGCTTCGCCGTCCTCGCGTCCGGTTCCGGCACGAATTTACAAGCCCTCCTCGACGCATACCCGGAGAACGTCGCCGTCGTAGCCGGAGACAAAAAGGACGCCTTCGCCTTCGAGAGGGCGCGTCGGGCCGGAGTTCCGGTGGAGTTCCTCGACCCGGAAAGTTTCGACAACCGAAAGGACTTCGACCGGAAGCTCGCCGAAAGGATCTCCGCCCACGGCAATGACATCCCGCTCGTCGTTGGGGCGGGGTATATGCGGATATTGTCGAAGGCGTTCCTCGAACATTTTCCGGCGGTTCTCAATGTGCATCCATCTTTGTTGCCGGAGTTTCGCGGCCTCGGCGCCGTCGGGCAGGCGATGGAGGCGGGGGTTTCGGAGACGGGAGTCTCGGTGCATTTCATGGTCGAGGCTGTGGATGCGGGGCCGGTGGTGGCGCGAGAGCGAGTTCCCATACATCCGGGCGACACGAAGGAGAAGATAATGGAGCGGCTCCGTCCCATCGAGCATAAACTCCTCGTCGTGGCGGTCGCGGACTATTTCTGGGGGAGGATACAAGTATGAAGCGGCGGGCTTTGTTGTCGGTTTATGAAAAGACGGGGATCCTCGAGTTCGGGAAGAAATTATCCGAACTCGGCTGGGATATTCTTTCGAGCGGCGGGACGGCGAAGGCTTTGCGGGAGGCCGGAGTTTCCGTCGAAGACACCGCGGATTTTACTGGCTTTCCGGCGATTCTCGGCCACCGCGTCGTCACGCTCCACTCGAAGATTCATGGCGGCATTCTCGCCGACCCTGACGACCCGGCTCACCGCGAAGACCTCGAAAAGCACGGCATCGAGCCGATATCCCTCGTCGTCGGGAACCTTTATCCGTTCGAGGAAAGCCCCTCGACCGAGATGATCGACATCGGCGGCCCCGCGATGGTCCGCGCCGCCGCGAAGAATCATGCCCATGTGGGCGTCGTGACCGACCCATCGGACTATCCGGCGATCCTCGCCGAACTCGAAGCGGAAGGTTCGCTCTCCGAGAAAACGAGGAAGCGCCTCGCCAGAAACGCCTTCGTCCACACCGCCGCCTATGACGCCGCAATCGTGGATTGGATGGACGGGAAAGAAGGCGATTCCGAAACCCCCTCCGACGGCTTCCCCGAAACTCTTTCACTCGACTACGAGAAAAACCTTCCGCTTCGGTACGGTGAAAACCCGCATCAAAAAGCGGCGTACTATGCGCGGACGGACGAGAAACACCTCCTTTCCGGGGTCGAGAAATTGCAGGGGAAAGACCTCTCATTCAACAATTTATACGATGTGGACGCCGCGAGATCCCTCCTCGCCGAGTTCGAGGGTATTCCGGCGGCAGTCATCATAAAACACGCCAACCCGTGCGGAGCGGCGGTCGGGGAAACTCTCGCGGAGGCGTATAAAAAGGCCCTCGCCTCCGACCCGGTCTCCGCGTTCGGAGGCATCGTCGCGCTGAACGGCGAGGTGGACAGGGAACTCGCCGGGGAGATTTCCAAAATCTTCACCGAAGTCCTCATCGCGCCGTCATTCACCCCCGAGGCGAGGGAAGTCTTCGCCGCGAAGCCGAACGCCGTTCTCCTCGAAGCTGAAACCCTCGCCCTTCACCCGTTCGCCTCGAAGCCCGTGGCCGGAGGCATCCTCCTCCAAAACAGCGACGAGACGGAGGACGATTCAAAATACGAAACCGTCACCGGGTCGGAGCCGTCCGACGGGCAAATGCGCGACCTTCTCTTCGCGTGGCGGGTGTCGAAGCGCGTGAAAAGCAATGCCATCGTACTCGTGAAAGACGGCGCGACCATCGGTGTGGGAGCCGGGCAGATGAGCCGGGTGGACTCGTCCGGCATCGCCATAAAAAAAGCCGGAGACCGCGT
>JACDAJ010000216.1 GCA_013695475.1 Rubrobacter sp. | reverse complement strand
TCCGGCTGAAGAACGCCCTCAACGACCTCGACGCGCCCGAGGAACTGAAGAATCGGGTCTTCGAGACGGTCGAGGGGGAGAAGGCCGGGGGGCGCACCCTCGTACTTTTCGCCGCCGGAGACGATTTGATGGAGCGTTATGCGTTGCAAGTCGAGTTGCCGGAGTCGGTTCGGTACGGGGATCCCCACATGGCTCCGTTCGCGCTCGCCTACGACGAGAACGAGCGGTACGGGTTTGCGATCGTGGACGCCGAGTCGTTCCGTTTCTTCGTGAACTCCCCGGTCGCCGACCCGTCGGAGGCGGGCGGAGAAGAGGTGAGCGGTTTCTACGAGGAGGTGGAAATGAGTCCCGGCAGCCCCGGCCCGCGCAGCGGGAGCGACCACGACGCGATGAGCCGCCGCACCGAGGAGAACGTGGGCAAGTTCTTCAACGAACTCGGGGACATCACCCGCGACGCCGCCATCAAAAACAGGGCGCGGAACCTCATCCTCGCCGGAACAAAGGAGCGGACCTCCGAGTTCCGCGAGAGGCTCCCGAACGAGATGAAGGAGCGCGTCGTCGCCGAGACGCACATCCCGCAAGGGGAGCCGGACGGCGAGATACTCAAACGCCTCGAAGCGGCCCGGCGGGAGGCCGAGCGCGAGCGCGAGTCCCGGCTCCTCGAGGAGGCGCGAGAGAGCGGCATCCGGGGCGCGAAGGAGACCCTCGACGCCCTTCAGGAAGGCCGCGTATACTACATACTCGCCGCATGGGAGTTCGAAGCCCTCGCAAAACAGGACGAAGGCGGAAGATGGCACGTCGTCGAGGAGGACGGCGGAGAGTCCGAGGCCCGGCCCATGATGGACGTGCTCGTGGATCTCGCCGACGCGAGCGGCGCCCGCCTCGAATTCCTGAGAAGCGACGACGAAGTCGCCGAAACCCCGAACGAAGACCAAAGAAAGCAAACCGCCACAGGCCCCGGCGACGCGCTCCTCCGCGAGTTCGACGGCCTCACCGGACTTCCGAGGTATTGAAAGGGCGCGAATCGAGGAAAAGCCGCGAATCGCGACTTTCGATTCGCGGTCTTTCCAGAAACTTTCCGGTCTCCCCGGAGTATCCTTTGCCGTGATTTCGGGTACATGGCCGGGACTTCGCGAACGCGCATCCGGGAGGCGTTTTGGACGGGTTGTCGGGATGGGTTTTGGAGACGATACGGGCTTTGGGGTATCTCGGGCTCGCGTTCCTCCTCGCCCTCGAGAACCTCTTCCCGCCGATCCCCTCGGAGGTCGTGCTTCCTTTGGCGGGGTTCCTCGTCGGGCGGGGGCAGCTTAATTTCTGGGGAGCGGTCGGGGCGGCGACGTTCGGCTCGGTCTTCGGGGCTTTGGTTCTTTACGCCCTCGGAAGGTGGGGCGGACGACGGATCATCCTCCGCTACGGACGTTTCTTGAACGTGAACGCCGAGAGTCTGAAACGGGCCGAGGGATGGTTCCGCCACTACGGCGATGCCGTTGTCCTCATCGCGCGTGTGATCCCGCTCGCGAGGAGCATCGTCTCCATACCCGCCGGGACGGCCCACATGCCCATCCTCCGCTTCACTGTACTCACGACCATCGGGACGATGGTGTGGAACATCATCCTCATATGGGCAGGCAGGCTCCTCGGCCAAAACTGGGACGCCGTCAGCCAGTGGGTCGGATCATATTCGAGCGTCGTATACGTGGCCGTCGCCATAATCGTCGTCGCGTACGTCGCCCTCAAAGTCGTCCGCCACAAAAACCGGAACGAGGCGGGTTAGCTCGCTGCGCTCGCGGTTATTGGTTTGTGGTTATTGGTTTTTAGTTTTTGCCAATAACCCGTAACCAATAACCAACAACCGGAGCGTCGCGCAGCGGCGCGACCTCACCCCGACCGCCAGTGATCCGCCCACACCGCCTTTTCCCGCCGCCCGGCGACCGCCCCCCGAAGCAATGAATCGAGGCTCTCGCCGGAGCCTCCGGAGCCTCCGCCGACGCTCTCGTACTCGGAGATGACTTCGTCCATCTCGAAGATTTTGTCTCGAATGGCGACATCGCTGAGGAAGTTCGTCGCCTCCTCTTTGTCTATGCCTTCGACGGCGGAAAGTTCTTCGATGACGTCGTTCATGAGGCGCATGAGGAGTTTTCGCACATCGGCCTCTTTCGTCGGCTCCGAGCCTTCCGGGACGCGGCTCTCGAAGCGCCTCCCGAAGATGACGGCGGCGGTCATGAGCCTCGGCCTGTGTTCTTCGGGGACTTCGGGCCACGCGAGGCGCGTCGTCTCCTCGTCGAGCTTTTCGAGGTATTCGAGGGCTTTTTGTTTCGGGGGGTTTTCCATGGTGGTGAGATGCTATCGCACGGGGTGAAGTCGCATGTGAGCCGCCTCACTTCCGGAAGTTCCGTCCACCTCGCGGTGCATATTTCCGGGATGGAAACAGAGCGAGGGCCACGGAAAGGCGGCGGCATGAAGGACGTCTTGTCGGATGTTTTGAGGGAAGTCCGGATCGGGAGGGCTGTTTCGAGCGGGCCGCTCCACATATTCCCACTCGTCGGCGGGGCCGACCCGGAGGAGGGATTGTCCCTTCTCGACGACGCCCTCGAAGAAGGCTCGCTCGTCGTTGAGGAGCTCGAAAGCGGCGGGAGCATCCCCGAGCTTCGGGTCGAAAACAAAGGAGAGATCCCGGTTCTCATTCTCGAAGGGGATGAGTTCGTCGGCTTCAAGCAAAACCGGAGGGTCAATTCGAGCGTTCTCATCGCGGCGGCCTCGGAGTTCGTGCTCCCCGTCTCGTGCGTCGAGCAAGGACGGTGGAGCCGGAGGTCGCGGCCCTTCTCGTCGGGCGCTTCGAGTTCGCATCTCTCGCTGAGGAGGATCAAATCCCGCTCGGTCCATGATTCACTCAAAAGCGGGCGCGGCCACCGGAGCGACCAGTCGTCGGTCTGGGAGGAGATTGACCGACTCTCCGCCCATTACGACGTCGCCTCCCCGACCCGCTCTTTGCAAGACGCGAGGGAACGCCTCTCCGAACGCCTCTCCGAGTTCGAGGCGTTGTCCGAAAATCTGCCGAAGGACGCGCGAGGCGCCATTGTCTCCCTCGGCGGACGGCCCGTCGCCCTCGAAATCCTCGCCGGGCCGAGGGTGTTTGCCAAAGTCTTCGGCAAGCTCCTCTCGGGGTACGCCCTCGAAGCTCTCGAGTGGAAAGGCTCGCCGGGCGTCCCCGACCCCTTCTCCGCCGGGGACCTCATCGAAGCCGCGCTCTCGGCGAAGCAAAGCGAACATCCCGCCGTCGGAGCGGGCCGCGACCTCCGCCTCGAATCGGAGGACGTCTCGGGATACGCCCTCGTGGAAGGCGGGAGGGTTTTGCACGCCGCCGTGTTCGCGTAGTTGCTCCGCCTTCGGCTCCGCTCCGGTTTTTGGTTTGTGGTCATTGGTTATTGGCAAAAACTGAAAACCAACAACCAACAACGGGAGCGAAGCGACCCCGCGACCTGATAACATTGCACAATGCTTACGGGCGAGGAGGAATTCTGAACCGGAACCAGACGGCCGCGGCGAGGCAATTGTCGCTGGCGGCATACTTGCTTTATGACGGCGGGAACTTTCGGGACGAGGCTTCCATCCGGCGGAACCTTCCGCTTTATGGGAGCGTTTATGAAGCTTCGCTCGAGAAGGGCGGCGGCGAACTCGCCTCGGACGCGCTCCGAAAGCAACTCGCACGCGATGTGGACGCCCTCGCCGGGGTCGGTATCCGGGTCGTGGCGGAGGGGGCTTCGGAGGGGCGGAGGTATAGTTTGCCCGCCGAGGGGTTCTCTCCGGCGGAGGTGGAGTTGAGCGTGGAGGAGAGGTCGGTGTTCGCGGGGGCGCTCCGGGCTTTGAGACGGGACTTTCCTTATGCGGGGCCGCTCCGGCTCGCGATAGCGAACATGATCGGAGCCGTCTCCACCGAAGCCGACGAAGCCTTCGCCGCCATCGCCACGAGACACGACGAAAACGTCGCCCGCCGCGTCGCCGTCCTCGAACGTGCCATCTCCCGCCGAAAGCGCGTCCGCTTCGATTATTTCTCCATCTCCCGCGACGAAACCTCCACTCGCGAGGTCGAACCCCACTCGCTCTCGCTCGTGGATGGCGTATGGTACGTGAGCGGATGGGACACGAACCGGGAGGCCGTCCGGCAATTCCGCATGTCCCGCGTCCGGGGCCTCATAAAAAACGCGACGAGAAAGGAGCGCGGCGACTTCGAGCCACCCGAGGATTCCTCTCGACACTCCGAGCCTCGCGCCCCGTGGCAACTCGAAGAGCCGGAGAAAACGGCGCATATAAAAGTCTCCGAAGAGACCCTCGACGCGGCGATGCACGCATATCCCGGCGTCGTCGAAAAGGATGGCGACGACCTCGTGACCGGATATTCCGGCGAGAGGCAGCTCGCGGGGTGGACGCTCTCGCTCGGCGGAGAGGTCGTCTCGCCCGACTCGCTGAAAGGGCGCGTCATCGAAGGTCTCGAAAAGATCGCCGAAGCCCATCGGGACACGGTATGACGGGCGGCGTCAGTCCGGAGCCGCTCGCGCTGGAAGTCGCGCTCGCCCACTACGTCGCCTCGATGCCCGAAGGGAAGGACGTCTCGCTTTCCGATCTCGCCTTCGAGTTCGGATGTTCGGCACGGGACGTCGAGGGGGCGTTGGAATCCGTCATCGAGGTGGAGGACCGGGATCTCACAACCATCTCCGGCGTGACGATAGAAAACGGCCGCCTCGTAAAGCACCTCTCCGGCGGCTATGAAAAGGGCTTCCGGCGCCCGGTCCGGCTCTCGCCCGTTCAAGGAAGGGCGGCTCTCCTCGCCCTCGACCTCGTCTCGCGCGCCGCCGACCCCGGCATCCTCGAAAGCCTCCGAAAGAAAGTCCGCGACGCCGTCGGGGAAGAAGTCCCGGAAGTCGCGTACGGGGGGAGGGGGGAGCCGGACGCCGCCGTCTCCGAGGCGATTGACCGGGCCCGGAACGAGAATCGGGTTCTCGAAATACGGTATCCCTCCGGCGAGGAGGTGAACGTTCGCCGCATCGAGCCCGCCCTCATGAGCAACATCGAAGGTGTGTGGTATTTGAATGCTTTTTGCCGATACGCCGACGGCGCCCGCCTCTTCCGCCTCGACCGGATCCTCTCCGCGAAACTCCTCGAAGAGCGTTTTGAGCATCGCCCCGACATGGAGATGAAGACCCGCTTCGAGGACATTGACCCGAGGAGATACGCGGCGAAACGGGCCGTCATCCGGTTCTCCCCGGCCATCGCGCGGTGGATGGAGGAGCGCCCCGAACTCGATCTCATCGAAGAGCGTCCCGACGGCTCCGCCGACTATATCCTCCACTATACGGACGAGTCGTGGGCCGCGAAAAGGGTCATGCAATATCTCGGGGAGGCCGCCGTCGTCGAGCCGGAGGAATTGCGGGGGGAAGTGCGACGGCGGGCGGCGGAGATGCTTTCGGCGTATCGGGGGCGAGCGTGATGCTCGCTTTGCTCGCCGGGAGTGGGGAGTCGGGAGTCGGAAAAGACGAACGGTCGAGATGTTCGTCGCTTTCGCGCCATCGCGGGCAGACGCGACGGCGCATCTTCTTCGCGGCGCCGAACCCGGGGGCCGAGGCGTCTCCGGTGGCGTATATCCATGTCGAGGGATCCCTCTCTGCGCGGGGGGCGGCTCGCCGGGTCGTTTCGGCGAATGTGGAAAGGGGAGTCCATCTTGAAACTCAACGCTAACCAACGCCGTGCCGTCGAACATCCGACAGGGCCGCTCCTCGTCCTCGCCGGGCCGGGAACCGGGAAGACCGGCGTCCTTATTTCGCGCATCGTCCATCTCATCGAGGAGAGGGAGGTGGAGCCGAAACGGATCCTCGCCCTCACCTTCTCGCGCCGCGCCGCCGATGAGATGTCGAGCCGCCTCCACGAGCGTTCGGAGGGCGCGGGCGAGGTGGAAGTTCGCACCTTTCATTCGTTCGCGCTCCGGCTTGTTCGGAGGCATCACACCGAACTCGGACTCGACCTCCCGCCGGGGATCCTCCCGACCTCCAGCCAATGGGCGGTCATGCAAGATCTCCTCAAAGACGAGGATCCTTTCGACTGGAACCTCACCCCCGAAGCCTTCGAGCGGCCCGCGACCGTCCGCGAGGTATACGACCTCATGCTCCGCGCCCGCGAAAACTCCCGCGGCCCCGAGGAACTGAAAAAGCTCGGCGAGGAATACAACCTCCCGTACCTCGTCCGGGCGGGACACGTTCTCGAAGCGTATACGGGTCGTTTGAATCGAGACTCCGAGGTGGATTACGAGCAAGTCGTCCAACAAACCATCGCGCTGCTTCGGCGTGGATCCGAGAAACTCCGCGACCGCTACGACCACGTCCTTGTGGACGAATTCCAAGACACGAACCGCAGCCAACTCGACCTCCTCAAACTCCTCGTGCCGGGCGACGGGCCGAACATTTTCTGCGTCGGCGACGACGCGCAAAGTATTTATGGCTTCCGGGGCGCGAGGGCCGGGAACGTCGGACGCTTCGAGGAGCATTTCGCCGGGGCGAAGGTCGTCGAACTGAAGACGAACTATCGCTCCGCGCAGCCGATCGTAACGCTCGCCGGAGCCGCGCTCTCGGTGGATGAGATCGCCCGTGGGCGCGACCCGCAAATCCTTCCGAAAGAAAAAACGGGTTCCGTCGTGCGCCATGTGGCGGAGAGCGGCCGCGACGAAGGTGCGTGGATCTCCGCCCGAATCCTCGAACTCCACTCCCGTGGCGTAAATTTCGAGGACATCGCCATCCTCCGCCGAAGCCTCCTCGACGCGAAGCCGCTCGTGGAGGCGCTCCGCTCCCGAGGCGTCCTCGTGGATTTTTCGAACACCCCCGCCCGACGCATGAAAATCCTCCTCGAAGCCTCGGATACTCCGGGCGAAATCTCCGCCGAAGACCTCGACCCCGCTCCCGACGACGCCTCCCGCGCCCTCGTATCCCCGCTCGCCGGGGTGTCGAAGGAGGGCGGACACGCATTGCGGACCGTCGCCGCGACGAGCAGCCAGAGCGTGTTTGCCATGATCCGGACCGGATTCTTCCCCGCCTCCATCTCCGACGAAGACAAACAAGCCGCCATAGCCACCGTGTCCGCCGTGGACGAAGCCCGAGGCGAACCGGACTTCTTAAAAAAGCTCGACTCCTTATGGAAGAACCTCCCCGGTACGAAAGACCTTTTCCTCCGCCACCGCGAGGATGCGAGCGCGGCGCGGCCCCTCTCCGACGCGGGTTCGTTCCTCCGGGCGGCTCGGGCATATGCCGGGGCGAGCCGGGCGCCGACGGTCGCGGGCTTCGTCTCCGCCGGAAGCATCGTCCACGAGGACTCCGACACGTGGGCGCCGACTTCCCCGCCCGTCGAAGGGGCGGTGCGGCTTATGACCGTCCACGCCTCGAAGGGACTCGAGTTCGAGGCGGTTTTCGTGAGCGGCCTCTCGGATGAGAAGTTCCCCGTCCGGAGCCGGGGTGTCCGCTTCGTGGACACGGGGCTTCTCGCCGGAGCCGGGCCGACGAACGCGGGCGACCTCGAAACTGCCCACACCCGCGAGGAGCGCCGCCTCTTTTATGTCGCCCTCACCCGCGCCGAAACGTACCTTTATTTGACGGGTGTCGAGGAATCCTCCGACGACGGTATGAAGGTTTCGCCGTTCCTCTCGGAACTCGAAGGGTATCTCGCCGCGCTCGAGTCGAAGGAAAGGGCGCGGCGCTTTTGGGTGTCCCGGAACGAGGCCGTCGAAGACCTCCGCCGCACCGCATGCGACGAGTCCCTCGAAAAAGAAGAGCGTTTCGCCGCGAGCCGCGCCCTCGCCGAGATGGACGAACGCCCCGGAAAGCCCGAGTCGCCGTGGTGGCGGTATGTCGCGGACACGGAAGGGGATGGGCCGCCGCCGGACGGGCGTGATCTTCGGGAGCGGGAGGTCGCGGCGATCATGGATTGTCCGAGGCGGGCGTTCATGAGCCGCCTCACCCGAGCCGTCGGGAGTCCGGTGGAAAGGGGCGGCGGTTTCGTACCCGGAAGAGGGACGTTTGGAAGGGTCTTCCTCGCCGGCTTCGAGGAGTTTCTTTCGGGGAACCATGAGACGCTCGGGGAGGCGGTCGCGAAGGAGATCGAGGATGGGGATGAGAAGGGCGAGTTTGGCGGCCCGGCGTTCACGGAGCATTGGCGGCGCGAGGCCCGGCGGGTGTGTCCGGGCTGCGAGGAATGGGCGAAGGAGGTACGAAGCGAACTCGTCGAGACGGGCGGCGAATGGAGTCTGCAATTCGGTGGGCGAAACATCGGCGGGAAGCACGGGCCGATTGTCGAGCGCGACGGAAAACTCATCCATCTCAAAGTCTCGACGGGCGGCGAGCAGACTCAGAAAACCGTCGAAGGCGACCCGACCCTCGCGCTTCGGACGCTCGGGGCCGGGGCCGACGCGGCGGAGGCGAGGTACGTGCGGAAAATTTTGAAGAGCGGACAGCCCACGAAGAGGACGCTCGGCGACTCCGAAAACTGGCGCGAAGGCTTCGAGGCGGGGATCCACGCCCTCATGGAGGGACTCCTCGCCGGGGGATACCCTCCGAGTCCGAGGGACGAGTCCCTGTGCGAGAAGTGCGATTTCAAGTCGGTGTGTCCGGCGCATCGGGAGGGAGAACCGTGGATGTGAAATACCGGGAGTCGGAAGTCGGGGGAAACACGGCATCGAAACCCGTATCGCCGAAGCATCCCGTCGAGTCCGGCGAGAGTCCGTTTGGCGCGAAGGAGAAGGTGTTTGGGAAGAGAAAGTCGGGAGTCGGGGAAAGCATGTGGGCGAGGCGTTCGCCGCCGGGATATTCTCTCGAACTCGTCGAGATTCCGTCGGGCGGGAGGGCGAGGGTGCCGGAGGAAAGAAAGTCGAGGGTCGGGAAAGGCATGAGGCGAAACCCCCGCCGCCGAAGCCTCCGGTCGAATTGGCGAGAGTCCGTCGGACGGGAGGGAGAATCGTGGGTTTGAGAGATCGGGAGTCGGGAGGCGCGTCGCTCCGCGTTCCTCTCCGCGACGCTTCGGGAGTCGGGAGTCGGGGTATTCTCGACCTGCTTTTCTTCGGCGGTTTCACTTTCCCGCCTGATAAATTTTCGACGGATCCGACGGAAGGCTTCGGCGGCGGATGCCTCGATTCCTCGTCTTTCTCGACTCCCAAAACGAGCGAAGCGATTGCCTCCCGACCTCCCGACTCATCTGAGCGAAGCGACGTATGAAGGCGAGGCCCCGGCACACCGACGAGCAACGAAAAGTCATCCGCCTCGAAAAAGGCCCGGCTCGCGTCCTCGCGGGGGCGGGGAGCGGGAAGACGCACACGATGACGGAGTTCGTGGCCCGGAAGGTTCGGGACTATGCGGACGGGGATGGCGGGGTCGCGCCGGAGCGCGTCCTCGCCATAACTTTCACGGTGAAGGCCGCCGAGGAGATGCGCGAGCGTCTTCTTTCGCGCATCGGGGAGGCTTCTCTCAAACTCACGGTGTCGAACTTCCATCGGCTCGCGTTCGGCCTCGCGAGGGAGAATGCGACGAGGCTCGGCATCCCCTCCGACGCGCCCGTGCTTCGCCAGGCTCGGGCGTGGCTCATGGTTTTGGATGACCTCGCCTCCGAGGACCTCTCGCTCCGTCGGCTCGACCTCTCGAACCCGGCGACGGTGGCCGAGAATACTATGCGGCTCCTCCGCGAGGCGAGGAACGAGCTTGTGGGTTTGGAGGATGTCCGGGTTCGGACGGAGCGCGACCTCGAAGACCCTCGGGCGACGGATGAGATGAGGCGAGTTTTCGAGGATCGCCTCGACCTCACAACCCTCGCCCAAAGGTTCGAGGCGAACCGGACTCGGATGGGGCTTTTGCAATATCAGGATATGGTCGAGATGGCGATCCGAACTTTGGAGGACGAGGCGGCGGGCGGGCCGTACCGCGACCGATACGATCTCGTCGTCGTGGATGAATTTCAGGATACGAACCCGG
>JACDAJ010000214.1 GCA_013695475.1 Rubrobacter sp. | reverse complement strand
GGCGGCCCCGGCTCGAGCTGCCCGCGCCGAAGCCCGAGCGCGTACGCGAGCATGCCAAGCACGATGAACCCGCCGCGCGGCATGGCGGCGAAGTGGAAACCTTCGAGTTCTTCGCGCCCGAACCTCTCCACGAGCCGCTCCGCGAGCCGCTCCGACTCGCGCTCGGCCTCTTCGTATCCGACGTATCGAAGGCGCGGAAGAACATTGTCGAGTTGCCAGCGAAGCCCTTCGAGCCTCGCCCTCCCGGCTTCGTCGAAATACCCCATGACCCCGAGAACCGACTCCGGCGAACTCCGGACGACTAGCGTCGCGTGCGGCATCTCTCTCCACTGCGAACTCGCGGAGAGGGCCGAGGCGAGGGAAAGCAAAGAAGTCGCGGCGTCCCGCTCCGCCGGAATTCCATACGGCGCGTCGAAACCCGTTTTCAAAGCGGACACGAGAAGACTTCGATCCGATGTTCGCATACCGGAACCCCACCTCTCCGAGAACCGTGATTCAGCGCGAAAATTATAACAGCGCGAGAAGCCCCCGGAGGAGAGAACCTCCGGGGGCTTCTTGCCGAGCTTTTCTGCGCTTACACGCCCTTGCTCGGCTTGCTTCCGCCCTTGCCGTCGATGCCGGGCATGGTGTTTCCGGTCTTCGTCAGATCGGCGACCGTTCCCCACTTGTTGAGCTTCGGGGGGGTGTACGCTTTCTTCTCCATCGCTTCCTCTCCTTCGCTGTCGTGGCCGTCCGTCCGCTTGAACTTCCGAACGAACCGCTCCTTTTGTAACCGATTCGAATGTATCATGGTTCATCGAAACGTTGAAGGCTTATGGCACTTTAAGCATCCGAACGTGCAAAAACGTATTAATCCTTTTCTCACACTAAAGTACGCGCACCAAAGTGTGCATTTCGATCCCAAAGTTACGGTAAATTTCAGCTCCAATGATGTCGGAGCCACATTTCGAGGTTTACCGGCCACCAGAAATCTATCGTGGGTTCGCCGCGGAGGAAGGCGTCGTAGTGGGCGTGGAAGGCTTTTTCGTCGAGGTATCCGCGGGCGGCGGCCTCGGAGTTCGTCGTCAGATCGAGGACGGTGTCTCTCGCCCGGTCTTTGAATCCGCGGTCGAAGAGGGACTCGGGGATGATCTTGCCCGCCGTCCGAAGGCTTTCCTCGGGCATGACGCCGCGCATGGCGAGGCGGGCCACGCGCTTCGGACGGCGCGCGCTTTGAACCCGCCACTGCGGGACGGCGAGGACGAACTCGGCGAGCCTCCGGTCGCTGAACGGGTCGGCGAAAGAGAGTCCGAAGCGGCTCCACGTCCGCTCGTTGACCGAAAGCAGCCGCGCAATGGCGTACGAGAAGATCCGGCCATACCGGATTCGCCGCGCATGACCGCTCATCGTCGTCCGAGGCTCGCTCTCCGCGATGATGCCTTCGAGGTCTATTCGCCGGGCGAACTCGGGCCTCACCCAGTCGGGATACGCGGCGGGGATTCGACTCCCCCCGAAGCTCCTCCGGACTCTTTTCGCGAAGCCCATACCGTCGGGCCACATCTCGTCGAGCGCGGGTTTGAGGAGATAATTCACGAACGCCGCTCTCGTGGAGACGCCGTTCATGCGGCCGTGCGCGCGGAGTTCTTCGTACAGCGTCATAAACCGTCTCGCCCGAAGGAGGCCCGGATGGTCGAAGACCCAGTCGCCGACCATCTCGTCCCCCCGGTCGCCGGACATCATGATGCCCACGCCGTCGGAGCGGGCCATCGAGAGCGTCCGTTCGTGCAACGGCTCGTAGACCCATATGAGCGGCGAGTCCGCGTCCGGACCGTGATCCGGATACCCTTTCAACGGCCACATGTCGTCGGCGGGAACATCCACCGCGCGGAACCCGTAATGCCGGGCTATGCCCTCGCTTATGTGCCGCTCATCCGAGTCGGCAAGCTCCTCGAACGCCCACGAATACGCCCGGAACGAGGGGGCCGGCGACCCTCCGAGCCGCGCCATCCTCCCCGCCACCGAAGCGACGCTCCCCGAGTCCATCCCCCCGCTAAGGAATAGCCCGACCGGCTTCGCGCTCCGCATCCTCGCCCGCACCGATTCCGTGAACACTTCGAGGAAATGCTCCGCGTACTCCTCTTCACTCGAATACTCGATGCGAAGGTCGGCGTCCGGCTCCCAGTATCTCCACACTCGAACCCCATCCGCATCCGCCACGAGCGCGTGGGCCGGTGCGAGCTGCGATATGCCTTCGTAGAAACTCCACTCCGGCAAACCATACGGCCCCGCGAGATGCGCCCCGAGAGCGGGCTCGAAGATCCTCCTCGGCACCCCCGGTGCCGCAAGGATTTGCTTCGCCTCCGTCCCGAACAGAAACCGGCCCCCCTCGCTCCGGTAATACAGCGAGCGCATCCCCATCGCGTCCCTCGCCG
>JACDAJ010000201.1 GCA_013695475.1 Rubrobacter sp. | reverse complement strand
GGAGCCGGGTGACTGTGCGCGGCGCACGCTCGTGTGCGCGGCCTGCTCGGTGAGCTGGCGACGGGAAGCAACGGGGAAACCGTGACCCTCACGGACATGGAAGCCTCCATCGAACACATGAGCCGCGCCACCATCCGCCACGTGGACGCGATGCTCATGGTTACGGAGCCATACTTCCGGTCGCTGGAGACTGTGGGAAGAATGGCTCCTCTGGCGAAGGAGCTTGGCATCGAGCATGTATGGGCGGTCGCCAACAAGGTGCGGAGCGAGCGGGATGAGGAGATCATCCGCTCGTATTGCGGGGAGCATGGCATCGAGGTCGGCGGCGTGGTGCCGTGGGACGAGGCGATTCAGGAAGCGGATCGGGAGGGACGAGCACTTATGGACTACGAGCCGGCCGCGCCGGCGGTCGGCTCCATCGAGCTAATAGCCGATCTTCTCGAAGGGCAAACGATGGGCAACGGGAGAGGAGGCCGGGCATGACGATCCAGACTCCCGCAGTCGGCGTCGAAACACCGCCGGAGCGGATTCAGGAACCGGAGGCCGAGCGGAGAAGGGTTCCGGAGGGGCCGGTCAAGGTCGTCCACGCTTTCTGGCTGGCGGGGATGAGCTGCGACGGGTGTTCGATCTCCGCGACCGGGGCGACGAACCCGAGCGTCGAGGATCTTATGACCGGGAGCATCGCGGGCCTTCCGAAGGTCGTCCTTCATCACCCGGTTCTTTCGGTGGAGGTCGGGGACGAGTTCATCCATCCCTTCGAACTCGCGGCTAAGGGCGAACTCGACGCTCCGTATGTGTGCATATACGAAGGCTCCATCGCCGACGAGCGCATCGCCGCCGAGAACGGCGGGTATTTCTCGGCGATGGGGGATCAAGTTATCGAGGGCGGGGATCGGCCTTTCCCGACCGCCGACCGGATGGTGGAGATGGCTCCGGGAGCGGCGGCGGTCATCGCGATCGGTACGTGCGCGACGTGGGGCGGCATCCCGGCGGCGGCGGGGAACCCGACGGGTTCGATGAGCGTGATGGATCGTCTCGGGAAGGACTTCCGGAGCGCGCTCGGACTTCCGGTCATAAACATTCCGGGCTGCGCCCCCGTGGGGGACAATTTCACGGAGACGGTGGCGGCGATCCTCCTATTTTTGCAGGGCATGGGGCCGCTGCCGGAGTTCGACGAGCTTGGCCGTCCCGCCTGGCTGTTCAACGAGACTGTCCACCGCGGATGCACCCGCGCCGGATACTACGAGGAGGGCGTGTTCGCCGAGGACTACGGCGACAAGGAGTGCCTCGTCGAGGTGGGCTGCTGGGGGCCGGTTGTGAATTGCAACATCGTCTCCCGCGGGGCGCAGTCGCACATGGGCGGCTGCATGGCCGCCGGCGGGCCGTGCATCGGATGCACCATGCCGGGCTTCCCGGACAAGTTCGCGCCGTTTTACAAGGCTCCGCCGGGGTCGGCGGTTTCGAGTGCCGCTTCGCGGACTGTGGGGTTCGGGATGCGGCGACTGCGGGCTTTGAGTAACCACAACGTCAGCCGCGAAGTCCGGTGGGACGAGCTTTACGGCGGAGAGGTTCCGAGCGGCTGGGGCAATGTGGAGAAGCCCAGCCTTCTCGACAAGACGGTCCACTTCTTCTACGAGAAGCTCCAGTTCAGCGGCTCGAAGAAGCCCGGTCGGGACGACTCGGACAAGTGGGCGACGGACAGGCCGTCCCGAGTCAGGGGCATGGACGCTCCCCACGACGTGCGGGAGACCGAGGGGAGGGAGTGAGCCGATGACCGACGCGCAGCTTTACTCGACGTGGACTATCGGACTCGTCATCGGGGCGGTCGTGGTTCTCCTCGCGGCGGCCCTCCTCATAGCCATCATCATCGTCGCCCGGCGCATCCTCACCCACGCCGGACAGGCTCTCGAAGCCGCCGAGCATATAGCCGAGGACACCAAAATAATCTGGGCGCTCGCCGAAACCAACGAGGTCGCCGGAGAAATCCTCGAAACCGCCGAGAGCATCGAGGAGCGGGGGGCCGGTATCTCCGGCGCCCTTCACGGTGAACGCTCGCCGACCGGAGGAGGCCGGACATGACGATCGCGCTGGTAAGCGAAGGGGCGGCCTATCTCGTGTGGGGGGTTTCGTTGGGACTCGGGGTTGTGGTGATCGTGGTCGTGGCGGTTTTGCTCACGCTCATCGTTCGCACGGCGAAGCAGATAGAGGAAGGGGTCTCGGGAATCTGGACGGTGGGGCAGCGGATAGCGAACAATACGGTTCATATTCCCATGCTGCATCGGACGAATCAGGTGGTGGATGGGATTCTGGAACGGGCGGGTGGCATTGACGGGGCCACGGCGGCCATCGAGGAGCATGCGCTCGACTGTCCCATGTGACCGCAGTGCGTCCTCGGTCGAGGACAAGGAGACTTGAGATGACCGTGCTTTTGATGACGCTTTCGGCGCTCGGGGTGGTCGTGCTTTTCGGGGCTTTGGTTTTCTATTTGGTCCGGATAATCGAGGCTCTCGAAAGCATCGGCGGCTCTTCGCCTCGGGGTTACAGCCACGGGACGAGCTATCTCAGCAAGATCGCTTTCGGCCTCCGCGCCATCGAGAAGGAGACGAGCCACCTCGGGCTGGAGGTTACCCGGCTCAACGAGGGACTCACCCAGGCGGCGGGGGGTTTGAAAAGCATAGACGGCCATCTCGTGCGGACCATCGAGGCCGCCGGGCGGCAAGGGGAGGAGGAATAGTGGAGATACCGGTAGCCGTATATGTGATCTGGTGGGCAACCCTCATAGTCGCGGTGGTGGTCGTGCTTCCGCTGGCCGTGTATTTGCTGAACCGCGCCTTGAATGCCGCGCGCGAGATCGAACGCTACGCGGCCAAATCTCTCGAAGCCGGGGTGGGCATAGCCGGGAACACGGCGAACATCGAGGCACTGGAAGACACCATCTCCGTGGCGACGGACATTTTGGGAACGGCTGGGAGCATCGAGGAGCATACCGGAGCCATCGAGGGAGTGTTCGAGGCCCGGACGGGGAGGGCGACATGATCCTGACTTATCTGACGCTGGCGGCGATAGCCATAGTCGTCCTTGTGCTTGTCGTCTATCTTGTGGGGATTGCCTATTATTTGAATCGGGCGGACCAACATTTGGTGAAGCTCGTGGGGGGATTGCAGGCGATTCAGGGACACGCCCGGCCTTTGCCGGAGCATCTCGGCACCATCAACGGGGCGTTGAAGGCTCTCCGGGGGGATTTGCAGGAAACCGATCGGCACCTCGAAGGCGTCGGCAAAATGCTGGAACGGGAATAGGGGGGCTTATGTGCTTTAAGAATCTACCGGTGGAGTTCGACGCCGAGGGGCAGCCGTATTTGAGGGAGGATGTCCGCGACCCGTATGGTATGGAGCGGAGTCCCGATTTGAACGGCGGCGCGGTAAGCACCCTCACTCGGGATCAGATCGAGGACTTGCTGGAGCGCAACGGACACATCGAACAGAAAAACTACGACCCCGTAACTCGCGTGGCCGGGGCGCTGGCGTTCCACACCGTGGTGGATCTCGAAGAGCGGAAGGTTCTCGAAAGCCGCTCCGTCGCCACGCTCTTCCGGGGGTATGAGATCATCATGATGGGCCGCGACCCGCGCGACGCCATTTACATAACCAGCCGGGCGTGCGGGGTGTGCGGCGGGACGCATTCCGGGACGGCGGCGCTCGCCACCGAGATGGCCGTGGGCGTAAAGCCGCCGCCGATGGGGATCGTCATCCGGAACATGCTCTCGGTCCTCGAATACCTCCTCGACCTCCCGCTTCACCTCTTTCTTTTGGCGGGGCCGGACTATTCGGAGTCCATCATTCGAAAGACGAACCCCGAGTTGTGGGCTTCGGCGGAGAGGACCGAGGCGCCGCACGCGAACGTGCATGGGTACGCCACCGTCGGGGAGATCATGGTGGACATGAACGCGCTGACCGGCAAGCTGTATCTTGAGGCGCTCCACATGACGCGGGTCGCCAAAGAGGCGTACGTCTTGATCGGCGGCAAGTTCCCCCATCCGCAGACGATGGTGCCGGGGGGCGTGAGCGCGACGGTGAACATCTCGACCTTCAACGAGATATACCTCCGTTTGCAGCAATTCTTCGACTACTCCAAGAAAGTCGCGGCGATCTACGACGACATCTGCGACTTCTTCTACGA
>JACDAJ010000166.1 GCA_013695475.1 Rubrobacter sp. | reverse complement strand
GTTCATGGCGAGAAGCTCTTTGAGAATATCCTCGTCGGTGATGTCGGATGTCCATCCATACGCCTCGAACACGGCCCCGTCGAGGGCGCGGTGCGCGTTTTCGAGCCATGTCGGGCGGGCGTTGTAAAGGTTCGTGAGCGTCCGCTTTTTTAGCTCGGGTTCCGACGCGCCCTCCGGGTCGAGCCATCTCCGCCGAAGCTCGTCGAGCCGCCTCGCCGCCTCCGAGATCGCCTCCACGCGGACATCCCCCTCCGGCTCCCCTCCCGGCGGCCACGGAAGGGGGAACGTCTCGAAACACGTCGTCGGCGTGTACCGGGGGCGATCTTCGAGCGAAGTCCCCATCCGAAGCGACCATATTTCATGCGCCCTCGAATGGAGTACGCCGAAGAAATAGTCGTCGTCTCGGGCGAATGCGAACGCGGCGTGATCCACGAGGGTCGGAGGCGAAGACCACGCGAACAATCTATATTTGGCGACCGATGGCGTCACTATGAAACGTTCCATACCATTGAGCGCGCGGCGCATATCCACGCGAGGCCGTTCGTGGAGCCACCATTCGCTCCGGGTCGAACGGCTCTTCTCGCGCTTCGGACGAACGTGTTCGTTGACGTACTCGAACGGGGCTTCGTAAAGGGCGGCGTCTTCAAGGGACATTTCGGTTCCGAAGTCTATGATGTGGAAGCCTCGCGGCCTTCGGGTGATGTCGAGTCCGTTCACCCACGGACGGATGACATCGGTGTTCGGCCTTCCGTTCGGGTTTCCGGTGGCGGAGAGAAGTTTTCGCGCGATGTCCGGCGAGAGGTCGAACGGGCCGCCTTTCGTGTCGCCCATGAATGCGAGGTTCGAGTTCTCGGCGAGGCGAGAGGCCGATGTGAGATCGAGCGCGCCCGTGAGGTCGGAGTTTACGGCGTCGGCGGGCGCGCCATCGAGCATCTTTTCCCCCTCCGATCCATCGTCGAAGCCGACCATCGAGACTCGGACGGCGGCTCCGTTCAAAATCCACGGTCGGTCGGACTCGGCGAAGAAGATGTCGCCCGTCTCTTTTATGCGTTGCAAAACTCTTCGGTTCGCGCCGCCCCGGATCGAGTTCGTGGCGAGAAGCCCGGCGCGTTCGAGTTTGCCGTCGGAGATGAGGCTCCGAGCCTTCTCGAACCAATATGTGACGAGGTCGGCTTCGCGTGGGACGCGGTTTTGGTAAAGGGCGAAGAGGTCGTCCACGTATGCGTCGTCGAGTTCCGAGCGCATACGCTTTCCACCGAGAAACGGCGGGTTTCCGATGATGACGTCGGCTTCGGGCCATTCGGGTTCGATGGGGTTTCCGGCTTCGTCGTGGGATAAAACGGCGTCCATCCACTTTATGTTCGTCATGGGGCCGAGGATGGGTTCTTCGGGGCGGCCGAAGCCGTTGTCGCGGGTCCATTGAAGGTACCCGATCCAAACGGCGACTTGCGCGAGTTCGTGGGCGTATGGACTCGTCTCGACGCCGAAAAGCTGTCTGGGGCCGACCTCCGGGAAGAACGGAGTCAGCCCGATCTCCCCCGCATAAGCCGACACTTCTTTTTCGAGGTCGAGGAGTTCTTTCAACGCGACGTAAAGAAAGTTCCCCGATCCGCATGCGGGATCGAGAACCCGAACCGCGGCGAGCCTCCCGGCGAACTCCCGAAGCCCGGCCTCGGCCCGCCGAAGGGTGTTCTCGGCCTTTCGCCCGGACTGGCCGCGAGCGTCGTCGGCCTCCTTCGCGGCCCTCCCCCGCACCTCGTCCCACTCGCGGCGGAGCGGCGCCATGAGGACCGGCTCGACGACGGCGAGAATATCCTCCCTCCCGGTATAGTGCGCCCCGAGGCGGGCGCGCTGCGACGGGTCGAGCGAACGCTCGAAAAGCGTCCCGAAGATGGCGGGTTCGACCGCCCCCCAGTCGAGCCGGGCGGCTTCGAGAAGAACCCGAATCTCCGCGTCCACAAGCTCGACGACCTCGGCGTCCTCGAAAAGTCCGCCGTTGAAACGGAGGATGTCTCGCAAAGCGAACTCCCCGCCGTCGGCCATCGCCTCGAAAAGGTGGCCGATGTTCCGATTAAACGTCTCCTTCTTTCTCACGCCCCTTTGTACGACCTCGGTGAAAAGCCCCTTCGGCAAAAGGCCGATATCCTCGGCGAAGAGGCAAAAAAGAAGTTTGTTCAAAAACCGGGCCGCCGCCCGAGGCTCGACGCCGCGGGCGCGCATCCCGTCGGCGAGGAGCGCGAACTTCGAGGCGGCCTCCTCGGTGACGCTCTCGACTGTCCGGGAAGGCCGGAGCGAATACGGGTCTTCGAACATCGCCCGCAAAACGCGGAGGTTCGCGCTCTCCCCGATCTCCCGGTTCGAGAACCGATGAACCGTCGGGACGGTACCGGTGAAGTTCGTATGGACCTCGAAGCGATCCATGTCCGTGACGACGAGGAGGGGCGGATTGCCGAGCGACTCGCGGTATTGCAAAAGCTGCGAATAAGCCGACCCGAGATCTCGGTGCTTCCCCTTGTATTCGATGGCGAAAAAGTCCTTCCGCCAGACATCCGCGAACCCCTTCCCGCCCCCCGTCTTCTCGACGCCCTTCTCGAAAGTATAAAAATCCCCCGACGGGTCTTCCTCGGAGGGCTTCGGCGCATCGAGCATATCGCAAAGATCCAAAAAATGCGGCTGATAAGAAGCCCGCTCCGAAAGCGAAGACTTCTCCCACCGGGCGGCGAATTCGTGCGGAGAGATGCGAGTCATGAGTGGGATGCTAACAAAAGTGCCGGGAGTCGGGAGCCGCGCCGCTTCGCGGCGCTTCGGGAGTGGGGAATCGGGAAAGGCAAAGAGCCGAAACCCACGCCCGCCGTCGTCACGTTCGAATCCGGCGAGGGTTCCCGACTCCCGAAACGAGCGAAGCGAGTGCATCTCCACTCCCGGTACTTCTCACCACAACGGCTCGTCCGGCGAACCGTCCGGCGCGGGAATGCCGAGGTGGCCGTATGCCCGCCGCGTGGCGATGCGGCCCCGGCTTGTCCTTTGAATCAAGCCGCTTTGGAGAAGATACGGCTCGTATACGTCCTCGACGGTGTCCCTCGCTTCGCCGAGGGCGACGGAGATGGTTCCGACCCCGACGGGGCCGCCGTCGAACTTCTTTATAATCAGGCCGAGATAGTCGCGGTCGGCCCGGTCGAGGCCGAGATCGTCCACTCCCTGCATTTCGAGGGCTTTGTGGGCGGTCTCGTCGTCAATGGTTCCGTCGCCGACAACCTGCGCGTAGTCGCGGACTCTTTTCAGGAGGCGGTTCGCTATGCGCGGGGTGCCGCGGCTCCGGGACGAAAGTTGGTCGGCTCCACTCTCGGTGATCGGCACGTCGAGGATGCCCGCTGTGCGGACGACTATTTTTTTGAGATCCGCCGCTTCGTAGTATTCGAGGCGCGCCGAATACCCGAAGCGGTCGAGGAGCGGCTTCGTCATGAGTCCCGTCCGCGTCGTCGCCCCGACGAGCGTGAAGCGCGGGAGGTCCATGCGAATGGTGCGTGCCGACGGCCCTTGCCCGAGGACGATGTCCATCGCGTAATCCTCCATCGCCGGATAGAGGATCTCTTCGATCTGCCGATTCAGCCGATGTATTTCGTCCACGAAGAGGAAATCGCCCTCATCCAAAGCGGTGAGGATGGCGGCCATGTCCCCGGCCCGCTCCAAACTCGGCCCGCTCGTGGGATGAAGCTGAACGCCCATCTCGGTGGCGAGGATGCGGCAAAGGCTCGTCTTCCCAAGCCCCGGCGGCCCGGCGAGGAGCATATGGTCGAGCGGCTCGCCCCTTTGCTTCGCCGCCTCGACGAAGATGTGGAGGTTCTCTTTCAGCTTTTCCTGCCCGATGAACTCGTCGAGGCTCCTCGGGCGGAGCGTCGGCTCGTCGTCTCCCTCGAAAGGCTCCGGATCGAGCGGTCGGTCGCCGCCATCGAATCCGTCGTCCATCCCGCCGGGTGGCATTCCCATCGGCCCGGCGGCTCCGGTTATGTCCTCGCTCGGCGCGAAGTCGCCGGGTGAGTCCCCGCCAACCGAGTCGCCGTCGTCCATGCCGCCCGGAGGCGCCCCCATCGGCCCGGCGGGTCCGGTTATGTCCTCGTCCGTGCCGGAGCCGGGGGGATCGCCCCCGCCCGGCTCCACGCCGACCGTGAAATCGTCGCGCTCATCGTTCACGGATCATCGCCTCCCCCCGATTTTCCGGAGGGCGGCCTTTATATACGCCTCGACGGTTTCCTGCGGAGGAACCTCGTTGAGAACGTACTCCGCCTCGTCGAGCGAATACCCGAGTCCCGTCAATGCCTCCCGAGCCTCCATGTACGGCCCGCCGAAGGCCGATGACTCGGAGTCCGACGCCGCGCCGGAACCGTTCCCCGAAACAGACGGTTCGGCCTCGAAGAAGGCCATCTCCTTCCCTTTCAGTTCGAGGACGAGGCGTTCGGCGGTCTTCTTCCCGAGACCCGAGACGGAGGCGAATTTGAGGACATCGCCCCTCGCCACGGCCTCGGACACCTCCCGAGGCTTCATCGCCGAGAGGACGGCGAGAGCCATCTTCGGCCCGACTTTGCTCACTCCGGTGAGCGCGTCGAAGACGGCTCTCTCGTCTTTTGTGGCGAACCCGAAGAGGAGCATCGCGTCCTCGCGCACGACCATGCGCGTGTGGACGACGCACTCCTCCCCGACGGGCGGCAGATTTTGAACCGTCGTTATCGAGGAGAGCGTCCGGTACCCGACACCGCCGCAATCCACGGTGACGCCTTCGTTGTCCTTCTCGACGAGTTGTCCGCGAAGTCTGTGGATCATACCGTCATTATCCTTTACGAGCCGTTATTTCCCACCCCGAATGATGCCTTCCGAGAGTGTTTCGGCGACGTTCTCCCGCCTCCGTCCACGCCGCTCGAAAAGGCGTGTGTGATCGCGATGGCGAGTCCGTCGGCTGCGTCGTCGGGCTTCGGAATCTCACGCAGGTTGAGCAATGCCCGCACCATTTCCTGAACCTGGCGTTTGTCGGCTCTCCCGTATGATGTAATCGCCTGTTTCACCTGCAAAGGCGTGTATTCCGCGACGGAGACCCCCGCTTTGTACGCGGCGAGCATGGCGACGCCGCGAGCCTGTCCGACGGTTATTCCGGTCGTGACGTTCGTGTTGAAAAAGAGTTCTTCGATGGCGACGGTTTCGGGGCGGTATCCGCGCACGAGTTGATCCACGCCGTCGAAGAGGCGACCGAGGCGGCGGGGCATCTCCCAGTCCGA
>JACDAJ010000120.1 GCA_013695475.1 Rubrobacter sp. | reverse complement strand
AGCCGAGGAGATGTGGTTCCCGCCGAAGGTCGAGATGTGGAGCTTCGGGGAGATCGAGTCAATTATTTCGGAGCGTCCCATCACCGCCCCGATCGCGAGTCCGTTCCCGAGACCCTTCGCCATCGTCGCGAGGTCCGGCTCGACGCCATGCGCCTCGATGCCCCAGAAATGCGAACCCGTCCGACCGAATGCGGTTTGCACCTCGTCCGAGATAAAGAGGATGCCCGACTCGTCGAGGATCCCCTTCACCCGCTCGAAGTATCCCCTCGGGGGTTCGATGAAGCCGCCGACACCTTGTATCGGCTCGGCGATGAGCGCCGCGACGTGTCCGGTGGTCGTCGTCTCGATGACGTCTCGCACGTCCTCGGCGGCGGCCGTGGCGAGGTCGCCGCCACGGTTGAGCGGGCTATAACTCCGGTGCGGGTTCATCGCGTACGAGACATCGAGCGCGGAGCGGGATGTCGAACGCCACGACGACTGTCCCGTGACGCTCATCGTCCCGAACGAACCGCCATGATACGAACCTCGGAGGGCGAGGATCTCACTCGATCCCCGATAATTCGTCGCGCAAAGGAGAGAGGCCTCGTTCGCCTCCGACCCGCTCCCGACGAAGAACACTTTTTGATCGCCGGAGATCGGGGAGAGGGAAATCAATTTCTCCGCGAGCTTCACTTGGTTTTCGATCATATACAAAGTCGAGGAGTGGAAGATCTTCTCCGACTGCCTCTTCACCGCCTCGACTATCTCCGGCACGTTGTGTCCCGATATCGTCGTGACGATGCCGCCGAAGAGGTCGAGATATTCGTTTCCCTCGGAGTCCCATACTCGGAAACCCTCGCCCCGGACGAGTTCCATCGGGCGTTCGTAATTCAGGGAGACCCAGTCCGGGAGAACCGACTTTTGCCGCTCGCGTAATTCTTCGGGGTTCATGGAGTCATCCTCCTTAAATCGCCGGATGGTCGAAACTTCTCTCGACGAAACGCCCGGAGCCATGCTCGGCGATTATTTCTCCGTTCCGGTACGCGAGATTCCCCCGCACATACACCGACGACGGCCCGCCAGTGAAAGACATCCCCTCGTACGGCGTATAGTCAACGTTGCCATGGCGGTTCGCGACGGAGGCCGTGGTTTCCAGCGCGGGATCCCATAAAACGATGTCGGCGTCGGCTCCCGGCACGAGCGCGCCCTTCCTCGGGTACAGGCCATGCACCTTCGCCTGATTCGTCGAAAGGAGCGCGACGAATTGGTTTTCGGAAACCTTCCCTTTGGAAACACCGTGCGTCCACAAAGTCATCGCCCGTTCTTCGGCGCCGGGGCATCCGTTCGGGATCTTCGTGAAGTCGTCGAGACCGAGTTCCTTTTGCCCCTCGTAATTGAACGAGCAGTGATCGGAGCCGAAAATGTGGAGATCCCCGATTTGCAAACCTCGCCACAATGGCTCCCGATTCCACTTCTCGCGAAGCGGCGGCGAACACACATACTTCGCCCCCTCGAACCCGTCTCGGTCGAGATCGTCGAAGGAGAACACGAAATACTGCGGACACGTCTCGGCGTACACCGTTTGCCCGAGTTCGTGGGCGCGGTGGATCGGCTCGAGCGCGGCGGCGCACGAGACGTGGACGACGAGGAGGGGAGCTTGCGCGATCTCTGCGAGCTGTATCGCCCGATTCGTCGCCTCGGCCTCGACTTCCTCGGGGCGGGTCAAGGCATGGAACTTCGGGGAGGTGAAGCCCCGAACGAGGGCTTGTTCCTGCAACTTGGCGATGACGTCGCCGTTCTCGGCGTGAACCATGACGAGTATTCCGGCGCTCCTCGCTATTTGCATCGCCTCGAAGAGGTCGTCATCCTCGGTGTATAAAGGTGTCCCTTTGTACGCCATGAAGATTTTTATGGACGAGACGCCGAGCGCGGCGAGACTCGGGATCTCCGCTTTTATTTCCTCGGTGAGATTCGTGATGGCGACGTGGAAACCATAATCAATGAGTGCTTTTCCGTCGGCTTTTCCATGCCACGTTTCGATGGCTTCGGAAAGAGTTCCCTCGACGTCTTGCAAAGAGAAATCCACGATGGTTGTCGTGCCGCCCGCGAGTGCCGCCGCCGTCCCGGTCGCCCAGTCGTCGGCGGTCATGGTTCCCCCGAAGGGCATGTCCATGTGGGTGTGTCCGTCTATGAAGCCGGGCATGACGAGTTTGCCGGATGCGTCCACCATTTCGTCGGCTTCGTCGTGCGGGAGATCCCGCCCGACCGCGACGATCTTCTCTTCTTCGACCATCACATCGGCTTCGTAGCTTCCGTCGGCGGTCACGACCGTGCCTCCGGTGAAGATTTTCCTGTTCAAAGTTTCTCCCCTTTTCTTCGCTCCGCGCTATGGACTATGGAGTGGAATGGTCGGCTTCGCATCGGCCTCTCGGAGAGAAGTCCGAGACGTGGGACGCCCTCGTTTTGTCCATCGGGCATGAACGGACTCCCCGTTTCCATAGACGCTCCTCTCCGGCATTTCCTCCCTTTCCGCGAGTCAGTATAAAGCGTGGCAAAGTGGATTGTAAACACGGCGGCGAAACCGGACGGATCCCCCCGTAACGTGGCATAATCGCGTGATGGAATCGCGCCGCGCATACCTCGACACCGCCGACTCCCCCGCCGGAAAGGTCGTCTTCGCCGTGGATGGAGGCGGGGCGTTCCTCCGCCTCCGATTCGAGGAGGGCGAGTACGAAACGAAGATGGAAGACGACCTCGAACGCGCCGGGTTCGTCATCGTGCGAAACCCGGACAAAACAAAGGCGGCGCGGACGGAGCTCCTCGAATACACCGAAGGCATCCGCCGGAAGTTCGACACGCCGCTCGCGATGCCGGACGTTTCGGAGTGGCGGATGTCCGTATGGCGGTCGCTCGTCCGCATCCCGTTCGGGGAGACGCGGATGTATTCGGAGATCTCGGCAATGGCCGGGCGCGGAGCCTCGTCGGCGAGGGCGGTCGGGGGGGCGAACGCGGCGAACCGGCTTCCGCTCATCGTGCCGTGCCACCGGGTCGTCGGCTCGGATGGATCTTTGACCGGATTCGACGGGGGCGTGCATATAAAAGAAAAGCTCCTCGCCCACGAGATGGATGTCGCCGGGGGCTTCTCCGCCGGAACGACTCGTGGCATGCGTCGCGTCGAGCGTGGCTTCTCATTCGCGCTTTGCGAGAAGCGGCCCGGCGACACGACTTCATCCCTCCACGCGGAGTCCTTCGCCCGGCCCCACCGGAAGGCCGATGATCGCCCATACGGCGAAGAGGATCGTCCATAAAAGAAGGAATATAACGGTATACGGAAGCATCATCGAGAAGAGGGTTCCGAAGCCCGCCCGGCGGTCGTATTGCTGAATGAACGCGAGAACGAGCGGGACGTATGGATTGAGCGGAGTGAGGACATTCGTCGAGGAGTCGGCGATGCGGTACGCGGCTTGAACGTACGCCGGATTATAGTCGAGGAGGAAGAAGAGCGGGATGAAGATCGGGGCGAGTATCGCCCACAACGCGCTCCCGCTGTATATCACGAAGCTCAAAATCGCCGTCACGAAGATGAAGCCGAAGAGGATCGGGAGTCCGGTGAGGTTTATCCCTTCGAGGAAACCCGCGCCACTCACCGCGATCCACGTCGAAAGATTCGAGTACTCGAAGTACGCGAGAAACTGCGCCGCCGCGAATATAAGCACGATGAACCCGGCCATCCCGGCAATCGTCTCCCCCATGAGACGGGGTATGTCCGCCGGAGTGTTTATCGCCCCGACCGTGATCCCATACGCGAGCGCGACGACGATGAAGAAGACGAAAATATGATCGGCACCACCCCGTCGAGGAGCGGCGACGGCACGAGCGCGCCGTCCTCCCCCCGGAACGGCGAGCCGGAGGGAAACACCGCGACGACGAGGAGCGCGACGTATACCACCATCGCGATGAGGGTGTTTCGGAGGCCGCGATTCTCGGTGGGGGAAAGCTCCTCCATCGTCTTGATCTCGGTTCCGTCGCCCGCCTCGGGATCATATGCTCCGAGGCGTGGCTCGACGATTCGCTCGGTTACGAAAACCCCGGCGAAAAGAAGCACCGGAACCGAGGCGATCATGAAAAACCAATTGCTCACCGGAGTCACGACGACATCCTCCGCCACCGACTGAACCACACTCGTCGAGATACCGGACAAAAGAGCGTCCGTCGAGGTGATGAAAAAGTTCGCCGAGAACCCCGCTCCGGCGGCGGCGAATCCGGCGGCGAGTCCGGCGAGCGGATGCCTCCCCACCCCGAGGAAGACGAGCGCGGCGAGCGGTGGAATCACGATGAAAGCCGCGTCCGAGGCGAGGTTCCCGAGGATGCCCGAAAGGACGACCGCATACGTTATGAGGGACGACGGGGCGTTCATGATCGTCTTCTTCATCACCGCCTCGATGAGGCCGACCCTTTGCGCGACCCCGATGCCGAGTATGATCGTCAAAACCGTCCCGAGCGGCGGAAACTCGACGAAGTTCGTGACCGTGGAAGTCAAAACATACTCGACCCCGGCTCCGGATACGAGGCTTTGAATTTGGAGTTCATCGCCCGTGGCCGGGTCTTCGAAGGAGACTCCGAAGAGGCTCACTATCCACGAGAGAAGCACGGTGATGAGGGCGAGGTATATGAAGATCATGAACGGGTGCGGGAGCCGATTCCCGGCCCGCTCCACGAAATCCAAAAACCTTTCGAGAAACCCCCGCCGCGCCGCGCCGCCGTTTTCCTCGGACATCTTCATCTCCCCCGTTAGCCTCGGAGTATTTTAGCCCGTCATCCCATCGGCTTCCCGCGCCGGATTTCACCCCGATCGAAGATGGCGCGAAGCATGTGTGGGGAATGAGTATCGTCGCTTCGATCCCGCAAAGTATCCGGGTTATGCCGAGTCCGGTCAAAAATCCCACGTTCACCCGGACTCGACATCATCTTTTTGACCGGAAGGTTTTCGAGCGGAGACGGGATATTTCCACGAACGTCCCGGACACGGTCGTCGCGACCGAAATCCCGAAGACGACTCGCTACGAGAAGCGTCCCGGACGAAACGGCGCGAGAAGCGAATCCACTTTCCCATCGAGGATCTCATCGGCGAGAAGCCTCCCGACAATCGGCCCGAGCGTCACGCCGCTGTGCGTGACGGCCTCGTAATATCCCGGCACACTCGGAACCGCCCCGACGCACGAATACCCGTCGCCCGGCACGGGACGAAATCCGAAACGAGCTTCGACGACGGAGGCATTCTCGAGCGTCGGAACGAGTCGCGTCGCCCGTTCGAGAAGCTCGCGGCAAAGCGGATCTTCGACCCCCGCGAAGTCGTCGGTGAGGCGTTCGTCCACGGAGTCGTGGTGGAGGAGAATATATCCGTCGCCATCCGGCCGGAGGTTCACGGTCGGGGTATGGATGAGACGCCGGATGGAATTCTCCGGCGCGTCCACCCGCACGAGAAGGCCGAAGAAAACATCGAGCGGCAAACTCCTCCCGACCATATCCGCGACGACATCGGCCTTCGGCCCGGCGGCATTCACGACGATGTCGGCCTCGACATAATCGCCGCCGCTTTCGAGATGGACGGCGAATCGTCCTTCCTCGGTTTCGATGCTTTTCACGGCCTCGCCGAAGCGTGTCTCCGCCCCGTTTTTCCGAGCGGAATCCACGAGTTCGAGGGCGAGCCTCGGGGCGTCGGCCCACGTTTCGTCCGGGAAATGGGCGACCGGGGTTTCGGGGTTCGGGAACGAGATGTCGGGTTCGAGGTCGGCATTCGCTTCGGCGGCGGTTTTCATCTCGGCGGCGTATTCCCACGAGCGAAGGCGTTCGACGCGGCGTGAGAGTTCGTCGCCGTTCCCTTCCCCGGCGACGATGATGTTCCCCGTTTCGTGGAGCCACGCGCCGCCGCCGAACTCGTCGCGCAAACGGACATGCTCATTCATCCCGGCGACGTTCAAATCGAAGTATTCCTTCGGCGTTTTATTGTTCGCGTTCACCCACGCGAAGCTCGTGGAAGTCGTGCCGGAGGCGGGTTCGGAGGCGTCGAGAAGGACGACCGAAGCTCCCTTTTCGGAAAGAAAATACGCGACCGAGGCACCGACTATTCCGGCTCCGATGACCGTTGTTTTTGCCATTCCTTCCTCCGATCTCTTCGTGGCCCGACTCCGGTGTACCCGGAAACGCTTTGCATGATGCGGGAGCGGGGTTCTTCCCAAAGCGTTTATACTTCGAGCATGGAAGGGAGAGAGTCGTGAGCATGCATGAATTCGCGGCGTCTTCGAAGGTCGTCCTCCTCACCGGCGGCCTCGGAGGCGCCCGCCTCGCACCATGCCTCCGCGACGCTCTCGGCCCGGGCAATCTTACGGTCGTCGCGAACGTCGGCGACGACCTTTCGTGGTTACGGTCGTCGC
Organism: Rubrobacter sp.; assembly: GCA_013695475.1. Lineage (GTDB taxonomy): Bacteria > Actinomycetota > Rubrobacteria > Rubrobacterales > Rubrobacteraceae > JACCWD01. The sequence continues at coordinate 7,267 of JACDAJ010000120.1, read as the reverse complement.
GAACGTCGGCGACGACCTTTCGTGGCACGGACTTCGGGTATGCCCCGACCTCGACTCGGTGACGTATGCCCTCGCTGGGGTGTGGGACTCGGAGAGGGGATGGGGGCTTCGCGACGAGACGTTTTGTGTGCGCGATGAGATCGTGGCGCTCGGAGCCGCCGCGTGGTTCAACGTGGGCGACAAAGACCTCGCGCATCATCTCCTCCGAGGCGACCGTATGCGCGGAGGACGAAGCCTCACCGACGCGACGCTCGAACTCTCCCGCCGCCTCGGGGTCGAGGACGTGAAAATACTCCCGGCGAGCGACGAACCGAATGAAACGCACATGCTCCTCGAAGACGGGCGGCTCCTCCATTTTCAGGAATGGTACGTCGGAGAGAGGGCGAAGCCGGAGCTTCGGGAAGTCCGCCTCGCGGAAGGAGCGGCTTCCGGGGCGGCCATCGAGGCGATACGGAATGCCGACGCGGTCATCCTCGGGCCGAGCAATCCGGTCACGAGCATCGGCGCGATCATGTCCCTCGACGGCATCCGGGAGGCCGTGGGATCCGTGCCGCGCCGTGTATCCGTCTCTCCGGTCGTGGCCGGAGTCGAGTCGGGAGATCCCGGTGTGAACCACCACGCCCTCGCCCGAAGGAGGGTCCTCTCCACGGTGGGATGCGCCGATGAGCCGGGGGATGTCTCCGCGCTTCATACGGACTTGGCGGAGTTTTTCCTCCTCGACGCCGCCGACGCGGAGTACGAAGAAGAGGTTCGCCACGCCGGACTGAAACCCGTCCGGGCGAACCTCCTCGATGCGAAGTCGCTGACGAACACGCTCGCGACTCTTTCACTTCGATGATGAACCCCTCGAATTCTCTTCTCGCCGCGAACCATTATTTCGAGCCATCGCGGCCCGACCGCGAGGAGGCGCGAAGTCCTCGTCCCACTCCCCATGCGAGAGATGAGTTCCATTCAACTCGTCCCGAAGACCCCTCCATCCGGGCATGAACTCGTCCATGAACGACCGGAAACGCTCGTCGTGGCGGCGCTCGAGAATATGAACCATCTCATGAACCACGACGTATTCGAGGAGGCGCGGCGCTTTCTTCGCAAGCTCGAGATTTAGCCACACGCGGCGATCCCGCACATTGCAACTTCCCCACCGCGTCTTCATCTTCTTCACACCCCACTCCACAACCTCCACCCCGATGGCCGGCTCCCACTTTCGTATAAGCTCCGGCACGACTCCCTTCATGTGGCGGCGATACCATTCGTCGAGAACCTTCTCCCGCTTCTCGCGCCCCATGCCGGGCCTCACGCGGAGCGTCATCTCCCGGTTCCCTTTTATCTCCACCCGGTTCGGGGCGTCCTCCTCGACGACGCGGAGGAGGTATCTCCGCCCGAGGAAATAGTGGCTCTCGCCGGAGACCATCTCTCGGGGCGACTGGCGCGGTTGTTCGGCGAAGGCTTTTTGCTTGCGCCGGATCCACGTCAGTTTCGACGCCACCGCGAGCCGCACACTCTCCTCGCCGAAACGCTCCGGAGCGGAAACTTTGACTCGACCGTCCGGTGGATACACGCTTATGTGGAGGTTCTTTATCTTTTTGCGGACGACCTCCACCGGAATGCCGCCGACCTCGATTTCGCCCCGGCTAATATTCACTTTGGCTCTTCACGATCTCGAAGATCTCATCGGCCTGGGTTTTGTACTCGCCAAGCTCCTCCCGGATGGCGCCCCGAACCTTCCTCTCCTTGAAACGATGCCCCCGCCATTCGTCCTCGCGGGTGTGCCTCACGGCGGCGTCCACCCGGATCGAGAGTTCTTCATCCCGGTCGAGGTTGTCATACAATGCCCGCTTCGCCGAAGTGTTTATCTCGCCGGGATACTCGCCCGAGGGTTCGCGCACTTCCCTCGCAAGCTCCACGAGACGTTCGAGATATTCTTTGTATTCCACCGCCTCCTCCCTCCTCCGGCGGATGAGGGCGTCGAGAAGCTCGGACATCCTCTCATAGTATTTCGGGCTCGTGGGACGCTTGTCGGTGATGACCTTCCGCACGTTGTTCTCGATGGTCTCGGAGACGGCCTCCCCGCTCCCCCGGATTCCCTCGGGGAGATCGCTCACCGCGTCCTTCCCCTTCTTCACGAGGAGATCGACGACGCCAAGCTCGTCGAAGGCGGAGACTTTCTCGCTCTCCTCCGCCCGTATGTACGTGTCGAGGAGATGGCGCATCGCGGGTTCGAGACTCTTCATGTCGAGATAGTCCGCGCTGTTTATCTTCACCTCCCGCCGAACGTTCTCGTAATGAAGCACCTCCCGCCGCGTCGCCTCGGCCTCCTCCTTCGTGTGTCCGGCGTCGGGCATTTCGTTCGCGAGGTTCGCGTACGAGCGGACGAAGGAGGAGACTGCCCGGTAGAACGCGACCCGCCTCCTCTCGTTGGCGGCTTTCGCCTCTTCGTCCGAAGCGTCCCCGACGAAGTACCGGAAATAGTCCATCGTGTTCCGGGGCTGGCGCACCGGCTCGCAGATCGCCCGCACTCTCTCTCGCGTCTCTTCGAGGCGTTCCTTCGCTTTTTCGAGACGGTTTTCGAGGAGGCCCGCGACATCGGCTTCGTCGTAATCCTCGAAGGCTTCCCCGGTATAGTCGGCGACGGCGCTCTCCAAACTGTTGAAAAGGTCTTTGTAATCTATGACGTAGCCGTATTCCTTGTCCTCGCCGTCGAGGCGGTTCACACGGCATATGGCCTGAAAAAGCCCGTGGTCGCGCATCTTCTTGTCAATGTATAAGTATGTCGCGGGCGGAGCGTCGAAGCCGGTGAGGAGCTTGTCCACCACGATGAGGAGCCGCATCCGGCCCGGCTCGTTTTTGAACGCTTCCTTCACCTTCGTCTCGAACTCTTCGGCGCGACCCGTCGCCGCGTCCTCGGAGGCGTCGAAATAGTCGGCGAGCATTTTGCGGTATATGGCGTACTTACGGAGTTTCTCGGTCTCGCCTTCGCCGGAGTCCTCGCTCCGGATGTCGCCGGGGTTCGGGGAATAGCTCGTGATTATGGCGCACTTTCCGGCGAGGTCGGTGCGTGAGAACATCTCGTAGAGTTTGCACGCCTGATAAATGCTCCCCGAGACGAGCATCGCGTTCCCCCGACGGCTCATGAGACGGTCGCGCGTCTCCATGTCGAGGAGGATGTCGTCCGCGATCTTCCCGAGACGATCCCGACTCGAGTGAACCTTCCGCATCGTCCCCCACTTCTTTTTCAACTCGACCTTCGCCGCGTCTGAAAGCCCCCGCGTCTTCGCCTCGAACCATTTGTCCACCCGCTCCGGCGACGTGAGATTTTGGTCAATGTCGCGCGCCTCGTACCGGAGGTCGAGAACCGCGCCGTCCCGAACGGCCTCGTCATATTTATACGTGTGGATGTACGAGCCGAAGACCTCGATGCTCTTTTGCTTGTCTTTTTTGAGGAGCGGCGTCCCCGTAAACCCGATGAACGTCGCCCCCGGCAATATTCCCTTCATCGCCTCATGCAATTTCCCGGCTTGCGTCCGGTGGCACTCGTCCACGAAGACGAATATCTCGCCCTTCGGACGGAAGCCCTCCGGCAAATTCTCCCGGAGTTCGCGGACATATCCGTCGGTCTCGTCGCCGCTCCGACCGAACTTGTGGACGAGCGAGGAAAGGAGGGGCGGGTTCGCATCGTCGAGTTTGGCGACGAGGTCGGCTCCGCTTTCGGCCCGGCATATGTTTTCGTCCACGCCTCTGAAAACTTGTTCGATCTGCTCGTCGAGTTCGGTTCGGTCGGTGACTATGAGGACTCGGGCGTTTTGGATGTTTTCATAGATCCACTTCGCCAGCCACACCATCGTGAGGCTCTTTCCCGAACCTTGCGTGTGCCATATTATTCCGCCCTCGCGACGACGGATTCTCTCGCGCGCAGCCCGCACTCCGAAAAACTGGTTGTGGCGGCACACTTTCTTCGTCCCGGCGTCGAAGACGGTGAAGTCGTGGATGATTTCGAGAAACCGCGCCGGGTCGCATACGCGAAGGAGATCCCGGTCAAGAAAGCTCCCTTCATCCTCCGAACCCTCCCCCTCCTCGCGCCACCGGAGATAATGTTTCTCGGGCGTCCCGATGGTTCCATACCGGAGTCCTTCGGTGTCGTTTGCGGCCATCACGAATTGCATGGTCGTGAAGAACGCGCCGATGGCCTCCCTCCTCTGGCTCGAATAATTTTGCCGGACGCCCTCCCCGACGGAGACGGTCGAGCGTTTCAGTTCGAGGACGCCGAGGGCGATGCCGTTCACGTAAAGGACGATGTCCGGGCGGCGTTTCGCTTTCCCGAGAACCGTCACCTCCTCGGCGATGGCGAAGTCGTTGTTCTCCGGGTGTTTCCAGTCAATGAGATGGATGGTCTCGTTTTGCTCGCCCGCCGCCTCGCGGACTTTCACGCCGTAGCGGAGGAGACCGTACACTTCGCGGTTCGCTTCGTAAAGGTCGCGTCCCTCTCCGATGGCGGCGGCTCGGGTGAGTTTGCGGAGGGCGCGAGTGATGAGGGAATCGGGGACGCCGCGCTTCTCGAGCCACGCCCGGAGGTCGCCCTCTTCGATGTTCCGGTTCGTCGGGCGATATTGACGATCTCCGAGGTATCGGTATCCGAGGCGGTCGCAAAGAAGTTTGACCACCCGGTTTTGCACGGGTCTTTCTTTTTGTCCGACATCGCTCATGCGTCCTCCTTGTGTGAACTCGCCCGCATGTATTTTGTACACGGGATGGACGGAAATTTCATGTGGGAAACTTTGGCGATGGAAAATACTGTGTCTTCCTTAAAATAGAGGGAGTGTTTATAGAGGGGAGGTGATTGCATGTCGAGCAAAGCCGGCCTCAAAGCAAAGGTGGATGTCCCGGCTCCGAAGGCGGTTTTTGTTCCCGTCTTTAATAAAGCCCCGGCTCGCGTCCACCATGAAAATACCCCGCCGATGAGCCGCGTTCTCCTTGTCGAGAACGACGACGCACGCCGGGATGCCCGTCCCATAAAAAAGGTTCGGCGGCAAACCGATGACCCCCTTTATGTACCCTTGCCGCACGATGTTCCGCCGGATGTTCGCCTCCGCATTCCCCCGGAAGAGAACGCCGTGCGGAAGGATGACCGCCCCCTTTCCCGTGCTTTTCAACGAGCGGAGGATGTGGAGGAGGAACGCATAATCGCCGTTCTTCGCGGGTGGCGCGCCCATCTCGAAACGTCCGAACTCGTCGTGGGCGGGGTCTCCGAGGCCGTTCGTCCAACTTTTCGCCGAGAACGGCGGGTTCGCCACCGCGAAGTCGAAGGTTTTCAGCCCGCCTTTCGGAGTGAACTTCGGGTTCGCGAGGGTGTTTCCGCGGCGGATGTCGTGTGTGTCGGCTCCGTGGAGGAACATATTCATTCGCGAGATGGCCCACGTCGCGTTGTCCATTTCCTGCCCGTAAATCGTGAGACCGCGAGGAGCCTCGTCGTCCACCTTCAAAAGAAGAGACCCCGAGCCACACGTCGGGTCATACACGGAACGGTCGAGTCCGGTTCCGGGCGGAATGCCGAGAACTTTCGCCATCACCCTCGAAACCTCGGCGGGCGTATAAAATTGCCCCTTCGATTTCCCCGACTCGGTGGCGAAATGCCGCATGAGGTACTCGTATGCGTCGCCGAGGAGGTCGTCGCCCTCGGCCCGGTTTCGCCGAGAGGTCGAGGTTCGCGAAGATACCGACGAGGTTCGAGAGCCGTTTTTGCATTTCGAGTCCGCTCCCGAGCTTGTCCTCGTCGTTGAAATCCGCCACGTCAATGACCCCTTCGAGGCCGTTCGCCTCCGCGAGCTTGTGGATGATTTTGTTTATCTCTTCCCCGATGTTTTTGTCCCCCCGGAGCGCGACCATATCCGAAAATCCGCCTTTGTCGGGGATCTCGATCATGGGGTTCGGCTTCCCGGCATATTTGTCCGAAACGTACTTCACGAAAAGGAGTGTGAGGACATAATCCTTATATTGGCTCGCGTCCATCCCGCCACGAAGCTCGTCGCAACTGCTCCACAAAGAACGATAAAGCTCGGACTTCTTCACGGCCATCGGAGTCCCTCCCGGTTCATAAGCATGTCGTCATTCGCGCCCCTCGATTCGCGGACAAGTCTACTTCATCACCGGCCGAAACTTATAAAGAGTCCGGTCGAACGATTTTGGCGTCCGACCGGGTGGGGATCACATCCAGTCCGGGCGCTCGGGCGGGAGCCGATACCCGTTTGCGATGAAGAAGGCCCGGATGAAGTTGCTGTACGAAAGCTGAACGTGCTTCGGCGCGTCTATTTGCGCGGCGAATTCTTTGGCGTTGTCGGAATAAAAGCCGCGCTTCCGGTATTTTCTCGTCTCTTTATTGAAGATTTTCTCGACCATCTCGTCGGGGGTGTGGCCGACGTATTCCGAGAAGGCTTTTATGGTCGAAAGCCTTTCGGCACGCTCTTTCTCGGAGAGGTCGCCGTCGAGCGAGTTCGAGTACCGCTCGACGGTCTCGTATGCGAGAAATTCGGGTGGGAGGGTGTCTGGCATCTCCATCCTCGGGGGTCGGGAACGCCGGGCAAGCTCTTCGAGGAACGGGTCGGTCGGCGCGCCGCCCTTCATCGTCGAGAACCGTCCCGGCGTTCGCGGTTCACAGCGTTTATTCCGGGAGGCCGTACATCGCGGCGAGGGCGCGGATCTCGGCTGCCCGCCACGGAACCGGGGCTTGCTCCTGGAACATGCCCGCCTGACGCAAATTCTCGACCGCCATCGGGTCGCTCTGTATCGAGTTCCCCCATGTGTCGGCGAAATAAAGTTCTTCGAAGGGCGGCCTCGGCCTTTGTCCACCGCCTTTCGGATCCTCCGCCGGATAGCCGACTATTTGTATTTGCGCGGGCGTAACGTGTTCGGGCATGCCGAAAAGCTCGCGCATTTGATCGCGGCGCCCCGTCAAAAGCTGCGTCCCGAGACCCTCGTCCACGGCGGCGAGGAGCGCGGAGCCGATGGCGAGTCCCATCTCGATGGCCGAGAGCCACTGCGCGAACACGTCATCGCCCGCGAGGACGTTGAAGTCCGGCGTTTTAAGAACGGTCTCGTCCACGAACTGCTCGCTCCAGCCGTAGCTCGAGGTGAGCGCCCTCGCCTCGATGAGGCCCATGAGATTGTCTTTCAGGCCCTCCCACCCCGACATGTCAATCGCCCACACGATATGGACCGGAGCCTGCGCCGCCTGCGGCTGGTTATAAAGAGAATCTATGAGTTCCTCGCGGATGGC
>JACDAJ010000117.1 GCA_013695475.1 Rubrobacter sp. | reverse complement strand
TACTGCTTCGCCTTCTGATGGAGGTCTTCATGATCTTCGTGAGGTACCATTGAATTTCCTTCCTGATCCCGATCTTCTTGTCAGGTCGAGCGGGACTTTGGGGAACCAGGGTCTTGTCTGTTTCCGCAGACAAGACCCGCTTGTCATTCGACAGATATTTTCCTGCGGAGGCCCTCTCGCACCAGATCCTCCGGCGGCGCACCTAGCGCGGAAGCGAGCTTCCTCATCGTCTGCGGGTATGCGCCCCTCAAGCCGTTCTCCAACCGATACACGGTTCCCGGCGAGACGCTCGCCCGCTCTCCAAGCTCCCTCTGACTGAGGCCTCTGCTCCGCCGCATGGACCGGAGGTTCGGGAGCGGTATGCTCCTGTTCGACCATTTCGCTAGCTCCTCGTGTTTCGCTTTTGGCATAGATGGTCTCCTCGCGTTGGGTACTCAATCCATACACTAGGCAAGGAAACAGCGTCCAAACAGCTCTGCTCGGTCGGATTTTCCATTCACTACTCTTGCTGGTCCGGCATAGCAGGATGCAGCTTCCGTACGCAGGCTGAAACGGTATCGGGCGGCATGAGAGTGCCAAGGCGCTTATGATTCGCTCTTTAGGTTGCGATGCTCCTCGAGCCAAGCAAGGACTTCCTGCCTCCGAACGAGGATCCTCTTTCCGACACGATAATTTGGTATGCCGCCGGGGGAATTGAGTAGCTCAAATGTCTTGGTCCTTCCAAGACCTAGCCAGCATCTAAGCTCCTCTACTGAATAGAACTCTTTGGACTCCTCGTTCACCGAATTAACCTCCTCAATGCTACTGTCACGTACGCTGACGATGTTACCAACGGTAAACGCCATGCTAAAATGAAAGCCGTAAAACGAGTAAGTAAGATATGGCGGTAAAATGGAAAATGATCTGCATATCTTCACTGGAGCAGCGAATAAAGCAGTAAAACCAGACTCCCGGAAGGGAGTGTGGTTGGTGTGGGACAGCTACGATGTCGTGGAGACCGAGGGCGATGCGTATATCGTAGCGAGCGATGATGCGACTATTGAAGAGTACTGTCCGCTAGCGTATGTTCCAGGGTTGTTCCTTGAGTTCGCTCGACTTTCTGAGGAAGGGATCACTCGTGAGGTTTGGATCGACTGGGTGGAGCGTTACGGTGCCTTGGGTATCAATCGGCGTGATGAAATAGAGGATTGGCAAGATATAGGTCTCTACGGACCCATTTGCCAAGAAGGTGGCCCTGCCGAAAGCTACAAAGCATTCCGATCTGAGGCTCTACGAGCTAACTGGCTGTTGAGGCTAATCGAGGCCGTACCTGATCCTAAGGGGCCAGATCTCCTCAAGATATTCGAAGAAGTATACGGGGCAGGTTCACATTTCCCCGATAACCTGCCTCGCATGTCTCCAAAGAGAGCAGAAAGCGCCGCTTTAGACGTAGTGCGGACATATGTGCAAGAAGAGATTAGGGATTGTTACCCGACAGTGCTACCCGTGGATGGCGGGTTCGTACAGGGTTGGGGTTTCGACAATTTACTCTCGGCAATGTATCTGCAGCTGATGTGGCTGCTCACTGCCACCACCGCCAGCAAAGTCGAGGATAATATCCGATGGTGCAAACGTCCTGAATGCACAAAAGCCGTCGATTATCAGCAGCCCAAACAGTTGGCGACTACGGGCATGAAAAAGAATGATCGAAGCAGAGGATACAGAATCCGACGAGACAAGGAGTTTTGCAGCGACCGCTGCAAAGGCTTGTACCATTATCATTACGTCACGAAGCCCAAGCGCGAGGGAGGAACACTCTCAACTTGACACCAACCTGACACCAACCTGGACGATACATTACGATACTGAGCGGGATACAGGCTGAAGCCCAAAGGTTGAAAAGAGCTTACGTACCCACTTTTGAGAACTTGGTGATACGCAGCGAACGATGGTTCCTCGCCTTTGCACGGCGGAGGTCAGGAGTTCGAATCTCCTCGGGTCCACAAAGTCCCCTCCACTCCGACCCCACACCGTTCTTCGTACGCACGAACGGTGCGAAGACGCATCGCCGGGGGAGTGTGGTGCTTCTCCACATGAGAAGTTTCGAGCGAGTGAAGGAATTGGCTGCCAGCGGAGTTCCTGAAAGTGGATCCTCTCCGGCGTCCGGACTTCACCCGACGACCGTTCCCCGTCCGGAACGTACTTCCGGAAGCCCGGATCTCGGAAGGCTCCATATTTCCGAAACCCTCCGTGAGCGGATTCCGTGTCGTGCCGATCATGGCCGCCCCGAGCGAAGCGACCGAGCGGCGCTCGAGAAAGCCCTCGCGCGAGGCGAAGCGCGGGTTTCGTGAGGGACGCGCCTCGCGAAATCCGCTATGAAAGCTCCATCGTCTCGAGAGAGGCGGGGGTCGTGGTTCGTACGGTGCTTTTCCCTTCCTCGTCCTCCTCGACGAACCACGTCTCGTCAAAGAGGACGCTTTCCTGCACGTCGGAGACGTGCGAGATTATGAAGAGCTGCCCGAAGGTTCGCTTGAGGCGGTCGAGGGCGAGGAGGACGTTTTGGCGGCGGCTCGAATCGAGTGCGCCGAAGACTTCGTCGAGGACTATGAAGCCGAGGGAGCCGGAGTCTTTGCCGGAGATCATCTTCGAAAGCGCCACCCGCGCGCACAGACTCGCTATGTCGGCCTCGCCCCCGGAGAAGCGGGATATTTCATACGCATCGGAGAGGCCGTCGTATAGCCGCACGCCGTAGTATTCATCGAATTCCATCTTCTCGTAGCGGCCGTCGGTGAGGGTCTTTATTAGCCCGCTCGCCTCCCTTTGGAGGTTCGGGCGGACGCGGGCCGTGAGTTCCCGGTAAAACTCCGAGAAGAGCTTGTCCATGTCGCCGAGAGAAGCCGCTTCGAGGCTCTTCTCGTCCGCCTCCTTCCGCCGAGCCTCATGCCGCTCGACCTCTTTCTCCAGGCTCGCCACGACGTGTTCGACCCCGCGAAGCTCCCGCTCCGATTCGTCCCGGAGATCCCGCGCCTCGTCCCGGGCCTTCTCCGACTCGGTGGCGCTTTCCTTCACCTTCCGGTGGGACTCCTCGTCGAAGTCGAGTTTCTCGACCTCCGACTCGAGTCGCTTCGTCCGTTCGGTCGCGGCTTCCCGCGCCTCGTTCGCTCTCTCCAAATCCCCTTCGACGGAGGGGCGCTCTTTGAGATTTGATCTCAACGACTTCACCTCCGCGAGGAGATTTTGCTTCTCGACGCGCTTCTCCGCGAGCTCGGTGTGGCGGGCTTCGTCGTACGGCTCCCCGACGGAGAGTTCCCCGACCTCCCCCTTCTTCTCCTCGGCGGCCTCCACGGCCCGCCCGTAGTTTTCGAGGAGGCTCTCGAGCGAGGGTAGTGAGTCGCGGAGTTTTCGGAGGCGGCCCACGCGGTTCTTCGCCCCGTCGAGATCTTCGGGCGAAGGCTTCGGGGATCCGGCAAGCTCTTCGCGGAGCCTCCTCGCCTCTTTTTGTATGTCCGCGAAAGCCTCTTCCCATTTCCCTCTTCGCTCCACCGCGACGGCTCTTTCGCTCCGCAGTTCGTGGAGCTTCGCCCTCGCGGCCTCGGTGGCGGATATTTCCTTCGACACCTTCCCCGCCTCCGCGTCGAGGCGGCGATGCTCCGCCCGGAGAGCTTCGGCCCTCTCCCGTGAAACCTCTTCGAGGCGAGTGAGGCTTTCGATGACCTCGGTGTGCTCGTCGTCCTCGAAGCCGCGCTGGCATGTGGGGCATTTCGCGTGCTCGTCGGACTCCTCGACCATCCGGCGAGCCTTCTCCATCTTCCCCGCCTCGCCTTCCTCGGCCTCGGCCCGCCCGGATTTTTGCGCGGACTCTCGTTGGAGCGAGTCATGCTTCTTCCGAAGTTCGGAGATCCTTTCGTCGAGGGAGGCGCCGCCGGAGACGGCTTCGATCTCCTCGTCGAGCTTCTCCAGTCGCGCGCGGGCCTCTTCGATGGCGGCTTCGCCTTTTTCGAGGCGGGAGTTCTTCTCTTCGAGCGATTCGTGGTTTTTCAAAGCGTCGCGCGACTCCCGGAGTTCGCCCTCCGAGCGGAGATGCGACGCCTCCGCGCCTTCGAGGACGCGGGCCACTCTCCGGGCCATGTCCACTTCGCCGTCGGACTCGGAGCCGTCCGGCCATCCGGGGAGGAGTTCCGCGCCGTCATATTCGAGCGACTCGACCATCTCCGACGCCTTCTTCGACGCTTTGTACGCGTCTTCGTGGCGGCGGCGGAGGTCTTTTTGAGCCTCGGCCTTCCGCTCCTCGCGGCGGCGAGCCTCGTCGAGATTTTTCATCTCGGCGGAAATCTCCTCGATGCCCCGCGTCTCCGGCTCGAGCTCGGAGACTTTCTTCGCATCCTCGTCGAGGCCGCGGAGCCTGGCGACGAACTCCGCCGCCTTCTCCGTTGCGCGGTCACGGGCGGAGGTCGCCGTCCCGAGCTCCACCGAGAGGCGGTTGTGTTCGCGGTAAAGTTTTTCGAGGCGTTCGGATTCAGCACGCGCCTTTTCGAGTTCCTCGCCGCGCTTCTCGAATTTGGCCCGGAGTTCCCTCGTCTTCGTTTCGAGGGAAGTGTGGAGTTCGCGTTTCGTTTTCAGATTCTCGACGAGGGAATCATGGTCGGCCTCGGCGAGTTCATGCTCGATCCACCGCACCTCTTTGAGCATGTCGTTCCTGTCCGTCCGCAATAAATTTTGCGCGTCCTCGACCTGATTTATGCGGAGGATGCGGGCGACCTCTTTCTGGCGATCCGTGGGTTTGAGGCCACTGAAGAACTCGAGTTCCTTTTGCCGGGTGAAGAACGTCGCCTCGAAGGCGACCCGATCCATGCCGAGCATGTGTTCTTGAACCCACGACGCGACTTCCGAAGGGCCGCTCGCAACCTCGCTTCCGTCCTCGCCTATGACGCGGGCCGTCGTTTTGTTTCTTTGCAGCGAGCGCGAAACGGTATATGACGCGCCGCCCATATCCACCGTCACCTCGACGAGGGACAAATCCTTCGTCGAGCCGCCGGACCACGGTATGGAGGCGTTCTCGAAGCGCGGGTTTCCGCGCTGGGCGCCGAAGAACGCCCACAAAATAGCCTCGAAGATGGTGCTTTTCCCCGAGCCGTTCGGGCCGACGACGCCGATGGCCCCCTCCGAGGGGAGGAGTTCGACGGGGTCGCGGAATTGCTTGTAGTTTTCGAGGCATAGCCGGGCGAGGATCACCTTCCCGCCTCCCCGGCTTGCTTGAGATACTCGACGCCCCGCGCGAGAAAGTCATCCGCGAAGTCTTTTTGCAAATCTCCCCTTTCCCTCCGGGCCGCCACGAACGATTTGAATTCTTCTTCGAGCGACCCGAAACTATCGTCCACTTCTTCTCCCGGAGCATCCGCCGCCCCAGCCTCCGACACTTCGAGCGAGAAGTCGAGGCATCGGCGTTTAATATCGCGGAGAACGGCGCGGTCCACGCCCCCCGCCACCCCGACCGGAGCGTCCGAGACTTTCTGGCGCACGATGGCGTCGCCGATGTCCGCCTTTTCGGAGGAGTCCCGGATGGCGTCCGTCAAATCGTTCGGGGACATGTTCGAGGCTTTTATCTTCGGGAGGGCCACCATCGCCCGAGCTTCGATCTCCACATGCTCGATCCCCGTCGGCCCGCCGCCCGACCTGTCGAACTCGACGATGGCGAAGCCTGGTTTCGAGTCAACCTCCCCGAAGCCGAATCGCTCGGTGGCCCCGGCGTAAAAGGCGTTCTTCTTATGTTCGTGGAAGAAATGGTAGTGGCCGAGGGCGATATAGTCGAAGCCGCCGGAGAGGACGTGTCCGGGGAGATCCACCTCGCCGAGTTCGTGTCCCTTTATGGTGAGTCCCGGAACCGTGCCGTGCGTGACGAGGATGTTTATGTCCGCGTCGTTCCTCGGCATGACGACGAGTTCGCGGTCGAGGACGGCTCCGTGCGGGACGAGCGAGAGTCCGACCCCCGCGCCGCCCGCCTCGACGAACTCGCTCTCCGGCTCGAAGCCGCACGCGAAGTACGCCCCCGCGAAGTTCGCGTATTCGAGGGAGGCCGTCGTCGCCCGGAGTCGCGGCGTCTCGTGGTTTCCGGCGATGCCGAGGTATGGGATGCGCTCGCCGGTGATGCGGGCGGTTTGTTTTATGAAGTGGATGACGACGTGTGTCGCCGGGCGAATGGTGTCGAACACGTCGCCGGAGTGGATGACCATATCCACGTCTCGGGCGAGGATTTCGTCCACTGTGCGCTCGTATGCCGCTGCGACATCCATCTCGCGTTGGTTCCGGTTTGTCAGCGGGTCGAGTCGTGAGTACCTCGCGTAACCGAGGTGAGTGTCGGAGATGTGGGCTATGCGGATGCTCAAAGTCGCTTCCCCCATGAAATCGCTTTGTCGGATGCCACCTCGACGCGCCGATCGCTGTCTGAGTCGGACGGGGAGGTTTTCATCGAATATATCGTCGGATCACGCTTTTTGAAGGAGGAATTTTTCAACGGACTGTGGCAAGTCCACCATGACGAAGCGTTCGGCGGAGTAAAGATAATCCTCGCCGCTTTCGTCCACGACCCGAAAGTCTCCGTCGGCCTCGGAGTCCGGGATCACACGGTAAATTTTGTGAAGTTCGAGCGAGGCTGGGTATCCGTCATTGTCCACGCAAACGGCGAATTTTACGGTGTTTTCCTCTTCGCTCATGATTTGTCTTCCTCCGTCAAAAGATCCTCGACGATTTTAACCGATGAAGCGATTTTAACCTCACTCATAAACCACCCGGAACCTCTCGCACACGAGCGGCATGTCCATCTCCGCTTTCTTGCCGATGTCCGCGAGCGTGCGCGAAAAGAAATCCCAATGCGCCTCCCGCCAATGTTCGAGCGAACGATCTCCTTCTCCTTCGAGGAAAGCAAAGTTCGCGTCCACCTCGTCGTATGGACGGACTTCGACCTCGATCGTCTCGACGATGCAAAGTGGCTCGCCGCGCCCGTCGAGGACTATGAGCTTTTCTCCGACTTCCGGTAGGGGTTCGCTCTCCGCCTCGTATTCCCACAATGCGGAGCATGTCGCGGTTTTCGTTCCCGACAAAATTAAAGCCCCGATCTCGTCCGCGAGACGGATCGTGTCCCCGAACATGTCCGCCCCATACGTCTCGCTTCGCGTCGGCGAACCGGGCGGGAGGGTGTCGAGGCATGCTCGCCAAAACGCCTCGACGTTCTCTCTTCGCGTATCACCGATCACGGGATCATCTCATTCCATTCCCGCGTCCCGTAACGGCTCTCGACGAGCTTTTCGGCCTCGTCCATTTCTTCCTCGGAGACGATGTCGGTCCGGACGTTTCCGCCCGCGTACTCGGCGAAGGTGGCGAGGAGGGCGGAGATGACTTCTTCTTTCGGCATCCTCGTTTGCCGCTTTATGGGGCCGACTCGCTTCTCGGCGCTTTCGACGGCTTTGTCGGAGACTTTCTCTTTGCCGATGCGGAGGACTTCGAGCATTTTCCTCGCGTCCATCTCATACGACATCGTCGTGTGGTGGAGGACGGCTCCGAAACTCCTCGCCTGCGCCGAGCCGCCTATTTTTCCGCCCGAGGACGATATGTCGTTGATCGGCTCGTAATATGCTTCGACTCCGATGGAGCGGAGAGCGCCCACGACCCACTCGTCGAGGAATTCGTACGACTCGACCGCGCCCATCCCGCTCACGAAATTTATGGGGGCGGTGATGGAGTACGTTATGACGTTCTCCGGCTCGACGAACATCGCCCCGCCACCCGTCATGCGCCGGACGAGAGCGACTCCATATTTCTCCGCGTTCTCGGCGTCCACTTCGTTTCCGGGCGATTGGAACCGTCCGAACGGAACCTCCGGCTCGTATCGATCCCACACCCGGAGAGAAGGCGGACTTTCGCCGGAACCCGCCCGCTTTGCGAACACCTCGTCGAGCGCGTGGTTGACGGGCGGCGCGACCTTCTCGCCCCGGATCACGCGCCACTCGTATTCTTTCCACCGAGGCCGGAACTCCGCGAACTTCGACTCGCTCACGACAAACCTCTCCCCACGGCGGCGGCGACGGACTCCGCGTCGAAGCCGACCATCTCGACGTTTTCTCCGAGGGAATCGCGGACTCGCCTCGCAAGCTCGCCCTCATCCTCTCCGATGTCCGCTCCTTCGAGGGAGGCGGAGATGGTTTCCAAAGCCTCGGGCGGCTCCAAAAAGAAGTCGCCGTTTATGGAGACGCGCGCCAATTTGCCATTTTCGACCTCGAAGTCGGCGATGACGAGCTTGCCTCCGGGGACTTTG
>JACDAJ010000086.1 GCA_013695475.1 Rubrobacter sp. | reverse complement strand
AAGCGACTTCACCGCGTGGAGTATGGAAACTTGCCCGATGTCCATTCGTCGGGTGTCGTGGGCGGCGACGTATTCTTCGAGTTCTCCGCGTTCGTCCATCGCCTCGACTTTCGAGAGGGCGCGGGAGCGTTCTTCTTCGGATGCGAGCGACCATATGGAGTCTCCATCGCGCCATTCCTTGTCGAGGGGGCCGCGATGGTCGAAGTATGCGTCTCCTTGAACGACGGCGTCGGTCGGGGCGATGCGCCCCCCGTATTCGAGGCCGGAACTTTCCATGAGTTCGACGAGTTTATCGAGGGGAGCGTATCGGCTTCGCAGGGAATTCACGGCTTCGGGGATGAGCGAATAGTACCAATATCCGTGTTCGAGCTGGGTTTGCGAACACGTGTTTATCGTGAGGACACCGCCGGGCTTGAGAACCCGATGGAACTCCTCGACGACGCGGCGATGCGCGGAGAAACCGTCGCCATTCTCCGGCAAATGGTGGAGAACTTGGTTCACCATCACCCCGTTGAAGGAAGAATCCTCGAATGGCAATTCGTCTATCGGAGCTTCATGGAAAGAGACGTTCGAGCCGGAAAGTTTCTCGGCGGCCACCTCGATCATGGCCGGGTTCATGTCCACGGCCTCGATGCGCCCGACGTGCGGGATCATCGCGACCGAATAATTTCCCGTCCCGCACCCCGCGTCGAGAAGGGTCATCTCCGGGAGCGGAGTCCCGCCCATCGCCATGCACCCGACCATCACCTCCGCCCCGACCGGCTGGCGCGTTTTATCGTAGTTCTTTGACGCCCGCCCGTAATCCTCGTAGCTGCTCACACTCCGCCTCCATATTCCTCGCTCGATTTAGTGAACTTTTTACCCGACTTTAACCATCTTTTCACTCGAAACTGCGACCTCGCGCATATACTGGCTCCGTTTTACAACACCGTTCGAAAAGGAGCGTATGCTCGCCACAAGCGTCGGCACGAACCTCACGGGCATTCACCGCCACAGCCTCGACCGACTCTCGAAAGACCTCGCCCATCTCAAAAACCTCGACCCGGACTTCGTGGAAGTGTGGCCGGAGTTCCTCGGAGTCATGGTCGCGGGGGAACTCGACCGGAGACGGACGGACCGGAGTGTCGAAATCCTCCTCGAAGCGGGGCTTCCATTCACCGTCCACGCGCCGATGGAGATCAATTTGATGGACGTGAATTCCGGGCTTCCGCACCGGGACATGCTCGAAGAGAGCATCCGTTTCGCGGCGGAGGTCGGCGCCCCGACCGTCGTGTGCCACGCCGGGCAAAGGCTCGCGAGGCGCGACGCGCTCGTGAGTTTCAAAGAGCAAATCGCCGCGCAAAAAGAAGCTCTCCGCCGAGCCGGAGACCTCGCCGGAGAGTCCGGCGTAAACATCGCCGTCGAGAACTATTATCCGGACGCGAGGATCGTGGCCGGGGAAATTCACGACCTCTCGACGCGCCCTTCGGAGCTTGCCGAGATGGTCTCCGACGTGGACCGCCCCTCCGTCGGAATATGCCTCGACACGGGGCATGCCGCATTGTCCGCCGCCGCGTTCGGCTTCGACCTTTTCGAGGAGTGCGACGCTGCGGCTCCGCTCGTCCGGCATGTCCACATTCAGGATAATTTCGGACGGGTGAACCTCGCCGGGGAGCCGAATGCCTCCGAGCATCGCGGCTTCGGACTCGGCGACATCCATCTTCCGCCGGGGAGGGGGAGAATACCCCTCCCCGAACTCTTCGAGAGGGTGGATTTCCCGCGAAATCCGTCATATTGCGCGGAGCTTTCCGATGAGTTCCCGCATCTCGCCGGGGAGGCTTTGGCGGGAGCGCGGCGTGTGGTTCGGGGTGTGGAGCGGGAGGCTCTCGCTTCGTAGGCTCGAACGTCCGCTCCGCCGTCGGCTACAATTCTGTCATGGTCACCATAAGCATTGACGAGATTCACCGCGATCCCTCGCACTATCTTCGGCGCGTCGAAGCCGGAGAAACGTTCCTCATAATGAAAGAGGATCGTCCGGTGGCGGAGATAAAGCCCGCGAGCCGGGAAATCCCCTCGAATTCGCTTCGCCCCTCCGGCCTCGCCGCCGGGGAGTTCACAGTTCCCGACGACTTCGACAAACCATTGCCCGAAGAGGAGCTTCGCGGCTTCGAGGGTCGTTGAGGCTCCTTCTCGATACGCATGTCTTTCTCTGGCACATAAGCGGGAACCCGAAGCTCCCGAACGATGTCCGTGACTCTATCCGCAACCTCGACAGCGAAGTATTTTTGAGCGTCGTTTCGGTTTGGGAGGCCATCGTCAAACACCGTCTTGGAAAATCGCCGCTTCCGGAACTCGCCGAAACGTACCTCCCCGAACAGCGCGAGCGGCACATGATCTCGAGCCTCCCACTCGACGAGCCGAGCGTGAGAAAGCTCGGCTCGCTCACTTCGTACCACCGAGACCCCCTTCGACCGGATGCTCGTATGCCAGGCGCTCGAACATGGACTCGTGCTCGCGACCGTGGACGATTCGATCCGCAAATACCCGGTCGCCGTAATTTAACGGCGGATGCTCGCCCCGACACGCTTCATCGCCGTCCGGAAATCGTACGTCGTCACCGAGAGCGCGGAAAGCTCGTGGGCGGAGACGCGCTTGTCGAAGTCGCGGAGGTTTATCGTGCGCCGCATGCACACGAGCGCGGCCTCGCGGCAAAGCGATTCGAGGTCCGCGCCCGAATAGCCGCCCGTTATTTGCGACATTTGATCGAGGTTCAAATTCTTGTCCGTCGGCATGTCCTTCGTGTGGATGCCGAGGATGTGGAGGCGGGCCTCGGCGTCGGGAAGCCCGATCTCGATCTCATGGTCGAAGCGCCCGGGCCGGCGCAATGCCGAATCGAGCGCGGACGGGCGGTTCGTCGTGGCGATGACGCACACCCGCCCCGAGTCGGTCATGCCGTCCATGAGCGAGAGAAGCTGTGAAACGAGGGTCGCCTCGAAGCTCTCGCTCATCGAGTCGCGGGAGGAGGCGAAGGAGTCGATCTCGTCGAAGAGGATGACGGACGGGGCTTTCGCCCGCGCCTCGGCGAAGATACCCCGGAGTTTCGCCTCACTCTGCCCCCAGTATTTATTCAAGATCTCCGGCCCCGAAACCGCGATGAAGTGGGCCCCGCTCTCATGCGCGACCGCCCGCGCGAGGAGCGTCTTCCCGGTTCCCGGCGGGCCATAGAAAAGTATGCCCTTGTTCGGGCGGATGTTCAGTTTGCGGAAGATTTCCGCGTGTGTGATCGGGAGTTCGACCGCCTCCCGGATCATGGCTATCGTCTCGCGCATCCCACCCACATCCTCATACTTCGTGGCCGGGACATTCCGGCTTCCGGGCGTCGTCCCGCTCACAGCCGCCACCCCCGCCCCGCCACTCCGCACACTCTTCGCCAAACGCTCGATGAGAGTTTCCTTCTCCTCCCGAGGGGATATCTCCGACTCCCTCTCGCCCGACCTCGCCCGCGTAATTTTCCAGTCTTCGACCTCGGAGCCGTTTTCCCGATACTTCCAAGCATCGTCGCGTCCGGGGTCGATTTTCTCGGGGAGGCGGGCAACGAGTTCGGCGGTCGCGTCGAGGTCAAGGATGGGGCATCTCACGCACGGCCCGAGGTCGGAGAGGACGCGCTCGGTGATCTTCTCTTTGTCCACCTCGAAGACGCCGCCCTCGCCCATTTCGCCGAACGAATACCACGAGTTTTCGGTGAGATGGTCGTTGTCGTATACGCGGATTTGTCGGCACGGGAAAAGTTGGCGATCCTCGATGTTCCGGGGCGTGCACCAGTCTTTGGCGGCCTTGCCGGAGCGCTGCTTTCTGAAAAAACACCGAAGCCCCCCGAAGAGTTCATCGTATGGCACATCCTCGCCGTTCACGAGGAAGCTCGCCCTTTTCTCGCCGCGAAGGAGCAAAGAAAGCTCGTCCGCGGAGCGCCAGTCCTTCGGGAGTTCGAGGGAGAGGCTCACATTGCCGCCCGAGGCGTCCACTTCATACGAGGGATGGCTCGAGGCGGCGGAGGCCGCCTTTCCGAGGGGGCCGTTCGAGGCGAGGGGGAAAGTCAGGCGCAAATTCATCACGGAATTTTAACCCACGAAGTATCCGCTGTTTCCAAATCAAGCACGGTACCTTGATACGAGCCAGCCCCCGGCATGTTTCACACGAACCCCGAAACACCGCTTCGGAGGCCGAGGGACGGAGGAACGGGGAGGCGAATCGGGGGAAAGCCGCGAACCGCGAATCGAACGGAATCGAAAGATCACAGCCGCACTCTCCACGATGAGATCGGCGGACGGTTTCATAGAGACGACTCGGCGAGTCGCCCCCCGGCGAACCGCGTGTTCCAGCGGTGAGCTTCGCTTCCGGAGGATGGCGTGGGGGCGTGGCGAATGCTGGCTTCTTCATCCGCGATTCGCGGCCCCGGCAAGTTTCCGAAAGGTGGCGTACCATGAAAGATCCACGAAAAGGAGGAGAAACCACATGGCGAACGACAACCCGCCCGTCTCCACGAGGCGAGGCGACGACGGAACGACGACGCTCCTCGGGGCGGGACGCCTCGGGAAGGACGACCCGAAGATCGGCGTTCTCGGAGACATTGACGAAGCCACATCCTTCATCGGCGTGGCGAGGGCGGAGTCCGAGGGTGAAATCGCCGAGCTTCTCATCGCCTCGCAACGCCTTCTTTACCGGGTCATGGGCGACGTCGCGATGCCGAAAGAGGACAACTTCGTCGGAGAGGACGACGTGAAGTTCGTCGAGAAGGAACTCGAAAAGTGGCGCGAGAAAACCGAGCTTCCGAAGGAGTTCGTCATCCCCGGCGAGACGCGGCTCGGCTCGCTCCTCGATGTCGCCCGCTCGGTCGTGCGGCGCGCCGAGAGAACCCTCGTCGCCGCCGGATACGCGACCGAACATCCCGATGCCATCCGGGCGGTGAATCGCATGTCGGATCTCCTTTTCATCGTCGCCCGGAACGCCGACAAAAAGAGAACCCTCTCCCGAGGCTCGTGAGGCGGATTGCGGAGCTTCACGCTTGTCAGCGAATGACTCCATGAACCGGAGCCGAGTTTTGAATGCGATGTCCATGAATAGCGGAGCCGACCCTCGAACTGCGAAAAAGGAAGCCGCCCTCCCGGCGAACGCGAAGGAGCGCGAAGCTCGCGCGCGGAGCGCGAAAGCGTCCCCCCCTCCGCGTTCCGCTATGAGGAGGCCGCGACACTTTGCGACGATGCTCGCCATCTTCTTCGCTTTCCTTCTCGCCTCCGCATGCTCGAACGGCGAGCCGCCCGAGACGACGGAAGCGACGGAGACGCCCCCCTCTTCCGAAACCACCGAACGCTCGGAGCCGACGGAAGAAGCGACCGCCGAGGTGACGGATGAAACGACCGGGGCGGCGATGGAATCCACGGAATCCGCCGATGCGGTGTCCGAGGCTCCGGAGCCGGATTTCGGGTTCACGCACGGACAAAGTTCGGGGAATCTCGTTGTGGGTGGGGAGGGTGGCATGCCTCTTTCGGGGGCGGTGGATGTTCCGCTTGGCGGGGAGCCGGTTTGGGTGGCGGGGGTTCCGTTCCGGGAGGGGGTGGCGTGGGTCGTCGCGCTCGCGAGCGGGAGCGTGGAGGATTTCTATATGGAGATGCCCGGCGGCATCGAGCCGCTCGACATCGAACCGGGCCGCCTCGCACCCGGCGCGCCGCCGCTCGTGGAATCGCTCGGAGACCCCCTCGAACTCGTCGTCGGCCCCGGCTCCCCTCTCACCCATCCGCTGCCTGTCGGGGATTCCCTCGTCGGAGTCGCGGAGAGCGGAGAGGTTTTCGTGGAGAGCGAGGGTGAAGTCGCGGGAACGGGGGTCGCCGCCCTCCCCGATGCACGGTTCACACGGAGTCCCTCCGGCTCCGTCGCCTTTCTCTCGGAGCCGACGGAAAGATATGCCCACGATGTCCTCGGGGACGGCGTCGAGGCCGAAGCGATCTCGGTCGCCGACGTGGCGGAGGACGGGGATTTCGAGGTTCGGTCGCGGATAATCCCCGAGTCGGGCGGCGTTTTCGAGGAGGTTTCCGCGATGTGGGTCGAGGCGGAGGGGGAGGAATTTATCGCCGTCTCCGAGAGTGCGGACGGTGTCGGGACGAGGGTGGCTCTTTATTCGCCGGACGGGACGCTCGCGGCGGCGGGGCCGTTCATGGGGGAGCCTTTGAAATGGCGGCACGTTCTCGCCGCCGGCCCTTTCGGAGCGGGCGGGGAGTTCGAGGTCGCCGCTGCGAGGACGCCGCACCTCGAGTCCGTCGTCGAATTTTATCGTCCGAATTTCGAGACTGGGACGCTCGACATCGTGGCCGAAGCCCCCGGATACACCTCTCACCGACTCGACTCGCGGAACCTCGACACCGCGAGAGCCGGGGATATGGACGGCGACGGAAGATGGGAGCTTCTCGTCCCGGATCGCTCGTACACCGAACTCGCGGCCATCCGGAGATCCGAGGCGGGGGCCGAAGTCGCGTGGACGCTCCCGGCGGAGGGCGAAATCTCCACGAACATCGCCTCCGCCACCGACGAGGGAGGGAGAGCGTCCATCGCCGTCGGGCGTTCGGACGGGATGCTTCGGGTGTGGCGTTGAAGATCGCTTCGCTCCCGGTTATTGGTTTTTAGTTTTTGCCAATAACCAATAACCACCAACCAATAACCCGAGCAAAGCGACGCGCCTTTCGCCGGGATTCCATATAAGATGACGTTTCGTAAACGCGCACAAGGAGGAGTTTTCTCATGGCGACAGAATTCGGGGTATTCGTTCCGCAGGGATGGAAGATGGACTTGACGGAGATCGAGGATCCCGTCGGGCAATATGAGGCTATGACGGACTCGGGGAAGAAGGCGGAGGATCTCGGCTTCGACTCGGTGTGGGTCTTCGACCACTTCCATACCGTGCCGGAGCCGACGAAGAACACGGTCTTCGAATGCTGGTCCATCACCGCCGGACTCGTGCGTGATTTGAAAAGGGCGAAGGTCGGGCAGATGGTTTCGTGCAATGGGTACCGGAATCCCGCGCTGCTCGCGAAGATGGCTTCGACGGTGGATGTGATGTCGGACGGGCGGCTTCTTTTCGGGCTTGGGGCGGGATGGTATGAGCATGAGTGGCTCGCGTATGGGTATGGATTTCCGGAGACGGGCGAGCGGATACAGTCTTTTCGAGAGGCGTGCGAGATCATACACCGCATGTTCACCGAGGACGACATCGTCTTCGACGGGAAATATTACGGCGTGGACAAACCCATAAACGAGCCGAAAGCGGCGGCGAATTCGGGGAGCGCGAAGCATCCGCACGCTCCGTTTTGGATCGGGGGCGGCGGAGAGAAGGTTACGCTCAAACTCGTGGCGCAGTGGGGGGATGCGTGCAATGTCTTCGGCGACCCGGACATGCTCCGCCATAAGTTCGACATCCTTAAAAAACATTGCGACGACGTGGGGCGGGACTATGATGAGATCACACGCTCGACGCTCGTGAACATCCACCTCATCGAAGACGGCGCGAACCCGGAAGAGGCGACGAAAGAGGCTCGCGGGAACCGTTCATTCGAAGATTATGCGGACTCGAACAAAGTCGGAACGGCGGAGGAGATAACGGAGCTTTTGAAAAAGCGCGAGGATGCCGGGGTGGACTATTTCATAACGTATCTTCCGCGCATCGCCTACGACCACTCGCAGTTGGAAATGTTCGCTGAAGGAGTCATGCCGAACTTCCGGTGAAGGTCGCTCCGCTCCCGGTTATTGGTTTGTGGTTATTGGTTGTTGGCAAATACAACAACCAATAACCGGAGCGGAGCCGAAGGCGGAGCGACCCGCCAAATCTTCAGGATTTCTTAATGCTTTCCTCAGAAACTTTTAATCTTTGCCCTGTAGTTTGTTCCATGTGGGGCAGAAATGGACAAGAGACGCGGACTGCTTGAGGCGTGCGGAACCTCTTTCGCGCGCGGCGTGGATCAACCACCGCCGCGACGGGATCGGGGACTCCCCTGCCGCCTCATTGGGCACCCACACTCCGCTCCTTGCCCTGCCTGCCCGTCTCGCCGTCCATGCCCCACGTTTTCTTTTCGAGCGCCGGAGCCTCCACCCCTTTCTTCACTCCTCTACGCCTGAACCTCGTTTACCACGGGGTTCATAACAAGGCGGAGGCCCGGCCTTTTCTTCGAAGCATCTTCGATCCGGTGTTCGGCTGGAAGTTCGGCGCGGTATGATCCACTATTGGCGATGGGCGCACGAAAAGCAGAAAATACGAAACCGGATGTCAGATTAGAGTTTTCTAATCTTTTCATAACCTCGTTTTAACGGCTCTGGCGGAATATATCGAAAGCGGTTGAAAGCCGCTCGACATCGGTAATTGTCAGGAGGCCGCTCTGAGGGTTCCACTTCTCGCGGTGGCGGTAGTAGCTTTGATGCTCTCTCTCGCCGGATTCATAGTTGGCGTGATTCTGGCGGGCGACGACGGGCAGTTGCTCGCGTCCCGCGAACAACAGGTCGGCGA
>JACDAJ010000069.1 GCA_013695475.1 Rubrobacter sp. | reverse complement strand
CTCACGAAGCGAAGCGTTCTCGGTATGGCGGGAAACTTCGGGGGTTTTCCCCGCGAGCCGTCCTCAACGGGAGCCGAGGTCGTCGAGGCTGACGAGACCCTCGCGGATGGCGTACAAAACCGCCTGTGTCCGGTCGAAGATGTGGAGCTTCCGGTATATGTTCGAGGCGTGGTTTCTCACGGTCTTCTCGGAGATTCCGAGGTCTTTGGCGATTTCTTTGTTGCTTCGGCCGCGGGAGAGCGAGGCGAGAACCTCCATCTCGCGGTTCGTGAGCGGGGCGGAGAGGGACGCCGTTTTCTTCTCGCTCTCGAAAGTCGTGAGGAGTTTGCGGGCGATCTCCGGCGCCATTATCGTGTCTCCGGCGTTCACGGCGCGAATGGCTCGGGTGAGGTCGTCGGGGGTGCAATCTTTGAGGACGTATCCCCTCGCGCCCGCTTTTATGCCCCGGAAAACGTGGTCGTCGTCGGTGTGCATGGTGAGGATGAGGATCGGGGTTCCGGGGAGGATGTCCCGAATTTCGCGCGTCGCGGCGACTCCGTCCATGACGGGCATCGAGAGATCCATAAGAATCACGTCCGGCACCCTCTCGCGGCAGAATTCCACGGCTTCTTTTCCGTTGTGAACCTCGCCGACGACCTCCATGTCGGGCTGCGCGGCGAGGATGCGCGAGATGCCGCCCGCGAACAGCGGCTGATCGTCGGCTATGAGGATGCGTATATTCTCCGAAGTCAAATAATCGCCCTTGTCCTCGCCGACCCGACCTCTCCCTCCGCGCTCCCCGGCGATGGACGGCGGCGACGGATCGTTTAGCGGAAGCGTTCTCAATTTTGGAGCGTCGGCCATTTTCCCATCCCGATGCGATTCGGGGAGATTTCCAAATACACTTTACAACACGCGGATGAGTCTCGCCTCATTAAATCGTGAAGATTCTCTAAAGAAAGCATGAAGAAATTCTGGAGGCGGGGTTCGGCGAAGAAAAGATCGGCGTCCGGAGGGGGAGATGTAATCGAGGGCGCCGATCTGTAATGGGACTGTATTATCCAGCCGCCGAGCGAGTTTGCCATGGGGCTTTCCGCCCGGTTTGCGTGGGTCATTTGTCCCGGGAAATGGCTTGTCCGGGATGGTGGCGTGAAGGTGTGTGTGGCTCAAATGGGCTAGAAAAACTTCCGCATCGCGTCGGATGGCCTCGGGGGGTGGCTCGGATAAAGTTTCTCTAAAATAGAAACGGAGGAGCCATGATCGGAACGGGAGTCGGGATGAGCCGGGTGCTTTTGATAGAGGATCACGTGTCTTTCAGCGAGTCGCTCGCGCTCATGCTCGACAAGGAGCCGGACATCGAGGTCGTCGGACGGGCCTCCTCGGTGGGGGAGGCGATGAAGATGGTCGAGGTCGGGGCGGACGTGGCGGTCATGGATCTCGGCCTCCCCGACGGGAGCGGCGCGGAGGTGATGTGGGAGCTTCGAGAGGCGAACCCCGACGTGAAGATGCTCGTCCTCACATCGAGCGTGGACCGCGAGCAAATCGCCCGCGCTGTCGAGGCCGGAGCCGGGGGTTTTCTCCATAAATCGGCGAGGGTCGGTGAGATCGTCGCGGCGATACGGCGGCTCTCCTCCGGCGAAGTCCTCATTCCGCCGGAGGAGATCATCGAGCTTCTCCGCCTCGCGGCCCAAAAACGCGAGGAGTGGCACCGCCAAAGACTCGCCGTCATGAAGCTCACGAAAAGGGAAACGCAAGTCCTCGAAGCCCTCGCGGAGGGCCTCGACAGCGAGGGGATAGCGCGCCGACTCGGCGTCACCGTCGAGACCGAGCGGACGCACATCGTGAACATACTCAACAAACTCAAAGCCCATTCCCGGCTCGAGGCCGTCGTCATCGCCGTGCGCCACGGGGTCGTCGAGATCCGCACCCCCGACCGAAGGTGAAGCGGCGCAATGGAAAATTGCCGTCGGAAGCCGGAAGTTCGCGCCGCTCGCTTTGGGAGCCGCGGCACGGGGCGAGGCTCACGTCTCCGACTCCTTCGCCCGGATTCGGCGCGGTCGGTGGTTTTCCGGAGAGGGGAGGCTTCGGAATCGACCGAAATCTTCCGGTTCGAGTCCCATGGACTCGCCTCGATTCGACCGGAGGTCGCCT
>JACDAJ010000059.1 GCA_013695475.1 Rubrobacter sp. | reverse complement strand
TTTCCGAAAACGCCTCCTCGCCGTCGAGGAGCATCACATGCTCCGGTACCTGGCGAGGATCCCAAAGGAAGGCCCGGTCGAAGTCGGCCTCAAAGACACCCCCGTCGAAAGCCCCTTCGGCCCCATATCCGGCCCGGAGAACGTCTTCGACTTCCACACGAGACGATACTCGGATGTCACCCTCACGGTCGCGGGGCCGGGGGCGGGGCCGGAGCGGACGGCGAGCGGGGTCGTGTTCGACCTTCTCGACATAGCGAATAAAATCGGGTGAAAGCGACCGCGAGGCGTTCGCTGGCACTCACTTCGCGAGGTCGTGAGCTCGGAAAGTGCGATCTCACGAAGCGGAGCGATTTCACGGTCTCGAAAAAGAAACCTTCATGGAGGTACTCACGATGAACGGATACACAATCGCCATAGTCGGGGCGGGTCTCGTCGGCGAACGGCTCGTCTCGGAGCTTCGGCGGAGGGAGTTCCCGATCCAGGAGCTTCGCGTTCTCGCCCGCTCGGCCCGGACGGTCGAGATGGCGGGCGAGGCGTTCGAGGTCGGGGTGGCGGAGCCGGACGCTTTCGAGGGCGTGGATTTCGCGTTCTTCGCCGGGACGGAGGGCGAGAAAGGAGCCGCCGTGCAACTCGCTTCGGAGGCTATTTCGCGCGGCGCGGTCGTCATTGACAACGGCTCGGACTTCCGGCTCGACGACGAAGTTCCGCTCATTGTCCCGGAGGTGAATGAGGACGCGCTCGAAAACCATAATGGACTCATCGCGAATGCGAATTGCTCGACGACGCAAATGGTCGTCACGCTCGCGCCGCTCGCGAAGGCGTTCGGACTTCGGAAGGTCGTCGTCTCGACTTATCAGGCGGTGTCGGGTTCCGGGAGGGGCGGCGTCGAGGCTCTCGAAGATGGGCGGGACGACGTTTATCCAAAGCAAATCGCCGGGAATGCGATTCCGCTCATCGGCTCCATCGGGGAGGACGGGCTTTCGACCGAGGAGCGGAAGATGGTTCTCGAATCGAGGAAGATCCTCTCTCTCCCCGGCCTCGAGGTTCATGCGACTACGGTTCGCATCCCCGTCCACACCGGACACGCCGAGAGTATTTACGTCGAGGTCGGGCGAGACGTGGAACTCGCCGAAGTTCTCGAAGTGTTCGGGTCGGCGCCCGGAATCGTCTTCTCCGGAGAGGCGGACGACTTCCCGACGCCGCTCGAAGCGGCCGGAGAATCCGGAACGTTCGTCGGGAGAATTCGTGTGGAAGGAAACGTCATAAATTACTGGTGCGTCTCGGACAATTTGTTGAAGGGCGCGGCGACGAACGCCGTTCAGATCGCCGAGTCGCTCGTGAAGGCGAGGGTGTGAGGAGGAGGCCGGTCAGTCCGTCGGTGTCGCGAGTCGCGGAAAACGCGCGGATCGTGGAGCCGCGGATCGAGAAATACGGCCCGCGGCTCCTCCGTCCGGCTTCCGAAGTCCGGGTGAAGGAATCGGCGCTCGCCACGCAACCCGGCATCCCCCGCCGTCCGTCGTAGAAATGTTCTTGGCGGGAGATGACTCGGCGATTCGCGGAGAAGGCGGCGGCTCGTACTCGGCATGAGAGGGTCGCCGACCCCTTCCGACTCTCCGAAGCTCCGAAGCTCCGAAAGGTCTCCCGCGACATCCCATAAACATGTCCGTCCCATGAGGGGCGGTTTTACGGAGGTGGTATTCATGTCCGACCTCGATATACGTTTCGCCACCGAAGCCGACATCCCCCTCATCCTCGCTTTTATAAAGGAACTCGCCGAGTATGAACGCCTCTCCCACGAAGTCGTCGCGACGGAGGAGACATTGCGTGAAACTCTTTTCGGGGAGAGGCGTGTGGCGGAGGTTTTGCTCGGGTACGCCGATGGCTCCCCGGTCGCGTTCGCGCTCTTCTTCCACAATTTCTCGACGTTCCTCGGGAGGCCGGGGATATATCTCGAAGATTTGTTCGTGAGGCCGGAGCATCGGGGCCTCGGGTTCGGGAAGGAGATGCTTCGTTATTTGGCTCGGATCGCGAGGGAGCGGAATTGCGGCCGGCTCGAATGGTGGGTTCTCGACTGGAATGAGTCGGCGATCCAATTTTACAAAAGCCTCGGGGCGGCTCCGATGGACGAATGGACGGTGTATCGGGTCGCGGGGGACGCGCTCGACGAACTCGCCGACGGGAAACCGCCGGAGGGGATACACTAAAAGTGGAAGATCGTCTTTGAGAGGAGAGAGCATGGCCGAGGAGAAAAAAAAGGGTTTCTGGGCGAGGATCTTCGGTAGCCAGCAAAACTCGGAGCGCGAGGAGAAAGTCCTCGAATACATAGTCCACCGAACGGGCGAGGGAGTGAACCTCCAGGAAGTCGTCGAAGAGGAATACGTCAAGCGGAACGCGACGAAGAGCCAAGTGGACGACATCCTCAAAGACCCGCGCCTCGTCCAGTCCGCCCGCGAAAGGATGAACGAGGCGTTCGAGTCCGGGGAACTCGACCCGAGCAAACGCCCCGACAAGTAGTCGCTCCGCCTTCGGCTTCGCTCCGGTTATTGGTTCGTGGTTATTGGTTTTCAGTTTTTGCCAATAACCACGAACCAATAACCAACAACGGGAGCGAAGCGACCCAGCGAAGCGACCGTTGTATAATCTCCCGCGTTGCGTTTTTTATCATCGCCTGGAGGGCTGGATGCCGATCTACGAATACAAGTGCGAGAATAACCATGTCTTCGACATCATGCAAAAGATGGCCGACGACTCATTGACTCAGTGCGTCGAATGCGGCGCCCCGGTGCGGAAGATCATGCACCCGGTCGGCATCTCTTTCAAAGGCTCGGGCTTTTATTCGACCGACTACTCCGGGAAAAGCAAAGCCGACCCCGCCGCCAAGAGCGAATCCTCCGACTCCGCCGCAAAGTCCGACTCCTCGAACGGAGACTCGAAGAACGGCTCCGGCGACTCCTCGAAGGAATCGAAGAAATCCGACAAATCCGACAAATCCGACTCCTCTTCCTCGACCTCCTCGGCCTCATCGTCGTCGTCCTCGAAGAAGGATTGACCCGGTGGCGCGCGGCGATGGGGAAGGTTCGCCCGCCCGCCGCCGCTCCTCGCTTCTCCGCCGCGCGGCCTCCGGCTTCACTCTTCTTTTCACGCTCTTCTCGCTGACTCCGGCCACGCCCCGGAACGGCGCGGAACGCGAAGGAGCCGCCGAGGGTCCCGACGCTTCCGGCGCGGCTCTGAATAAGCTCGTTCTCGGGCTGACTTTCCTTTTCGTGCTTCTCTCCCTCGCGGCCTCCTCCTCGCTCGTCGTGTTCACCGCATGGACGCACGACCTCCGAAACGGAGCATTCGCCCTCGCCTTCGCCGTCGTGAGTGCCCGTGTCGCCATGAACTGGCTCGTCTGGAAAGACGAAGAATAGAAAATCGGCGAAGCCTCCCTGCCTGGATCCCAGCCGGACAAAGCGTAAACTGCCCGAACCGAGCCGCCCGCAGCCTGAAACCTCCTCCGAAAAGCCCTGCAAACTGTACCTCAAGTTTCGGTTCAGCGGGTGGACAACCGGGGGTCTCTTCTTTATAGTGGTTCGCGCTGGAGGATGTCCAGGGAGGACGGGCGTCCGGCGGCGTTTTCTTTTTCGAGGGAGCGCCGCCGGAGCTTTTCCGGCGAGTGTACGCGGATATGGGAGGACGGGCTTTCACTTTGTCGAGCGGGGGATCTTTCGCGCATCTTCACTGCCACTCGGAGTACTCGATGCTCGACGGCGCGAGCCGCATCGCGGACATCGTCGCCTTCTCGAAAGAGGAGGGCATGCCCGGAGTCGCGCTCACCGATCACGGCTGCATGTACGGGATGGTCAAGTTTTATACGGAGGCGAAGAAGGCCGGAATAAAGCCCCTCACCGGCTGCGAAGTATACGTCACCGCCGACCGGCACGACCGGAGCCGGGGCGGATATTTCCACCTCACGCTCATCGCCCGAACCGCCGAAGGGTACCGGAACCTCCTCAAACTCTCGACCGCCGGATACCTCGAAGGTTTCTATTACAAACCGCGCGTGGACATGGAGCTTCTCCGAAAGCACGGGAAGGGGATAATTTGCCTTTCCGGGTGCCTCTCGGCGGAGGTTCCGTCGAAGATCCTCGAAGGCAAGATGGACGAGGCGCGGGGTCTTCTTCTCGAGTATCAGGAAATCTTCGACGACGTGTATCTCGAAATGCAGGATCACGGCATTGATCTCCAACGCCGCGTGAACGAGGGCATCCTCAAGCTCCACAAGGACACCGGCATTGACCTCGTCGCGACGAACGATTCGCACTACACGACGAAGCACGACGCGAAGATGCACGACGTCCTTCTTTGCATCGGGACCGGGAAATTCTACGACGACCCGAAGCGCATGAAGTTCGACGGCGACCAGTTTTACGTGAAGTCAAAGGAAGAGATGGCCCGCATCTTCCCCGACCATCCCGAGGCTCTCGAGAACACGATCAAAGTCGTGGACAGCGTCGAGGACATCGAGATGGAACTCGGGAAGACGAGGCTGCCGAACTTCCCGAAGCCCGACGGATACAACGCCGAGCAATATCTCCGGGAACTGTGCGAGCGCGGTCTCGCGAAGCGGTACGGCGAGGCGGCGAAGCTGCCGGAGGTGCGCCAGCGGCTCGAGTTCGAGCTTGAGACCATCGGGAAGATGGGCTTCGAGGATTACTTCCTCATCGTGTGGGACTTCGTGAAATATGCGAAGGACAATAAAATCGCCGTCGGTCCGGGGCGGGGGAGCGCGGCGGGTTCCATAGTCGCGTATGCGCTCGAAATAACGGATCTCGACCCGCTCCATTATTCGCTTCTTTTCGAGAGGTTTTTGAACCCCGACCGCATCTCGATGCCGGACGTGGACATTGATTTGTCCGTCTCCGGGCGCGCGGAAGTCATGAGGTATGTGACCGAGAAGTACGGCGGGCATGAGCATGTCGCGCAGATCATCACGTTCGGGACGATCGGGGCGAAGGCGGCGATCCGGGACTCCGGGCGTATTTACCAGTTTCCGTATGGCGAGACGGACAAGCTGGCGAAGTTCATCCCGGAGAAGCCGGTCGGGACGGGGCTTCGCGACATTTTGACGCGGACGGAGAATGGCGGGTACGAGGCGGGGGAGAAGCATCCCGGCCCGGCTCGGGAGATGATCTCATACGTCGAGCAAAACGAGTCGGCGCGGCAAGTTTTGGACACCGCGTTCGAGATCGAAGGTTATGCGAGGCACGCCGGAACCCACGCCGCCGGGGTCGTCATCTCCGAGGAGAAATTGACGGACATCGTGCCTCTTCAACAAGTGAAGAAGTCCGGCGGGAAGGGGGAGTCGGAGGAAGACGAGCAGATCGCCGTCATGGTTCAGCATCCGATGAGCGACGTCGAAGCCCTCGGACTCCTCAAAGTGGACTTCCTCGGCCTCCGGAACCTCGACGTCATCGAAGAGACGATGGCGACGATCAAAGAAGACACGGGCGAGGAGGTGGACATAGCGAACATCCCGCTCGACGATGCGAAGACATTGAAGCTCTTCGAGCGGGGCGACACGTTCGGGGTGTTCCAGTTCGAGTCGAGCGGTATGCAAAGAATGCTTCAAGAAGTTCGCCCCGACCGCTTCGACGACCTCGTGGCTTTGAATGCTTTGTATCGTCCGGGGCCGATGGACTATATCCCGACGTTCAAAAAGGGGAAGCACGACCCCGAGAGCGTGGACTATATGGACGAGCGACTCAAGCCGATCCTCGAGCCGACATATGGCGTCGCCGCTTACCAGGAACAGCTTATGGAGATTTCCAAATCCATCGGCGGCTTCACGCCCGGTGAGGCGGACACTCTTCGGAAGGCCATCGGGAAGAAGAATCTCAAGCTCCTTTCCCCGCTGAAAGACAAGTTCATCGAGGGGTGCGACTCGAACGGGGTCGGCCTCGAAGTGGCCGAGGAACTTTGGGGCTGGATGGAGAAAGCCGGGGGGTATTCTTTCAACAAGAGCCACTCGGCTTGTTATTCGTTCCTCGCGTTTCAGACGGCTTATTTGAAGGCGCACTATCCGACGGCTTATATGGCCGCGCTCCTTTCGAGCGTGATGAACACGAAGGATCGGGTTCCGCAGTACGTGGCGGAGGCGAGGGCGATGAAGATCGAGGTTTTGCCCCCCGACGTGAACGAGAGCGGCCACCGCTTCACCGCGATTGACGGGAAAATACGCTTCGGACTCTCGGCGGTGAAAGGGGTCGGGGAGAACGTCGTCGAGGCGGTCATAAAGGCGAGGGAGGACGGAGCCTTCGAGGACGTCTTCGATTTCTGCGACCGCGTGGATACGAAGACGTACAACAAGCGCGTCCTCGAATCACTCATAAAATGCGGAGCCTTCGACACGACCGGACACTCCCGGACGGCGATGTTCGAAGTCCACGCGAAAGCCGTCGAACGAGCGGCCGCCGGGACGAAAGGCGCGTCCGAGGATCAATTCGCGATGTTCGACGTCACCGAGCTCGCCCCCCCGAAGCCCGAGATGCCCGCCACCGGGGACGACAAAAAACAGACCCTCGAATGGGAGAAGGAAACCCTCGGCCTTTTCGTCTCCGACCATCCACTCCGCCCCATCTTCCACAAGCTGAAAAAGCACGTGGACACGAGCGTCTCCGAGCTCGAAGGCTGCCGCGACGGAGCGGTGGTATGGGTCGGCGGCCTCGCGACGAGCGTCCGCGTGAACACGACGCGAAAAGGCGACAT
>JACDAJ010000048.1 GCA_013695475.1 Rubrobacter sp. | reverse complement strand
TCACGATGCCTGCGAAGAATCTCCGGCTATCACCGGCGCACGATCATGACCGGGCAATGCGCGTACCTGACCACCGCGTCGGAGACGCTCCCCATGAAGGCGCGTTTGAGTCCGCCGAGTCCCCGGCTCCCCATGACGATGAGGCCCGCGTCGAGTTCCTCGCTGAGTTTGACGACCTCACGCGCCCGGTCGCCCATTCTTATGAAACTCTCTTTGACGACCCCGCCGGACTCCTCGATGCTCTTTACTTGCGCCTCAAGGATTCCCTCCGCCTCGCGCCGGATGACATCCCGGACTTGCTCGTACGTCGGGCCGCCTTCGAGATAATAGCCGGGGTCCGGCTGTCCGCCGCCGACCGTCACCACATACAACTCCGAGTCCGTGCTCGATGCGAGATCCGCCGCCGTGTCGTTGGCGAGCTTCGCGTCCTCCGAACCGTCCGTGGCGAGCAAAACCTTCGTCGGAAAAATGCTCATCGCAAAACCTCCCTGAAATAGCCGCCTTCCCGCATCACATGATACCAAAGTATCTTTATGCGCGGCAAAATCCGGGGACCGAAATTACTCCCACTCGATGGTGCCGGGCGGCTTGGAAGTTATGTCGAGGGCGACCCGGTTCACACCGGGAACCTCGTTTATGATGCGGTTCGATATTTTTTCGAGGAGGTCGTATGGAAGTCGCGCCCAGTCGGCGGTCATCGCGTCGTCGGAGGTGACGGCCCGGATTATGACCGGGTATTCATAAGTTCTCGCGTCGCCCATCACGCCGACGGAGCTTATGGCCGGGAGGACAGCGAAGCTCTGCCAGAGTTGGCGATAATATCCCGCGTTCCTTATTTCGTCTTGCAAAACCGCGTCGGCTT
Source organism: Rubrobacter sp. (assembly GCA_013695475.1). Classification (GTDB taxonomy): domain Bacteria; phylum Actinomycetota; class Rubrobacteria; order Rubrobacterales; family Rubrobacteraceae; genus JACCWD01. The sequence goes on along the minus strand of JACDAJ010000048.1, from coordinate 5,389 downwards.
TCCGGAGGATTTCGAGGCGTTCGGCGGTGACGTCGCCGATGACGCGGATGGCGAGGCCGGGGCCGGGGAACGGCTGGCGCCACACGAGGCGTTCGGGCATTCCGAGTTCCGCCGCGACGACGCGGACTTCGTCTTTGAAAAGGTTTCGGAGCGGTTCGACGAGGTCGAGGTCCATCCTTTCCGGGAGGCCGCCGACGTTGTGGTGGCTCTTTATTTTGGCCGCGTCGCGGGTTCCGCTCTCGATCACGTCGGAATAAAGGGTTCCTTGAACGAGGAACTTCGCGTCCTCGATGCCTTTCGCCTCGTCCTCGAAAACCCGGATGAACTCCTCGCCGATGATCTTCCGCTTCGACTCCGGATCGTCCACCCCCGCGAGCTTGTCGAGAAAACGCCCCTTCGCGTCAATGTGGAGGAGGTTCATCTCCGACTCTCGCCCATACGCCTCGACGACTTGCTCGGCCTCGTTGTGACGAAGAAGCCCGTGATCCACGAAAACGCACGTCAAATTATCCCCGATAGCCCGATGCACGAGCATCGCCGCCGTCGAAGAATCCACGCCGCCCGAAAGCGCGCATATGACCTTCAAATCCCCGACTTGCTCCCGAACCTTCTCCACCGAGTCGGTGATGATGTTCACCGGAGTCCACTCCGGGTCGCAGTCGCACGCCTCGAAAAGAAAGTTTTTGAGGATTTCGTCGCCGTATTCGGTGTGCCGAACCTCGGGATGGAACTGGACACCGAAGCGATTCTCCTCCCGGTTCTCGAAGGCAATGATCGGCACCGACGGAGTCTCCGCCGTGACGACGAAACCCTCGGGCGGGGAGACGACCGCATCCCCGTGGCTCGTCCACGCTTTTTGCTCTTCAGGCGTTCCGGCGAAAATACCGTCGTGGTTTTTGACGAGGATATTCGAGCGGCCATACTCGCGGATTTGGACGGCTTCGACGACACCCCCGAGATGGAGCGCCATAAGTTGCATCCCGTAGCAAATCCCGAGAACCGGAACCCCGAGGTCGAAGAGAGCGGGATCGAGGCGGGGCGAGTCGTCCCCATAAACGCTGTTCGGCCCGCCGGAGAGGATGATGCCTTCCGGGTTGCGCCGCTTTATTTCTTCGACGGGGGTGTCGTGTGGGATGAGTTCGGAATAGACGCGGGCTTCCCGCACTCGGCGGGCGATGAGTTGCGCGTATTGTCCGCCGAAGTCGAGGACGAGGATCATGGCCGCTCCGTACCCGGCTTCGCCGCCTTCGGCTCCGCTCCGGTTTTTGGTTTTCGGTTTTTGGTTTTTGGTTTTTCACTGCCAACCAATAACCAATAACCAATAACGGCGAGCGCAGCGAGCTTCACTTCCCCATCCCCACGCCCTGGGATTTCTGCTCGACCTTCCCCTCCGTCGCGAGCGACGGCGCGTACATGACCTCGGCTTTTTGAAACTCCTTTATGTTCGCGTATCCGGTCGTCGCCATGCTCGTCCGGAGCGCGCCCATGAGATTCAACGTCCCGTCGTTCTCCCTCGCCGGGCCGACGAGGATTTCCTCGATGGTTCCGACGGTCTCGGTTTTTATGCGGGTTCCTCGCGGCAATGTCGGGTGGAAAGTCGCCATGCCCCACGAATAGCCGCGTCCGGGGGATTCCTCGGCTTTGGCGAGCGCGCTCCCGAGCATCACGGCGTCCGCGCCGCACGTGAAGGCTTTCGAGATCTCGCCGCCCGTCCGCATCCCACCGTCGGCGATGACATTCACGTAGTCGCCCGTCTCGAAAAAGTGGCGCATACGAGCCGCCGCCGCATCGGCCACGGCGGTCGCCTGTGGGACTCCGACGCCGATGACGCCGCGCGTCGTGCATATCCTCCCCGGCCCGACGCCGACGAGAACCCCGACGGCACCCGTTCGCATGAGATGCAATGCGGTCGAATAGCTCGCGCATCCCCCGACGACGACCGGGACGTTCAAGGAAGGGACGAACTCCATGAGATTGAGCGGCTCGACGGTTTGGGAGACGTGTTCGGCGGAGACGACGGTTCCTTGTATGACGAGTACGTCGAGGCCCGCTTCGATGGCGGCGCGGTGGTATCTTTCAACGCGCTGCGGGGTGAGGGACGCGGAGGCGATGACGCCTTTGTCCTTTATTTCCTGGACGCGGCGGAAGATGAGTTCTTCCTTTATCGGCTCGGCGTATATTTGCTGCATCATGCGCGTCGCTTTATGTTGCGGCAGGCTGGCGATCTCCTCGAAAACGGGGCCGGGGTCTTCGTAGCGTGTTTGAATCCCCTCCAGATTAAGCACGCCGAGGCCGCCGAGTTCGCCGATTATTCCGGCGGTCGTCGGGTCGAGGGCGGCATCGAGGGCGCTCCCGAGGCATGGGAGATCCAAATGCAAATCGCCCAGATTCCACGAAATATCCACGTCTTCGGGGTCGCGGGTTCGGCGGCTCGGGACAATGGCTATTTCGTCGAGGCCGTATGCCCGGCGGGCGGTTTTGCCTTTTCCGATCTCGATGTCCATAGGCGATGAACTCTCCTTTTGTGGGCTATCCGTCCGTGTACGACGGAACCCACGGAGAGGCTCCTCCGTGGGTTCCGTGAGCTTGTTCGACTAAGTTTCGCAAGTTGCGGTTATGCTACACCCGCATTACTAATATGGTCAAGTGAAGTACGGCAACACAAGAACCACGAACAAAATCACCACCATCACGGCGACGAACGCCGCGAACCCTTTTCCCATGTTCGTCATATCCGATCCTCTCGTCCGAGCTTCCCTGCGACCTCATCGTACCCGAAAAACGAAACGGCGGCCCGAGAGATGCCGGGCCGCCGTCCGCTGTGCTTGAGGCTGTCTTTAAATGAACTGAAGGATAACCACCACAAGCAGTATGATCACCAATACCGTTATTACCAAACTTAGAGTTCCGCCGCGCATCGCTTTCACCTCCCTCGTTTATCTTCTAGCTGCTTTCATTCCTTTACATTTCTTAGACAACCTTTATTCCCATTTCGTTACATCGAAAACTAAAAGACAGAAAAAAGCGAAGTCCCCGGCAGGGGAACACCGCTCGAAAAGCCAGCGTGAAATTTCTCATATGCGAAAGAATTTCCGCTCTTCCGACATGCGCCGCATTGTACGCCTCCGTCCGAAAAGACCCACGAAAAAGCGGCACCCCGAAGGAGTGCCGCCGGAAACGTTCGCGTGGAGCGTTTTTACATCATGCCGCCCATGCCACCGCCGGGCATGGCGGGAGCGCCTTCCTCCTCCGGCTCTGCGACGACGACCTCGGTGGTGACGATGAGGCTGCCGATGGACGCCGCGTTCTGGAGGGCGGAGCGGGTGACCATCGCCGGGTCAATGACACCGGCTTTGATGAGATCCTCGTACTCGCCCGAGAGCGCGTTGAAGCCCTCGCCCTTCTTGGAAGAGCGAACCTTGTCAACGACGATGGAGCCGTCGGCCCCGGCGTTCGAGGCGATCTGGCGTATAGGCTCCTCGAGGGCGCGGTGGATGATCCTCGCCCCGGTCCTCTCATCACCTTCGAGAGTATTGACGAGACCCTGGACATTCTCCTGCGCCTTGAGAAGCGCCACGCCACCACCCGAAACGATGCCCTCTTCGAGAGCCGCACGAGTCGCGGAGAGTGCATCCTCGACGCGGTGCTTCTTCTCTTTGAGTTCGGTCTCGGTGGCCGCGCCGACCTTGATGACGGCGACGCCGCCCGCGAGCTTCGCGAGCCTTTCCTGGAGTTTCTCGCGGTCGAAGTCCGAGTCGGTATGCTCGAGCTCGCCCCGGATCTGGTTGATGCGGCCCTGTATCGCGTCGGTCTCGCCCGCGCCGTCTATCATGACGGTCTCGTCCTTCGTGATGACGATCCGGCGCGCGCTCCCAAGCTGCGACAACTGCGTGTTCTCGAGCTTGAGTCCGAGCTCCTCGGTGATGACCTCGCCGCCGGTGAGAATGGCGATGTCCTCCATCATCCGCTTGCGACGGTCGCCGAAGCCCGGCGCCTTCACCGCGGCCGCGTTGAACGTGCCGCGCAGCTTATTGACGATGAGCGTCGCCAAAGCCTCGCCCTCGACGTCTTCGGAGACGATGAGGAGCGGCTTGTTTTGCTGCATCACCTGGTTGAGGAGCGGGAGGAGATCCTGAACGTTCCCGATCTTCTGGTTCGCGATGAGGATGTACGGATCGTCGAGCGAGACTTCCATCCGCTCGTGATCGCTCACGAAATACGGCGAGAGATAGCCCTTGTCGAACTGCATACCCTCGGTGAACTCGAGGTCCATCCCGAAGGTCTGACCCTCCTCGACATTGACCACGCCATCCTTGCCGACCTTGTCAATCGCCTCGGCGATGACGTTGCCGATCTCCTCGGAGCGGGCCGAAATCGCACCGACGCGCGAGATCTCCTCTTTGCCCGAAATCTCCTGCGCCTGGTTCTTTATCGCCTCGACCGCCGTCTGGACGGCCTTGTCAATGCCGGCCCGGAGGATGACCGGGTTCGCGCCGGCGGCGACGTTTTTCAGTCCTTGCTGGACGATGATCTGGGCGAGAACCGTCGCCGTCGTCGTGTCCTTGGAGACGACCACGCGACGGGCGCGCCCGAGCTGCGAGACCTGCGTGTTCTCGAGCTTCAGACCCATCTCCTCGGTGATGACTTCGCCACCGGTGAGGATCGCGATGTCTTCGAGCATGCGCTTGCGACGGTCGCCGAAGCCCGGCGCCTTCACGGCGACACCGGTGAAGGTGCCACGCAGCTTGTTCACGACGAGCGTCGCGAGGGCCTCGCCCTCGACGTCCTCGGCGATGATGAGGAGCGGCTTGCCGGACTGGATGACGGCCTCGAGCACCGGAAGGACGTCGCGGACGGCGCCGATCTTCTGGTTGGCGATGAGGATGTACGGATCCTCGAGGGTCGCCTCCATGCGCTCCTGGTCGGTGACCATGTAGGGCGAGATGTAGCCCTTGTCGAACTGCATGCCCTCGGTGAACTCGAGGTCCATGCCGAAGGTCTGGCCCTCTTCGACGTTGACGACGCCGTCCTTGCCGACCTTCTCGATTGCGTCGGCGATGACGTCGCCGATCTCATCGTCGCCGCCCGAGATCGTCGCGACGCGAGCGATCTGGTCCTTGCCGGAGATCTCCTTGGCCTGGCCGGCGATGTGCTCGACGACCTGCTCCACCGCGCGCTCGATGCCGCGGCGCAGGGCGAGCGGATCGGCGCCCGCGGCGACGTTCTTGAGGCCCTGGCGAACGATCGCCTGGGCGAGCACGGTCGCCGTGGTGGTGCCGTCGCCCGCGACGTCGTTGGTCGCCGTGGCGACCTCGCGCACGAGCTGGGCGCCCTGGTTCTGGAAGACGTCCTCGACCTCGATCTCACGAGCGATGGTCACGCCGTCGTT
>JACDAJ010000039.1 GCA_013695475.1 Rubrobacter sp. | reverse complement strand
TTTATTTGCTGGAGCGATATCTCATTGCCGCGAGCCGGGTCGTTGAAAGCCTCGGGCGTGGTTCCCGCGTACTGGACGATGACCTCGCAGTCCGGGCAGACCGACTCGACCCCGGCCTCGTACCCGGCCTGGAAGGTCCCGATGAGGTCGGACTCCTGCCCGCCGAGGAACCCGACGACTTGCTCGTCCGAAGTCGTGAACTCGGTGTCCTCCTGCGTCATCCCCCCCGCGACGACCCCCGCGAGGTATCCACCCTCCTCGTCGCGGAACGTGAGGCTCGCAACATTCTCCATGTCGGGAACCACCGAGTCAACGATGGCGAAGTTCGTGTCCGGGAACTGCGGCGCGACCTCGGTGACGGCGTCGGTCATGAGGAAGCCGATGGCGAACACCGGGTTGTATCCGCTCTCGGCGAGCTGCGTCAGGTTGTTCACGTAGTCGGTCGGCGCGCTCGACTCGAGATACTCCGTCCCGGTCGAGAACTCCGCGTCCGCCTCTTCGAGTCCGGCGAAGGCCGAGTCATTGAAACTCTGGTCGCCAAGCCCCCCGACGTCGAGGACGAGAGCCGCTTCCTGTTCGGCGCCGCCGCCTTCTCCGCCACCGGTGTCCTCCCCTTCGCCGCCCCCTCCTCCGCCGCCGCAGCCGACCGCGACGGCGAGCGATATGGCGAGAGCCGCCACGAGCGCCGCAAACAACCTGAGTCTCCGCATAAATCCTCCTTAGTTTGGAAAGAACCCCATCCATCGGCACCGGAAATTCCGCCGCCCATATTCGTCGTTACCGGGGAATAATATTCCTGTGCGCCGCCCGCCGCAAATGCGAAGGTCGCTTCGCCTTCGGCTCCGCTCCGGTTATTGGTTTGTGGTTATTGGTTATTGGTTTGTGGTTATTGGTTATTGGTTTGTGGTTATTGGTTATTGGTTTGTGGTTATTGGTTATTGGCAAAAACAGAAACCAACAACCGGGAGTGACAGCGACCTATTGAAGGAGCTTCTTCAGCTCGTCTTCGAGATACTCCGCCGAGACCGAACCTTCCGGGGAGTATGCGACCGCTTCTTTGCAAAGATGGTAAAGGGCGAGCGTCCGGGTCGGGGAGAGGCGGCGGCTCCCGGCTTGGTCGAGTACGAGCCGCATGAGTTCGAGGGCGACTTCCGCCTCGGTCTTCGTGTGGTTTCTCGACTCCTCCATAGAGCCATTATAAAGGCGGGGGGAGGCGGCATCCGGGGCTATGGTAAACTCGAAGCCATCTTGAATTCCACGAATTCCAGTCCTTTGTTCGCCGTCGGGAGCGAGGGGGGATTGCGTGGCTAAACTCCGAAAGACGACCGATGTCCGGTGTCCGGTGTGTGGGCATGCCTTTCGCGTCCCGAATACTGGAAGCCACGTAACGCTCGGTCGGGAGTCCGACCTTTGCCCGAGGCTTCCGGGCCGCCAGTCCGACGGAGCGCGCGCCCTCCGGGCCGAAGCGACGATGTGTCCGAGATGCTCCTTCGCCGCCCTCGAAGACTTCGACGAACTCGACTTTTCCTCCGAACTCCGGTATTCCATCGAGTCCCTCCTCGAAGACGACGGCCTCATAAAAGTCTTCCGCGAAAGCGATCCGCCGTGGCTCGCCTTCCACTCCGCCGAGGCGTGCGGCAAGGAGAGAAATCTCTCCGCCCGCGAACTCGGCGACCTTTGCCTCCGCGCATCATGGGTGTGCCGCAAAGAACGCGAACGCCCCTTCGAGAACACCTTCCAGCTTCGAGCCGTCCGCCACTTCATGCGCTCCCTGGAAAGAGACTCTCTCGAAGGCCGCGAACTCTCCGTCACGACGTATCTCGTCGGCGAACTCAATCGGCGGCTTGGGCATCACCGCGAAGCATTGAATTGGTACGTCAACGCCGGAAAGACCCTCGAAGAAAACGAAAGAAACGAAAGCCTCGGATGGCTCGAACGTATGATCGAGACACAAAGCCGCCTCGCCGAGGAGGAAGCCGCGTAAAGACCTCCGGGCGTCGCCTCAATCCCGGCTTTTCGACCTCGGTTCGAGGGGGCGGAAGATGGCGAATCGGTCGGAGCCTGTGAGCGTGTATACGATAGCTCCGGCGAGGAGTCCGATCTCCCTCTTTATCGAGTCGAGGCCGCCGAGGAGTCCTTCGCCGACGATTTCCAACGGGATCACGACCCCCATCCAAAGCACGAACGCGGCGGCGGCGAAACGCGGCGCGACGCCAGCCGCGAAGAGCAATCCGAGCGCGAACACGACAAACATCGGCAATGTCTCGTTGAGATGGCTCGCCATCACACCGCCCGTGAAAAGAGCGGAGGCGAGGAGGGTGAATGCGAGGCTCAGGCGGACGACGACGAGCACGGCGTCCCGACGTTCGGAGAACCACGAAGCGCCGCCGCGGATCGCGTTGTCCACGCTCCACCGCCCCGGCCCGGCTACGACGAGGGCGAAGCAAAGACCCGCGAGGGCGACATCGCGGCTGAGACGGATTCCCCGGCCACCGGGTTCGCCACGGCGAAAGACCAAAACATGAGGCCGACGACCACCGCGATGACCGGCGTGAAGAAGCCGGCTATGAGAAGAAGGCCGAGTATGATCTCGAAATACCCTTGAAACTGGAGGAAAGTCTCCACCGACATCCCGAGCCTTCCCGTTATTTGATCCACGAAGAACGGGGAGATCCATCCGGACTCCGGATCCACATACGAAGCCGCAAGCTCCCCCCGGCCCTCCGCCGGAAAGCCAATGCGAATACCGCCGAGGACGAACACCATCCCGAGAGCCACCCGAAGCACGGTCAATAAAGACCCCATCCCCGAAGCGGATTCATGCACATCCTTGATAAGAACCACCCTCCAAACTTCCATGTCTCGCTTTTCAAGAACGCCGACTATGTCGCCGGCGAACTTCCTGCCAGGCTTGTTTCCCTCCGAAGTTTCCTACGAACTCCACACGCTCCCGGTTCATCCGCAAGCGAAACGCGCCGCCCGAAACCTCTTCACTCGATCGTCTCCGCCATAGCCCGCTCCCCCGCCTCCTCATCCGGCACCCAATATGAAATGCCGCCTATATATTGCGGAGTTCCGGGATACATCTCGACGGAGGATATGCCGGACAAGCCCATCCTCGCGGCGAAGAAGGTCGCCTGGACGGGGTTCATGTTCGTGTCTATGTTCCGCCACACGGAGAGGGCGGTGGAAGGGAGGCGCGGCCATTTGCCCGGTGAACTCGCCTCCGAGACGAAGGCTTGCAAAAATTGCTGCTGGCGGCCGACGCGGCCGATGTCGGCCGTCGGGCCGCCGCGGTACCGGACGTACGCGAGGGCTTCGGGGCCGTCGAGGGTTTGCTCGCCCGCCGGGATGGAGAAGGCCTCTCCGTCTTCGAGGCCGACCCTTATCGGCTCTTCGACGTTTATGGTGATGCCGCCGAGCGAGTCCACTATCTCCTCGACGCCGCCGAAGTCTATGACGACGTAATTGTTTATCCGGAGGCCGGTCAGTCCTTCGAGGGTCTCGACGGTGAGTTCGGGGCCGCCGTTTGCGAAGGCGGCGTTCACTTTGTCCTCGCCGACTCCCGGTATTTCGACGAGGGTGTCGCGGGGGACGGCGAGCATGCCCCCGCCCGCTTTGGCCACGACGATGGTGTCGGAGCGGGAGGCTTCGTCGGCGCGGGCGTCGCTCCCGAGGAGGACGGTCCGGGAGCCTCCGAAAGGCCATGCGAGAACGAGGATGATGAGGAAAAGAACGACGAGCGCGATGAAAATCCCCCGTCGGCGGAAATTGGGTCGGCGCGTCCGACTCCCCCGGCGTCCCCCGCGCTCCCAGTTTTCGTCCACTCGTCCGGCTCGGTAAACTTTCATAGCAAGCGGATATTATCGCACCGGAGGGTTCGGGTGAACGTTCACCCATAATGATCCCCTCGTGTGGGTATACTTCTTTCGGTGGAGAGATTGCACACAACGACGTTCGAAGCCGACGAGGAGAGGGTCGCCTGGGAAGGGCTCGCGTCCTCGTGCGCCTCGCCTGTCAGGAGGCTCGGGGCGTTCGCTATCCTCGGTTTCGTCTTCTTCGTGGCGGCCATCACGGCGGTCATACTTTTCTACAACCTGTTCGGCGAGCGATTGATCGAAGGTCAAGGAGTGCCGGTTCCGCCCGCGGCTTTCTACGCGACGCTCGCGCTCGGGGCGGCGGTCTCGTCGGGGGGGTTCGCTCTGTGGCTCATACGAAGCCGGAGGTCGTACCGGGCATTCTCCCGGATGCTCTCCCGAGGCGGACTCGACCCGAAAAGGCCGACGAGGGACGGACTCCGGGCGTACTCCGACGAGCAGCTTCTCGCGCTCCGATCCCGCCACGAGCGGATGTCGTCCGACAAAAAGAGAGTCCTCATGGAGCGAATCTTCGGCTTCCGGGCCGACGACTCGTTCGCGCTCGGCCCGCTCAGCGCGCTCCCGGACACCTTCGAAATGAACGCCCTTCGCGTCGAGTGGGAGTCGAACCTCATCCTCCGCTCCGCCGAGCCGATGCCGGAGATTTCCTGGCGTGACGAGAGCCGCATGGAGATACTCCCGCGCCAGCTCGACGAAGTCAGGAAGCTCGTCTTCATCCTCCACTTCACGAGCGAGTCCGTCCGGAAACTCAAACGGAGCTACGGATACCGGACCGACCATTGGCACGCGACCGTCCCCGAGGGCAAACTCTGGAACGCCGTCCGCGACCACGAACAAGCGAGACGGGCCCAAGCCGCATTGAACCGCCACCGCGCGCGCGGGTAGCGGCGGCTTCGCCGCGCACGCGCTTCGCGCTTTTCAGCACGCTCCCTTCGGTCGCTTGTCAGCTTGTAAGCCATCAGCTTTTTCGAGTGTCGTGGATCTCATTGACTCATACGCCTCCGGCACCCTTTCATGGAAACATGGCGATGGGACACCTCCCGGACGCGAAGCTCCCCGCCCGGACAAGCCATTCGCTGGAAGATGGTTCGGTGTGAGACACCCTCCGTCAGACGAGCGCATCGCGGAGAGTGCGGCGGTGATGGCTCCCACCCGACATAGTTCGGTTCGCGGCCCGGCGAAAGATTCATGCGAAATCCGGGTGATGACTTCGCGGCTTTCGTTGCCGG
>JACDAJ010000200.1 GCA_013695475.1 Rubrobacter sp. | reverse complement strand
AGCCATCTCGGGTGGCGGGCGACCATCACCGAGTCGAGGGCTTCGAGGGCTTCACCGGCGTGGCAGTCGGCGTATATGCGGATGCGGTCGCGGTACTTTCCGCCGAGGAAGTTGTGGATCGGCGCCCCGTAAAACTTCCCGACCACGTCCCACAATGCGGCTTCGATGCCGCTTATCGCGTTGTATACGATGCCTCCCATCGAACCCGCGCCCGAGGCCGCCCACCGCATCTTCGAGAAGAGCTTGTCCACGTTTCGCGGGTCTTCCCCGACGAGGAGCGGTTTCAGATCCGCGATGATCGAGGTCAAACCCGGAGCGAGGAAGCTCTCCCCGATACCGGTGATCCCCTCGTCGGTATATATACGGGTGAACGTCCAATCGTAGTTCGCCTCGACGACGGCGGTTCGGACATCGGTAATTTTCAAGGTTTTCTCCCTTCGGTCGGGGTGGTCGGCACGCTTCGCTTGTCAGCCTGCCAGTCCGAAACTCCGATTTGTTCCGGGTGTTCTTTCCACATAAGCGTCGAGGTCGGGGCGGTGTCATTCGGATGTTTTCATGAGCCGTCGCGGATCGCGGGACTCGCCACCGACGACTTCCCGAGTGCCTGAATTTGCGTCGGGAGCATCGTGAGTTCGGGGACGGAGACGTGCCGCGGAAGCGTCGCGAGGAAGCGGCAAGCCTCGGCGACGTCCTCCGGTTTGAGGCTCGCGTCGCGGACTTCCCTCGGCGGCGGTTCGGGGCGGTTGTCCAAAATCGGCGTGTCTATGATGCCCGGCAGAATGGTCGAGAATCTCACTCCGTTTTCGTGTTCCTCGAATCCGGCGGCTCTCGCGAGGCCGATCATGCCGAGCTTCGACGCCTGATACGCCGCCCCCGATACATCCGGCCACGTCCCGGAAACCGACGCGATGAGGATGGCGTCGCCGTGCGAAGCTCGCAAATACGGCAATGCGGCGTGGATGAAATAAAACGCGCCGGAGAGGTTCACGGCGAGCATCCGATCCCACGTCTCGGGGGGGAGCCGGTCGAGTTTTCTGTCCGGCACGTTCATCCCGGCGGCGAGAACGAGGATGTGTATCCCCTCGCTCCCACCCACGTCGCGCACGAGTCCTTCGACGGCTTCCCGGTCGGACACGTCGAGGGCGTGGGTAGCGAACCTCCCGGAAGAGACGCGCTCCTCGCCCGCCCCCTCGCGCATCGCGTCCTCGCGGCGGGAGACGGCGAGGACGTTCGCGCCGTGGTCGAAAAGGAGCTTCGCCGTCTCGAGTCCGACCCCGCTCGACGCTCCGGTGACGATGGCGGTTTTTCCTGTGAGAGTTCGGGTCATGGTCGCTTTACTCCCCTGTTTTTGGTTATTGGTTTTTGGTTGAGGACGGCGGGCGAAACTCCTTTCCGCCCGTCATCACTTCGTCTCCGGCTCGGCGAGGAAGACCTTTATTTGCCCGGACGGGCCGCGCACGAGATCGGCGAAGGCATCGGGGCCGTGTTCGAGGGAGAGAGCCGGGGATAATTCCCCGATCCCGGCTTCGCCGGAGGAGATCCACTCGACCGCCCGCGCGAAGTCGTCCTTCGTGTACGCATACGAACCGGTAAAAGCGACTTGCCGCCGAATAACGTCGTGGAAACCGATGGAGGTCTCGTCCTCATGCAACCCGATCATGACGACCGACCCGCCCGGCTTCACGATATCCGCCCCGATCCGCCGCGTCTCCCCCGCCCCCACAGCGTCCACGACGACATCCGCCCCGAATCCTTCCGTCCGACCTTCGAGATATTCCTTCGCCTCTTCGGACGACGAGAAAACCGCGCTCGCCCCGAACTCACGCGCATGCTCGCGCCGCGCTTCATAAGGTTCGATGACCGACACATCCGGAACACCGGAAAGCACGACGGACTGGAGGCACATGAGGCCGATGGTTCCCGCTCCGATGACGACGGCGGTCTCGACCGGGCCACGCGATAAAGCGAGCCGTGCGACATGGACGCCGTTCGCGAGGGGTTCGGCGAGGGCGGCGGCGGAGATGTCGAGGGAGTCGGGGACTTCGGTGAGGCACGACTGTGGGACGGCGACGTACTCGGCGAAACCGCCGGGATGTTGTATCCCGATCATAGTCCGCTTCACACACAAATTATCCATCGAAGCCCGGCACATCCGGCACACCCCGCACGAAAGGAGCGGGTTCACCGTCGCCTTCTTCCCGACCCATGAGGCATCCACGCCATCCCCGGCCTCGACGACCGTTCCGGCGAACTCGTGTCCCATGACGAGCGGGGGCGTGCGGTTTCCCATGCGCCCGAGATAACCTTCGATCTCCGACCCGCATATCCCCGCCGACCCGACTCGAAGCACGACTTCGCCGGACGTGGCTCCCGGCTCCGCCATATCCTCGACGCTCATCTCCTCCGGGCCTTGCCACACGAGACTTTTCATCCATCCCCTCCGTTTCCTGGAATCTTCTCTCCCGATCCTCCGAAGCATATCAAAGTTGTATGACCAATTTTGATAAGGTGGTTATGGGAATATAGTCGGAAAGCGAAGGAAAGGTGGAGGAATGGAAAGGCTCGAAGGAAAGCGGGCGATAGTCACCGGGGCGGGGAATGGGATCGGGCGCGAAATATCGCTCCGGCTCGCGAGCGAAGGCGCGAGGGTCGCGCTCGCCGACCTCGACGAGGAGGCGGCGAACAAGGTCGCCGGGGAAATCGGCGGCGGCGAAACCCTCGTCCACAAAACCGACGTGACGAAACCCGAGGAGGTCGAGGCCCTCGTGGCTCGGGTCGTCTCCGAATGGGGCGGCCTCGACGTTATGGTGAACAACGCCGGGGTCGGCATCGCCGCGAGCGCGCCGGACACGAAGCTCGACGACTGGCAATTCGTCATAGACGTGAGCCTCAAAGGAACCTTCCTCGGCATAAAGCACGCCGTTCCGGCGATGCGCGAATCGGGTGGTGGCTCCATCGTGAACATGTCGTCCATCGCGGCTCTCGTCGGGCTGAAAGACCGGGCGGCGTACTGTGCGGCGAAGGGCGGCATCCTCGCGTTGACGAGGGCATCCGCGATAGACCACATCGAGGAAGGTGTGCGGGTGAACTGCATCGCGCCGGGAACCGTCGAGACTCCGTGGGTGGATCGCATAACCGCCGGATACGACGACCCGGCGGAGGCGAAGGAAATAATGAAAGCTCGCCAGCCGCACGGCCGTTTCGTCCAGCCGGAGGAGATCGCCGCGATGGCCGCGTACCTCGCCTCCGACGAGTCGTCGTCGGTCGTCGGGGCGTGCATGACCGTGGACGGCGGCGTGACGGCACGGTAAATCCACCGTCGAAAGGAGGCTCGAATGTCGGAAGAACGAAAGTACATCGTGCGGGCGGAGGAAAGCGAGGAGCATTCGGCTGATTTCTCGCACCCGTGGAATCCGAACTCGGAGATACGCGGCATGCGTTTCAGTTCGCTCGTCGGGCTATCGAGGCTCGGGTTGTGGCGAGTCCGGGTGCCGCCGGGGAAAGAGTCGTTCGTCTACCACTCGCATCAAAAAGAAGAGGAGTGGCTTTTTATCCTCGAAGGGCGAGGTCTCGTCGAGATCTCCGACGAGGAACACGAAGTCGAGCCGGGCGACTTCATCGGCTTCCCGGCTCCGCAGCCGCCGCATCATCTCAAAAACGCCTCGGAGAGCGAGGATCTCATATACCTCATGGGCGGCGAAGCCCTCGATATGGACATCGCCGACTTCCCCCGCCTCGGAAAGCGGATGGTGAGGAGCGGATCGGAAGTTCAAATTTACGATCACTCCGACGCGAAGGAGTTCGGGCCGCTCGAAGAAACATGAACCACCGAAAGCGAGACACATGGGCGAAGAAAAGAAGCCGATAAACAATTTGTCCGACATCCCGGAAAACCTCTCCGACGAGGAACGCATGGATTTTTTGGAGAAGCACGGATTGTCGGAGGAATTTCTCGATAAAGTCGAGGACGCGCCGGAGGACGAGCATCCCCGCCCACGCCGAAGCCGATAAACGCTCGCCGACGATTTTCCAAAACCGCCGGAGCGTACCTCACACTATAAAGTGGCCGCGCCCGGCGACTCTCTTTTATTCCGGCATGAAAGCCACCGCCCGTCCCGGCCCGCCGGAGGAGCGGGCGACTTTTATCGGGAGGAAGATGAAGAACGCGCCCCGAATCGGGAGTTCGTCGAGGTTCGTGAGAAGCTCGATGTACCGCATCCCACGCCCGAGTCCTTCTTGGTGGACTGGCACGCCGTCGTGCGCCGCGCCGATGCTCGGCGCGTCTATGCCGAGCGTCTTTATGCCCTTCTCGTCAAGATACACCGCCATCTCCGGCGACGGGGCGGGCCATCCTTGCGAGGCTCCCGTCACGAGCGGGCCGTGCATATACCTCTCCCCCGCCTCGCCCTCGACGTAGTGGCGATCCCATCCCGTGCGGAGAAGGACGACCTCGCCGGGTTTCAAATCGCCGTGTTCGCGCTCGAAGTCTTTTATGTGATCCGGTGTGATGAACGGACTGATTCCCGGCTCGCCGCCTTCCGAAAGGAAGCTCACGTCCACGACGACGGCGTTTCCCATGAGGTCTTTCGGCGGGACTTTCTCCCCCGATTCGTTGCCGAGTTCGCTCGCCACGGGGAGGCCGGAACCCGGGGGCGGTATGAAGTGGGTCGGCGCGTCGAAGTGGGTTCCACAGTGTTCGTCAATGACGATGAAGTTCGTTTGGTACGGCGCGGAGCTTCGGGTTTTCCCGACCGGGGTTTCGGCTTCGGCGAACCAGTTCCAATTATGGTGCGCGAAGCGCATGCTCCCCGGCCATGTTCCCGGCAGCCGCTCCGAGAGCATGAGGGAGAGATCCACGACCCGAGCGTCGCCCATCATCGAGAAGTCCATATTTTGCCCTTTCCCATTTCATCCGAAGGTTTTCAAACCCGCATCTCCGTCCCCATGCTATCGCATACCCGCCCTCGACAAGAAATTCCGCGCAACGGTTGATACACGGATTGGTATGATGATATGCTGAAATTCGTGGCATGAGACAAGGGGAAGTCCGAGGCCGCCGGGGTTGGCTTCGGGATATTTTGGGGGAGGTTCGGCATGGCGGGGACGACGGAGAGGGCCGATCATATACCGGGGTCGGTGGTTCGAGGCGATGATCCGTACCATCTCACGCCGGAGGGGATAAAAGACCCGCCGACGGGATGGAAATCGAGCATAAAGCACCTCGGGCCGGGGCTTATTTTGAGCGCGTCCATCGTCGGGTCGGGGGAACTCATTGCGACGACGGCGCTCGGGGCGCAGGCCGGGTTCGTCATATTGTGGATGGTCATTTTCAGCACGCTCGTGAAGGTCGCCGTTCAGATCGAGCTTGCGCGGTGGACTATCTCGACCGGGCAGCCCGCGCTCACCGGATACAACAAAGTCCCGCCGAAGATCGGCCCGGTCGGGTGGGTGAATATTTTGTGGAGCGTCATGGCTCTCTCGAAGATTTTGCAGATCGGGGGAATCGTCGGCGGGGTGGCGGTCGCATGCAGTATTTTGTTCCCCATCGGGGGCGACCCGCTCGGGTTCGGCTCGCTCGTTTTCTGGACGGTCATCGTCGCGGCGTCGAGCATCGCGCTTCTTTATTCGAACCGGTATACGCTCATCGAGCGCGGGGCGGTTTTCCTCGTCGTGATCTTCTCGTTCATCACCATCGCCATCGCGCTCGGGCTTCCGTTCACGCCGTTCGCGTATGGGACGAGCGACATCGTCGGCGGGTTGCAATTCGCGATTCCGGCGGGCGCGCTCGGAGCGGCCATCGCGATGTTCGGCATCACGGGCGTCGGAGCGGACGAGCTTACTTTTTATACGTATTGGTGCGTGGAGAAAGGATATGCCCGGTACGTCGGGCCGAACGATGGGAGTGAGGAGTGGGCGGCTCGCGCCAAAGGGTGGATCCGGGTGATGTACAAAGACGCTTTCCTGTCGTGGATCATATACACCTTCGGAACCCTCGCCTTCTTCATCATGGGCGCGGCGGTTCTAAATCCACAGGGACTCGCCCCTGAAGGAAACGAAATGATCACGACATTGTCCCGGATATACACCGATGTCCTCGGAGACTGGGCGAGTACATTGTTCCTCGTCGGAGCCATCGCCGTCCTCGGCTCGACGTTGTGGGCGTCCTTGCCAAGCTGGGCGCGGATGTACACGAACCTCCTCTCGACCGTCGGTGTCCTCGATTGGCAAGATACCGTGACGAGGATGAAGTACATCCGCATCTTCACCATCATCCTCCCGATACTTTGGGGCGGGGCGTATCTCTTCATTCAGTCTCCGGTCATCATGGTTCAAATCGGCGGCGTCATGACGGGGATTTTCCTCCTCGCGGCGGTCGTCGCGGTGTGGTATCTGAGAAACACCGAGACCGACCCGAGGCTCCACGGGAGCGGATTTTTCAACGCGCTCCTCATCGTGTCGAGCATCGCCATCACGCTCCTCGGCGTGTACACGGCGGTGAGTGTTTTCTAGCCGGGGTTGTGAAATCAGCCCGGTCGGAGGACACTCGGAGGGAACGATGAGAGGAGAAAACATGGCTGGAAAAGTTCCCGCCCGACTGAACGTGATGACCCTCGGGGTGCGCGACTTCGCGAAGATGAAACGCTTTTACGAAGCACTCGGATGGCCGTCGCAATCCGTCGGAGGCGAATGGGTCGGATTCGAGACGGGAGGCGCCATGCTCGCCCTTTATCCACTCGACGCGCTCGCGGAGGAAGCGAACCTCCCGCCGGACGAAATGCGAAACTTCGCGGGTTTCACATGCGCCGTCAACGTGGAGGAAAAGGGCATGGTGGATGTCGGCATCGAAACGGCGCGAGAGGCTGGGGGGCGGTCCTCGCCGAGCCGACCGAGCGCGAATGGGGCGGATACTCGGGATATTTCGCCGACCCCGAGGGGAACGTATGGGAGATAGCCGTGGGCGCCCGGCTCCGCCTTCGACGAGCGCGGAGCTTTGATCGGACTTTGAAAATCCCGCCGCGAACATGACAAACCATCCGAAGAGCGTGGCGAGATTCTCGAAGCCTCGCCCTTCGGGCGTGATCGGAGGCCCGGAAAGTTCATGAACGAAAACGCGAGAAACTTCGGCGACATCGCCAAACTCCCCGCCCCGACCGACAACGCCGCCATCGCCACCGAACGCCTCGAAGCCGGAACGGTTGTGGAGCGCGACGGCGTGAACTTCACCATCCCCCACACCATCCTCGAAGGACATCGCTTCGCCGCCGAGAAAATCCCCGCCGGGGAGAGTCTCCTTTCGTGGAAGCTCACTTTCGGGGAGGCGATGTCGGACATCTCGCCGGGCGAGTATCTCGCGAACAAGAAAATTCTCACCGCCCTTTCGGAGCGAAACGTGAATTTCACCCTCCCCGAAAAACCGAACTTCCGAGACGCCGAACTCACAGCTTTCGACCTCGACACAGACTCTTTCCGACCCGGCTCGCAAGTTCCGCTCCGCGAAAACCCCGGCACGTTCTCCGGATATCGGCGAGAAGGCGGGCGCGGGGTCGGGACGCGGAACTTCATCGTGATCGTCGGGGCGACTTCCCGCACGGGCGGCTTCGCGAAAGCACTCGAATGGAACCTCCGCGACGCGGCGAAGGAGTACGGAAATATTGACGGCGTCGTCGCGGTTTCGCACACCGAGGGTGGCGAGGAAGAAACTCCGAACAACCTCGAACTCCTCCTCCGAACCCTCGCGGGCTTCATCGTGAATCCGAACGTCGGAGCCGCGCTCGTCCTCGATGAAGAAGGCGGCGGCGCGGTGAACAATGACGCGCTCCACTCGTATATGGAGGAGAACGGGTATCCGCTCGGGGATGTGCCGCATCGTTTTATGAGCCTCGGGCGGAGCTTCGGCCTCGATCTGAAATCCGGGGAAGGGATCGTCCGCGGGTGGCTCGATGCGGTCGGAAGCGTTCGCCGGACGGAGGAGCCTTTGTCGGAATTGAAGATCGCGCTCCAATGCGGAGGCTCGGACGCTTTCTCCGGCGTGTCGGCGAACCCGGTGAGCGCGTGGGTGGCGAAGGAGGTCATAAAAAACGGCGGCTCGGCGGTTCTCGCGGAGACGGACGAACTCATCGGAGCGGAGTCGTACGTCCTCGAAAACGTGCGGAGCCTCGATGTGGCGGAGCGTTTCCTCGCGATGGTCGAGCGTTTCAAGGAGCGGGTCGGGTGGCACGGTCATACGGCGGAAGGGAATCCATCGGGCGGGAATAATTACCGGGGGCTTTACAACATCTCCATAAAGTCCATCGGCGCGGCGACGAAACGCGACCCGGACGTCCGCCTCGACGACGTGATCGAGTACGCCGAACTCCTCGGCGAGCCGGGTTTTCATTTCATGGACTCACCCGGAAACGACCTCGAAAGCGTCGCGGGCGAAGTGGCTTCGGGATGCAATATGGTCTTCTTCACGACCGGGAACGGCTCCATAACGAACTTCCCGTTCGTCCCGACGGTGAAGGTCGTCACGACGACCGGAAGGTACGAACTCCTCGAAAACGAGATGGATGTGAACGCCGGAAAATACCTCGACGGCGAACCGCTCGAAAATGTCGGGCGAGACATGTTCGACCTCACGGTGCGGGCGGCATCGGGCGAGAAGACCGCCGGGGAAAAGGCCGGGCATTCGCAGGTTTCCATATGGCGAAACTGGCGGCAGACCGGGACGGAGAATTTGGAGCGGCTCGAAAACGTCCCGGCTCCGAACGGGGAGCCGCTTTCGCTCGTCGTGGAAATCTCCGGTTCGGGGCGGACTTTCGAGGCGGTTTGGACGGGGCGTGGTTTCGGCACGGATCGGGTCGGACTCATCATGCCGACGAGCCTTTGCTCGGGGCAGATTTCGCTCCGGATCGCCGAGCTTATGAACGAGCGCGTCCGGGAGGACGGCTTCGGAGAGGGAAAAGTCTCGCGCTTCGTCGCGCTTCCCCATACCGAAGGGTGCGGGAGTTCGGGGGGTGCGTCGGAGGCTCTTTATTCGCGGACGGTTCTCGGGCATCTCGCGCATCCGCTCGTGAGGTTCGGGCTTCTCCTCGAACACGGATGCGAAAAGACGCACAACGACTATTTCCGCGCCCGCCTCGAAGAAGCCGGACTCGAACCGGAGCGTTTCGGGTGGGCGAGCGTGCAACTCGACGGCGGCATCGAGAAAGTCGTGCGCCGCGTCGAGGAATGGTTCGAGGAAATTATGGAGACATCCCCCGCCCTCGAATACGAGACGGTCGGCCTCGAACGTCTCCGGCTCGGCCTCGACGCATCCGGGCCGCTCCCGGATGATGCGGCTCGGACTTTCGCCGCGCTCGCGAGGGAGGTCGTCGGGGGCGGCGGAACGGTCGTCGTGCCGGAGAGGTCGGGGCTTCTCGGATCGGCGGTGTTTCTCGAAGGTACGGTCGGTGAGGTTCGGAACACTTTGTCGCATGGGGAGACGGTCAATATTCCGGGCTTCCACGTCATGGAGTCGCCGACGAGCGATCCGATGGAGGCGGCGACCGGACTCGGGGCGACGGGCGTGGAGGTGATGGCGGCGCACGTTTCGGGGCGGCCGCTCACGGCG
This sequence comes from Rubrobacter sp., assembly GCA_013695475.1. Taxonomy (GTDB): domain Bacteria; phylum Actinomycetota; class Rubrobacteria; order Rubrobacterales; family Rubrobacteraceae; genus JACCWD01. Next base: position 2,525 of record JACDAJ010000200.1, on the reverse strand, counting down.
CACCGGATGGTTCCGCTCGTTCAAATTTCGTCGGACGAAGCGACGATCTCGAAATACGGCGACGACCTCGATGCGACCCTCGACGGCGGGCGAGGCCCCGAAGAAATACTCGACACCATCCTCGATGTGGCGTCGCGGCGGTACACGCCGAGGCTTTTCGGGCGGGGGAACGTCGGTTTCCAGTTTACGCGGGGGTTGCTCGGGGTTTCGATGTGAGGGTCGCTCCTTTCGGTCGCTCCGGTTGGGTCGCTTCGCTCCCGGCTATTGGTTATTGGTTTTTAGGTTTTTGGTTTTGCCAGTAACCAATAACCAACAACGGTAGACTACGTATATGAAGCAAGAGATACGACGAGTGAAATTGCGGGATCAAGTAACGGAGAGGCTCGCGGAGATGGCTCTCTCCGGGGGGTATTCCGAGGGGGATCGGCTTCCTCCCGAACGGAAGCTCGTCGAGGATCTCGGGGTGAGCCGGACGGTGGTTCGAGAGGCTTTGAATTCGCTCGAAAGCCGGGGCATCGTTCGCATCGAGCATGGCCGGGGGGCGGTCGTGTCGGTGGGGAGCGGGCTTCCGGCGGTGCGGGCCACGCTCGAGCTTCATCTCCACAGCCGCCCCGAGACGATGCTCGATCTCCTCGAAGTGAGGCGGGCTTTGGAGATCGAAGTGGCCGGACTCGCCGCGCAAAGAGCGACGCCGGAGGACATCGAGGCGATGCGCGAGGCGAACGAGGTCATGCGCGAGAAAATAGACGCCCCCGAAGGCTACGTGGACGCGGACACCGTTTTCCACATGCTTCTTGCGAGAAGCACGAAGAACCAGATATTCCTTCTTATGAACGAGCCGATCACCGACCTCCTTCTCGAAAGCCGGAAAATTACCGGCTCGTTGCCGGAGAACGCCCGCCGCGCCGTGAAAGGCCACGAAGCGATCATCGACCGTGTGGAGGCGCGGGACGTGGCCGGGGCGCGCCTCGCCATGACCGAACACCTCCTCAATACCCAGAAAGACGTCGAGAAGTTCATGCGGGAAAGGTGAATTTACAGGTTTCAGCGAGCACTTCGTGGAGGGCGATCGGCTCCGACGATAGTCGTGGCTCCTTATGGTCGGTTTGGTGAACGCGCCGGGTATCGCCGTCGTGGCCGACGACCTCACCGGAGCCGCCGACTCGGTGGGCCAGTTCGCCCGAAACGGATACCGCACCGCCGTGTTCTTCCGGGGAGAAGAAGTGGCTTTCGAGGGCTTCGATGCGGTCGCCCTCGACACCGACTCCCGGAGTTCGTCGCCAGACGAAGCGCGGAGGCGGGTCTTCGAGATCGGAGCGAAGGTGAAGGAGGCCGGGGTCGTCTTCAAAAAAGTGGACTCGACGCTGCGAGGAAATGTGGCCGTGGAGATAAACGCGCTCATGCGATCCGCGGGCCGGGAGCGGGCAATCGTGGCTCCCGCCTTCCCGTCCGGCGGACGGACGACCATCGGCGGCGTACAACTCATAAACGGAACCCCGGTCCACGAGACCGAGTTCTCCCGCGACCCGAAGACCCCCGTGAGGGAAGGACACCTCCCCACATTGCTCTCCCCCTTCGGCGCCGTGGGAACCGTGAACACGAAAGACCTCGACGACCCCGCCAAAGTACGCCGGGCATTGTCGGAGAGCCGCGTCGTCGTCGTGGACGCCACCGAAGACGGACACCTCCTCTCGCTCGTGGAGGATGTGGCGGAGCCATCGTCGGTGGTGTGGGTCGGCTCGGCGGGGCTTGCCTCCGCCCTCGCCTCGGCGTATCCGGGGAGAGAGGATGCTCCGCCTCCATTCGTCGAAGTCGGCAACGTCCTCGTGGTCGTCGGGAGCGTGAGCGGAGTGTCCCAGAAGCAGCTACGAAACCTCGATGCGCGCGGAAAAGCCGTCCCGGTGAAGCTCGAGGCCGACGTGGAGAAGACCGTGCGAAGAGCCGGAGCGGTTCTCGAAGGCGGCGGGAACGCGGCGGTTTATTCCCCGTCCGAGGTCGGGAGGTTCGCGCCCGAGACGGTGGGCGAGATGCTGGCGGAGGCCGCGCACGGGCTGGATGGACTCTTCGGCGCCCTTGTATTGACGGGCGGGGACACCGCCGTCGGTGTGGCGCGAAGGCTCGGGGCGAAGGGGATCGAGGTTCTCGGAGAAGTGGAGCCGGGCGTTCCTTTCGGGAGGCTCGTGGGCGGAAAACCGTATCCGGTGGTGACGAAAGCCGGAGGGTTCGGGCATTCGGACACTCTATGCGACGCGGTGGACTTTCTCGTCGGAGAAAAGGAGGGCGTATGAGCGGGGCTTCGAAGATCGCTATAACGATGGGCGACCCGGCGGGCATCGGGCCGGAGATCGTCGCGAAGTCGTTCGCCGGAGAGTTCTCGAAAGAGTCTCGTTCGGTCGTCGTCGGGGACGAGGGGATAATGCGCCGGGCCGTGAAATTGCTCGGGCTCTCTTTGGAGATGAACGTGGTCGAAGACCCGGCGGACGGACGATACGAGCCGGGGATCATAAACCTCATCCCGGCGAGCG
>JACDAJ010000022.1 GCA_013695475.1 Rubrobacter sp. | reverse complement strand
GATCTCGCCCGCCTCGTTTTCAATCCGAACGCCCCGGCGACCGTCCCCGGCGTCGGCTCCGACATAAAAATGGAGGGCGGCGAGGAGCTTGTGTATCCCGAAGTCCCGGTTCCGCCGCTCAAGGAATTCATGGCGATCATGCGTACGACGGACGACCTTCTTCCGGCCATCGAATGCCCCGCGCTCGTGATCCAGTCGCTCGAAGACCACGTCGTGCCGCCGGAGAACGGACCGTATATTTTCGAGCGTCTCGGGAGCGTACAGAAAGAACTCGTGCGGCTCGAAGAGTCGTATCATGTGGCGACGCTCGACAACGACGCGCCGTTCATCCACGAGCGGGCCGTCGAGTTCATCCGCGGAAACTGATCCGGGACATCCGGTTCGCAGACGGAGGAGGCCGCCCATTTCGGCAATCAAAGAACGCCATCAAAAGGAGTACGCCAGATGCCGAAGGCTGAAGAGAACGCTATAGTCCGCCAGCAAATGGAGGAGCTTCACGCGCACCACCTCACGCTCGGCGACGAGAGGGTGGCGAGTTTTTATCCGCCTGAGATGGAGTCCGAGGCGCACCGCTTCGGCATCGCGTTCACCCACATTGACGGCACTCACTGGCATCATGGCGACTCCGAGCATGCCTTCCCGCTCCACTCGATCTCGAAGGTTTTCACATACGCGCTCGCGCTGGAGGACAACGGGCGCGAGAAGACACTCGAACACGTCGGGGTCGAGCCGAGCGGGGACCCGTTCAATTCGATCTCCTTCGACGAGGAGAACAACCGCCCTTTCAATCCCATGATCAACGCCGGAGCGCTCGTCGCCGCGAGCCTCGTCCACGGCGATGGCCTCGATGAGAAAGTCGGGCGCATCGTCGAGAGGCTCCGCATATACGCCGGGAACCCGAACCTCCACGTGGACGAGAAAACTTTGTCCGACGAACTCGTATCGAACGACCGGAACTTCGGGCTGAGCTATATCATGCGAAGCCTCGGCATGATATACGGCGACCTCGAAGAGAACATCGCCGTATACCTCTCCATATGCTCGGTCAAAGTCACCGCCCGCGACCTCGCCCACATGGCCGCCACCCTCGCATACGGCGGCATGAATCCGACGACGGGAGAGCGCGCCCTCGCGCAAGCCCGAGTCCGAGACGTGGTGACGGTGATGGCAATGTGCGGGATGTACAACGCGGCGGGCGAGTGGGCGTACGAAGTCGGAATCCCCGCCAAAAGCGGTGTTTCCGGCGGCATCCTCGTCCTCGTCCCGAACTATTTCGGGGGGGCGTTCTTCTCGCCCGGCCTCGACGTGCATGGAAACAGCGTCCGGGGAATAAACATGTGCCGCGACCTCTCGACGAGGTTCGGACTTCACGCATACGCCGACCCCGACGAGGCGATGTTCGGGCGCATGGAACCCGTCGGCCCGCCCCCCGGAGTGTCCGGCACGCACTAAAAAGCCGGGAGTGGGGAGTGCGGAAAAGCTCGGAGGCGAGGCTTCCTCCATCGAAGCCTCCCGTCGAGTTCATTCCTCGCTCCTCGGGCGGGGAGGCGAATGGGCCGGGGAGAGTGAGTCGAGAACGACCCCACTCCCCGGAGCGAAGCGTCCTGTCCGAAGGTACGGGTCATAAACCATCCTTCCTCTCGATGCGCGAACCTCTTTTCCGCCGCACCATATGGGTGTCATTCAATCGGAGAGCGGAAGGTTCTCATGGGCGATTCAACGAGGGAGGAAAGTGTCGTGTCCGAACGAAACAAGATCCTCGTCACCGGAGCAACCGGAAGCGTCGGGCGAAACGTCGTCTCCGAATTGCTTGGCGTGAACGCGGATGTGCGGGCGATGGTTCGCACCCCGGAGACCGCGAACCTCCCGGACAGCGTCGAGGTTGTGCGAGGCGACCTTTGTGAACCGGATACGGTGGCCGCCGCGCTGGAAAGCACGGACGCCGTCTTTTTACTTTGGGCGGCCTCGGACGAGTTCGCTCCCGCCGCCGTGGCTGAGATCTCGAAACATGCGAGCCGCGTCGTATACCTCTCCTCGATGGGGGTGCGCGACGACCTCGAAACACAAAAAGACCCCATAAACCAGTCGCACGCGAACCTCGAAAGCCTCATCGAAGGCTCCGGGCTTTCGTGGACTTTTCTTCGCGCGAGCGGGTTCGCCTCGAATACGCTGGGATGGGCGGATGATGTCCGCGGAAACGGCGTCGTCCGCGCTCCGTATGGCGAGGCGCGGAGATCCCTCATCCACGAACGGGACATCGCCGCCGTCGCCACTCGCGCCCTCACCGAAGAAGGACACGCCAGAAAGAAACACGTCATCACCGGGTCGGAGTCGGTCGCGCAGTCCGAGCAAGCACGGATCATCGGCGAGGTCGTCGGTTGTCCGGTGCGATGGGAGGAACAGTCGCGGGAAGAAGCGCGCGAGGAACTCGCCGCCGCGTTCGGGAGCGAATCCGTCGCCGACGGCGTCCTCGACGCATGGGCGGCGATGGTCGAATCGCCCGAGCCTGCCACGAACACGGTCGAGGAGGTCACCGGATTTCGCGCCCGCGCGTTCCGGGAATGGGTATCCGACCACGCCGATGACTTCCGGTGAATCCCAGAAAAATGCGGCGAGACAATACGAAAACATCCGAACAAAGTCGTAGAAAAACGAAGTTTTCCCCGTATATTCAATGGGTCGCGAAAGCGGCAGAAAAGTCTTCGGGGGACGAATAAAAAGGAGTGGAATGGAAAGGGATGGGGTTGTGAATATCGGACGCGGCGCTGTGAAAAAAGCGGACGTCGAATTGGCGGTTCACGCCGAAGGTCTCGTGCGGAAGTTCGGGGAGAACGCCGCCGTGGACGGTGTGGATCTCATAGTGAGGCGCGGAGAAATATACGGTTTCCTCGGCCCGAACGGAGCGGGGAAAACGACGACCATCCGAATGCTTGCGACCCTCCTCCCCCCGAGTTCCGGGACGGCTGAAATCTTCGGCCACGACATCGCCCGCGACGCCGACGAAGTCCGCAGTCGGGTGAGCCTCACCGGGCAATTCGCCTCGGTGGACGAGGATTTGACGGGACACGAGAACCTCGTCCTCATCGCCCGCCTCCTCGGGCATTCGAGGAAGGAATCGAAGGCTCGCTCCGCCGAACTCCTCGCGGCTTTCGGGCTGTCGGACGCGGCGAGCCGTCAGGTGAAGAAATATTCCGGCGGGATGCGGCGTCGGCTCGACATCGCGGCTTCCATCGTAGTGACGCCGGAGCTTCTTTTCCTCGACGAGCCGACGACGGGACTCGACCCTCGCAGCCGGAACCAGGTTTGGGACATCATCCGAACTTTGGCCTCCGAAGGGACGACGGTTCTTTTGACGACGCAATATCTCGACGAGGCCGACCAGCTCGCGGATCGCATCGCCGTCATTGACAACGGGAAGGTCATCGCCGAGGGAACACCCGGCGAACTGAAAGCCTCGGTCGGCGCGGGCGCGCTCCACGTCCGCCTCGCCGACCCCGAAACCCGCCCCGAGGCCGAACGGATACTCTCGAACTCGCTCGGCGCGCCCATGCACCTCGAAAGCGACCCGGCGGCGCTCTCGGCGCGGGTCTCCGACCCGGAGCGTGTCTCGCGCGCCCTCGCCGAACTCTCGCGCTCGGGCGTCGCCGTAACCGACTTCGCCCTCGGACAGCCGAGCCTCGACGAAGTCTTCCTCGCCCTCACCGGACGACCCGCCGACGATAACGAAAATAACGAAAACCCCGGCGGGAAAGAAGAGGAAGTCGCATGAGTGCGCCGACCACGACGACGCAAAATATCGCCGAAGAAAGCCTTCGCTCGGCGCTTTCGTCGAGCGAACGTCCGAAACGTCCGAACGCATTGTCCGCGTCACTCACATTCGGATGGCGGGCGATGCTGAAAATAAAGCACGTCCCCGAACAGCTTTTCGACGTTACGGTGTTCCCCATAATGTTCACGCTCATGTTCACATACCTCTTCGGGGGCGCTTTGGCTGGATCGACGGGCGAGTATTTGCAATTTCTCCTTCCGGGCATCCTCGTCCAAACCGTCGTGTTCATCACGATATACACGGGGTTCACGCTGAACGGCGACATCCAAAAAGGCGTCTTCGACCGCTTCCGGTCGCTCCCGGTGTGGCGGCCCGCCGTCCTCGTCGGCGCGCTCCTCGCCGACGCCGCCCGCTATACGATGGCATCCACGATCATCCTCGTCCTCGGACTCGTCCTCGGCTTCCGTCCCGAGGGGGGAATCGTCGGGGTGCTTCTCGCGGTCGCGCTCGTGCTTGTGTTCGCGTTCAGCCTGTCGTGGATATGGACGGCTCTCGGCCTCGTATTGCGAACCCCAAACTCGGTGATGGGCGTGAGCATGATGATCATGTTCCCACTCACCTTCGCAAGCAACATCTTCGTAGACCCGCAAACGATGCCCTCGTGGCTCGCAACCGCCATCGGCTTCAATCCGATCACGCACCTCGTAACGGCAACCCGCGGCCTCATGGACGGCACCGTGACGCTCGGTCAAATGGCGGCGGTCTTCGCCGCATGCGCGATACTCATCGTGGTCTTCGCCCCTGTCACGATGTATCTGTACCGGAATAAAAAGTGAGTCGCTTGGCTCCGGTTATTGGTTTGTGGTTGTTGGTTATTGGCAAATACAAAAACCAATAACCCGTAACCAATAACCGGGAGCGAAGCGACCAACCGGAGCGTCGCGCAGCGACGCGACCTCACGCCTGTATGTTCGTCCCGCGCCAGCGGGTATGCTCCCCGAGCCCCTCGGCCTCGGGGAACGTTTCGTGCCTCGAAAGCTGAACCCGGAGCGGCGGGAGCATCGTGCCTCGGTCGCACGCGAATGTCCCGGAGAACGGGGCTTTCTCGCCGGGGCGGTATATTTGCCCGTATGGTTTGTAGCGGGCGATCACTTCTTCGACTTTGGATTGAGCCATGCTTTCTCCTAAAAAGAGAGCCGCCACCGAAAAGCTGACGGCTGATCGCTGACAGCGCGGTTCGTCGGATTTCCCGGTGAACCGCTAATAAAGCGTCACCGCTCTCGCGTCGGTGAAGCCTTCAATGGCGAGGAGCGCTTCGAGGACTTCCTGTGTGACTTCCTCGTCCACGGTGACGGCCATCGAGGCGCGGCTGCCGGGTTCTCCGCGTCCGACGGCCATGTTTCCGATGTTTATGCTGTGTTCTCCGAGGGTGGCGCCGAGCTTGCCGATCATGCCCGGAACGTCGTTGTTTCGGATGAAGAGCATGCGCCGCTCCGGCGGTATGTCGAAGTCGAAGCCGAGCGCGCCAATGAGCCTCGGCTGCATACGCGGGCCGACGAGCGTTCCACTCACCATGTTCCCGCCCTCCGCGCCTTCGAGTTTGAGGACGACGAGGCTCGTATAGTCCGCGCCCTCCGTCGTCTTCGAGGTCTCGAGCCGGAGGCCGCGATCCTTCGCCAGCGCGGGCGTGTTCACGAAGTTGAGCGGCTCGTAGACCATCGGGGCGAGAAGCCCTTTTTGAGCCGATACATCGAGGAGTCGCGTGTCGAAGCGGGCGACTTCGCCGTAGTATTCGATTTTGAGCATGCTGCCCGGCTTGTCCGTGAGCTGGTAAAGGAGCTTCCCGAGCGTCTCGCACAGCCCGGAGAATTGCGAGACGAACTCCGCCCCGTCTCCGGTCGGGACTGGTGCGTTTATGGCGTGGACCGGGACGCCGCCACGGAGGGCGGTCGCGACTTGCTCCGCCGCCGTTATGCCCGCCCGATCCTGTGCCTCCGCCGTCGAAGCTCCGAGGTGAGGCGTCACAACGACGTTCGGCAAAGTGAATATGGGCGAATCCGTCGTCGGCTCCTCGACGAAAACATCGAGAGCGGCTCCGGCGATGGCTCCGCTTTTCAGCGCGTTGTAAAGATCCGTCTCGTCCACGATGCCGCCCCGCGCCACGTTCACGAGGTATGCGGTGTCCTTCATTTTTTCGAGGGTTTCGGTGTTCACCATCCCCATCGTCTGCGGCGTCCTCGGGACGTGGAGGGAGATGAAATCGGCGTTCTCGAAGACCTCGTCGGTCGTCGCGGCACGCTCGACGTTCATCTCGCGCATCCGGTCTTCGGAGACGTACGGGTCGTACGCGAGGACGCGCATCCCCATCCCGAGCGCGCCCCGGGCGACGATGGCCCCGACATGCCCGAGTCCGACGAGGCCGAGCGTCTTCTCCGCGACCTCGACGCCTTTGTACGCGCTCCGGTTCCACTCGCCTTTTTTGAGCGTCGCATCGGCGATGGGGATGCGCCGCGCCACCGCGAGCATCATGCCGAGCGTGTGCTCGGCGGCGGCGACCGTGTTCGATTCGGGGGCGTTCGCAACGAGAATGCCCTTCTTCGAGGCGGCCTCGATGTCTATGTTGTCCACCCCGATGCCCGCCCGTCCAATGGCCTTCAGCCGATCCGCCTTCTCGATGACCTCCGCCGTAACCTGTGTCGCCGAGCGGATGATGAGGCCGTCGTACCCGCCGATGACGTCGAGGAGTTCTTCGGGGGGAAGCCTCAATTTCACGTCCACATCGAAGTCTTTTTCGAGAAGTTTTATGCCGGGGTCGGCGAGTTTCTCGGGGATGAGGACTTTCAGGTTGTCGCTCAAGCCACGGCCCCGCTCTTCGAGAAGACTCGCTGCGCCGCGCCGACACCTTTTCCAAGCTCCACCGGGAAGTCGAGTGCTTCGAGAGTCAACTCGGTGGCGGCGATGGTCGCGATGATGTCGTATGCGTCGAAGTACCCGCAGTGGCCGATCCGGAAGATGCGACCCTCCATCTCACCCTGCCCGCCCGCGACCTGAATTCCCTGATCGCGGAAGATGCCCCGAACCAATTGCCTCCCATCAACTCCATCGGGAACCCACGCCGCCGTCACCGCCGAATTCAAATCCTCGTCCGGCCCGAACAGTTTGAGTCCCATGCCTTTGATTCCTTCGCGAGCCGCCCGTCCGAGGAGGACGTGCCGCTCGAAGACGTTCTCGATGCCCTCGGCCATTATTTGTTGCAAAGCGAGATCCAATTGGATGATGACGCTGACCGCCGGAGTCCACGGAGTCTGGGGAGGATCCTTCGCGTACGCCTTCTTCGCCGCCGTAAAATCGAAATAATAACGAGGCATCGTGGACTGTTCGTGCGCCCGCATAGCCCGCTCGGACACACTCACGAAGCCGAGTCCCGGAGGAGTCATGAGCGCTTTCTGCGAACCCGCGACGACCACGTCCACACCCCACTCGTCGGAGCGAAGCTCGCACGCCCCGAGGCCGGAGATGGCGTCCACGATGGAGATGGCATTCCCCGTCACTTTCGCGAAGCCTTCGATGTCGTTTACGGTACCCGTCGAAGTCTCCGAGAGGACGCAGATGGCGGCCTTTATCTCGGGGTCGGTGGCGAGGGCGTCGGCGATCTCGTCGTTGTCCGCCTTCGCGCCCCAGTCGTATACGAGTTCGGTGACTTCGAGTCCGAAGGCGGCACCCATCTTCACCCAGCGGTTCCCGAAGTTGCCGTTGTTCACGACGAGGACTTTGTCGCCCGGCGAGAAGAGGTTTTGCATCGCACCCTCGAACGCCCCCGTCCCGCTCGCCGAATACGTGAAAATGTCGCTCTCGGTGAGGAAGACCTTTTTCAGCGTCTCGTTCACCCTCGTGAACACCTCGCCGAACTCGGGGGTTCGGTGGTGGATGATCGGCAACGCGCCCGCCGCCGAGACTTCGGGCGGGACGGGGGTGGGGCCGGGCGACATCAAGCGGTATTTATTCTGCATGGATTAAAGATTCCTCTCTGTGCCGAGTCGAGGACAACAAACCCAGACATTTTAGCCAGATATGTTCCCGATGGCTACAGAATGAAGCAG
>JACDAJ010000317.1 GCA_013695475.1 Rubrobacter sp. | reverse complement strand
TTCTCCAAAGTCTCGGAAGCGACGCTCTCGCCGCGCTTTACGCGTTTGGTTTTCGCGTATCCTCCCCGGCCCGGCTCGGAGTGGACTTCGATCTCGTCTTTCTTGAGGTTCACTGTCCACGCCTCGGGAATGCCGACTCCGGCGTAAAGGGGAAGTTTCACGTTCTTGTCGTATGCGAGCGATGAATCGGCGATTTCCACAATGAGGAGAATCTCCTCCGGGCGCGGCGTGCCGGAGCTTCCCTCGCGCCTCCGCACGAGCGCGAGGTCGGGCTGCGGCTCCCCGAACTCGCTGAGGATCATGGGATTTTGCACGCTCACGAAGATATTGTCGTCGCCCGTTTCCAAAGCCCATCGGGAGAGGATGCGATTCAGCCGCATCACGCTCTCGACGTGCCTCGCGCTGACAGCCGCCATCTCCACCACCTCGCCGTCAATAAGCTCCACCCGGTCGTCCTCGTGGAAAATCCCCGCTTCCCCCATCTTCGTATACTCCTCGACGGTGAAGCGATGCTTCACAGCTTCCATCGAAACCTCCTTGCGTTCGCGCTTTCCTCCGGTGATTTTACGGCACGCCGAACCGGGATGGAACGATGGATGCCCCGAGCCACAGACTCACTCCCACAGAAACTCCGCCTCCTGGCTCTTTCCGTATAATCCGGCTTATGCTCCGCTTCACCGACAAGAAGAGACAAAAGATCGAAGAAGCATGCGAGCGGCATGCGGTGAGTCGGCTCGACCTTTTCGGCTCCGCAACGAGTGAATTCTTCGATCCGGATCGCAGCGACCTCGATTTCGTGGTTTCCTTCGCGCCCCGAAGTCCGGCGAATCTCTTCGACAGGTATTTCGGCCTCAAAGAGGATCTCAGCCGCGTCTTCGACCGCGAGGTGGATGTGGTGATGGAAGGGGCGATCCGAAACACCCACTTCGCGAAGAGCGTGAGCGAGAGCCGCACCCCGTTGTATGCCGCCTGACCGCGCACAGGCGATCCTCGAAGACATCCGGGACGCCGCCTCTTTCATCCTCGAAGCGACCGAAGGACAAAGCCGCGAAGGCTATTCTCGGAACCGTTTGCTGAGACAGGCCATCGAAAGAAACTTCGAGATCATCGGCGAAGCGATGAGGCGCCTCACCCGCGAATCCCCCGAGACAGCACACCAAATAAGCGAACACGAACGCATCATCGCCTTCCGAAACATACTCATCCACGGCTATGATCTCGTGGACGATGAACTCGTATGGGACACGATAAAGGAAAAGGTTCCCGCACTATTGGCGGAAGTCGAGTCGCTTCTCGAATGAACGGCATGGAACGAAACCTCTCCGAACACTTCCGGCGCATGTCGAACCACTATCTCCCCCACTCCCCGCTTTATTCGCGGCTCGCGAAAAACGTCGCCGACGACCCCGAACTCATCGCCATCGCCGCCGATGCAAAAAGCAGCCCGGTCTCGAACCTCTTCTTCGCCGCCGCGCATTCGTTGCTTTTGGAAGGAAAGCCCCATTCTCTCGCCGATTTTTATCCGAGCGTCTCGAATGCTCCGCCGGACAAAGGCAACCCGTTCCCGCACTTCCGGGATTTCTGCCTCGAACATGAAGAAAGGATACAGACTCTCATCTCGACCCGCCGCGTACAGACGAACGAGGTGAAAAGATGCGCGTGCCTCCTTCCGGCGTTCGGGATGGCGAGCCGCATGTCCGGCAAGCCGCTCGCGCTCGTGGAAGTCGGGGCGAGCGCGGGCCTCAACCTACTCTTCGACCGATACCGATACGAATATGGAGACGGGAATATCCTCGGGAACGAAGATTCGCCCGTCGAAATCCATTGCGAGACACGCGGCGAGAAAGTACCGCCATTCCCGGAAAACATGCCGAAAGCATCATCCCGGATCGGCCTCGACCTCGAGCCGCTCGATGTTCGGAACCCGGACGACGCACGGTGGCTCGAAGCGCTCATATGGCCGGAGGAATACGCCCGTCGCGCCCCGATGCTCCGCCGCGCCATCGAGGTCGCCCGCAAGAATCCGCCGAAAATACTCCGGGGCGACGCGCTCGAATCGCTTCCGAAGGTTCTTTCGACAATCCCCGAAAATGCCGCGCCATGCGTCTTCCACACTTTCACCGTGAATCAGTTTTCCGAAGAGATGCGCGAGAGGCTGACTCGAATCCTCGTGGATAGTTCGAGAAACCGTCCCGTATATCGGGTCTCCATCGAGTGGATCGAAAGCGAAAGTCCGCTCCTTCGCCTCGCCGTCTTCGATGGGGGGAACGAGGAAGAAAAAATCCTCGCGGCGTGCGACGATCACGGAGGGTGGATTGAATGGCGCGAGTCCGGCGACTGACTTTCTTTACTCGAAACGCACTTCCTCGAAACCGAGCGTCTCGACGAAAGCGCGAATCGCATCCTCGGCGTTCGTGTCGGCCTGCGCGAGGATGTCGCTTTCCTCGGCGGCGGCTTCGATCTCCGACACCGCCTCACGCCGCGCATCCTCGGCGACCTCGTCATTGACGCCGAAAACGAAGATGCCCCGGTCGCGGTCATAAACCCCGGTCTCCTCCTCGTCGAGGCTCGTCGAGAATATCTCCGGCTCCGGGAGGTTTATCGTGACGGTGTCCTCGTTGACCCGCACATCCCTCTCGCCAAGCTCTTCGAGGTTCACCCCGGCCTCGACCTCTCCGGTGGCGGTCACGATGACGCTCTCCCCAGTGAAGGCGGATGTGTCGAGTCCGACGGCGTCGGCGAGGCTTTCGACGCGGCCCGGCTCGGCCTCCTCGGTTACGACGACCTGCCCGATCCAGCGAATCGTCGTCAGGTTTTCGAGATCCCGGATATCCACCACGGACACTTCACCCGTCGTCGTGTCCGGGCCGAACAGGATCGGGCCGATGATCGGAATATTCTCCCCGTACCTCGCGAGTCCGATGCCGACCGCGGCGGCGAGGACCATGACGATGGCGGTCAAAACAAGAACCTTGCCCGCGCTCGAGCTTCTCCGCTCTTCCCGATCGTCCCGAAATTGGGAACTCGCCACCGTCGTCTCCCGACTCGCATGAATATGGCCGGGTGAATATATCACCGCCGCCGGACGGAAGTATCGCCCCTCATGTATTCTGTGAGCCGGGAAAACGAACGGAGGAAAGCATGGAGCAAAACATAATGCCCGGCGCGGAGCCTTTCCGCTTCGAGGGGAACGAAACCGGGATACTCGTCTCTCACGGCTTCACCGGGACGAC
>JACDAJ010000311.1 GCA_013695475.1 Rubrobacter sp. | reverse complement strand
GCCGTTGTCATAATAGCGAGAGAAGAACGAATAAAGGTGGTTGAAAATGGAGGCCCGGAGAGCGTCCGGCTCCTCGGAGGCGGACTCCGGCGGCAGCGCGAGATACTCTTTGCCGAGCGGGGTATCGCGGAAAGTGTCGGCAAGTTCGCCGGAGGGTGAAAACGCCGCCTCCCCGAAGCTCTCCCGAACCCTCTCGGAGACCTTCCGCCGCTCCTCGTTTCTTTCGACGTTCCGGGCGGCGGCTCCGCTCCCGAGGGCTTCGTCCACGACCTCCGGCAGGCGGGAGTCTATAAAATTCTCCACCTCGTCGCGCTTCTCGTTCATGATACGGTAAATACCGAAGTCGAGGTCTCTCGCGGCCTCGATCTGGAAAAGCTCTTTGAGCAAAACTTGCAATTTCTTCAAAGCGTCCGTCGCCATAAAAACTCCATCCTCGTCAAAAAATTCCCGGTGTCAAGAATAACAAGTATTAGGGACGGAAAAACGTCCGGCGAGAACAAAGGTTCACGGCTCCCACCGCTCGAAGCGGAGGCCGCACAATCGTTGCATATGACCGAAGAAGCCGTCGTTGGAGGCGAGGGTTTTGTTCTCGGCTATGGCTATGGAGGCGATGGCGAGGTCTTCGAAGGAGAAAGAGATCCCGTTTCCCCGAAGCGTCGCTCCGGCTTCGGAGAATACTTCGGCGGCGGCGATGGTGAATGGTCGTATATCCATTTCCGAGTCGAGGATGCGGCGGAGGCTTTCGAGGGAACTCGTTTTCTTTCGGCTGTCTGGCATTATCCTCAATCCGTAACGCAGTTCGGCGAGGGTGATGGTCGAGATGGAGATGCGAGCCAGTCCGCCCGCGTCTCGTACCCTTTCGACGACGGCGGCTCGCTCCTCCATAAGATAGCTCACCGTGTTCGTGTCGAGGAGATAATTCAAAAGAGGATCCCGCCTAAAATCTCTTGCGAGCCTGCTTTATGTTCTCCCGAACCTCCTCGGCGACATCCTCCGGCCACGGCTCGAAGGAGTTCCAAAACACCTCGTCGTCAATGTGGGGCTTCACTTCCACGGAGGCCACGCTCGAAATCAAAGCCCCTCCCGGATACGCCGTCCCGCCCGGCTCCCATTGCTGCGCGAGGAAAACATGCGTTCCGGGACTCGCATCCGGCGCGAGGTTTATGAGAGCGTCGAGTTCCTCCTCATAAGGAACGATGGCTTTTCCGAAGAGATCGAGCGGCTCGTCGTCGAGGCGACCGTGGAGCATGGCGAGCGGAGCGAAGGGGACTATGCCTTCGATCCGCAATCTTATGCCGGAACCCGCCACCGCGGCTTCCTCGGAGACATGTGTGCGGAAGCGGCGTTCATTGTGGCTGGCGGATATTTTCTGTCCGAGGATCCACGGCGAGAGATTCCGCTTTTCGAGTTCCACGAGCCATTCCTCGGGCTTGTCGTATGGAGAGTATTTCCCCTCCCAGTTTATTGCCGAACCGCTCACGATTCTTCCTTCGCCGATTTATACCGAGGTAATTTTACAGCAAAGAAAAGAGCGGCTCCGTCAAACGCGGGGCCGCTCCTTGTTCGCGCGTCTCTCTTCGGTTATCCCTCCGCCGTAATCCTCCCCTCGTCCTCGGGGGCGGTGAAGGGCTGTTCGAGATTTTCGACGTATTCCACCAGAGCGTCGAGGTCGCTCCCCAAAGTCTC
This sequence comes from Rubrobacter sp., assembly GCA_013695475.1. Taxonomy (GTDB): domain Bacteria; phylum Actinomycetota; class Rubrobacteria; order Rubrobacterales; family Rubrobacteraceae; genus JACCWD01. The sequence goes on along the minus strand of JACDAJ010000311.1, from coordinate 1,695 downwards.
GGAGTTTTCGCCCTCGGTGAAGGTCGTGAAGCCATCGCCGCCGGTGACGAGGAAGCTGTTCAATGCGACGGTGTACGTGGCGGATGGATCGAGTTCCCCGCCGCCGTCTATGGCGATTTCACCCACCCGCTCGCCTTCGGGGGCGTTCTCGTCGTATGAATACGTGAGGCCGCTTATCTGGAGGACGGTCGGGACTTCGAGTTCGAATTGCTGTTCGAGGAGGGTCTGTATTTGCTCGCCCGTCATTTCGAGGCGCACGAGCTGGTTGCTGAATGGCTGGACGGTGAAGAGGTCTTCGTACGTCACCTCGCCCGAGGGGATCTCCGCCCGTATGCCGCCGGGGTTCATGAACGCGAAGTCGGCCTCGGCGAAGTCGCGCTGCGCGTCGGCGATGAGATCCCCGATGGGACTCTCCCCCGCTTCGTTCGACTCGTCGGAAATGGTCTCCGATGCCTCGCCGATGTTCGTTTCGGCGATCGGGGCGATCTCCGCCTGGCTCTCCTCGACGAGCGCCTGAACCTCCTCGTCAGGCTCGAGTTCCCCATTGTCGAAGGCGACGACCTCTCCGCCCGCCTCGACGACATCGCCGGATCCAGTATCCACTTCCAGATCCGCGACCGCGTAGTCGGTGGATGTCCCGGCTGCCTGAACGACGTACTTGCCGCCTATTTCCTCGTCAATGGTGAACTCGGTGTTCCCCGCGACCACCGCGTCCACCGAGTCGTCCATCTGCTCGACTTCCTCGACGATGTTTCCTTCCGGCGGGTCAACGTCCTCGTTCTCGTTGCCTTCATGGGCGAGAACCACAATCGTCTCGACGCCTTCGTTTTGAAGCTCCTCGGCGGCCTCGTTCACCGAGTCGGAGATGTCGAGGAACTCGAACGGCGCGACCGCATCCGGCGTCACGACCTCCGGAGCCGCCTCCGTCACAACACCAATGAAGCCGATCTCCACCCCGTCGCGTTCGATGACCTCATACGGCGGAAGCACGAGCTCGCCGGAGTCCGCGTACGCGACGTTCGCCGAAACATACGGATAATTCGCGCCCTCGAAGTCCGGGTCGGAGGTGTTCTCGCCGTTCTTGATTTCCATCCCGTCGTCGCGTTGTCCGCCTTCGAGGAGACGGAACATCTCATCCCCGCCCTCGTCGAACTCGTGGTTTCCGAGGGTCGCGACATCGAAGTCCATGAGGTTCGTCACGCCGATGGTCGGCTCGTCGTGGAAATAGCTCGAGATTAAAGGACTCGCCCCCACGAGGTCGCCGACATGCACCCGTATAGTCCCCTCGGCGTTCTCGTCGGCCCGCTCGTCGAGCGCGGACGCGAGGTACGCCGCCCCGCCGACCTCGTCGCCGTCATCGTCCTCGGCGGTCTCGAGGTTCCCCTCGAAGTCGTTTATGCCGAGGATCTGTATATCCACCGTCTCCCCGGAACCAGCCGCCGCGTCCATCGAAGAAGATGTCGTCTCCTCCGTCGTCGTCTCTTCCATCATGGTCGGCTCCATCGCGGATTCCTCCATCATGGATGATTCCTCCGAAGAACCGCCCTCTTCTTCTTCGGGCGGAGCGCTTTCCTGTCCGCACGCGGCCGCCATGAACACCGACGCGAAAACAAGCGCGAGGACGCGCATAAAAACTCGGGAACCACTCACAGGCAAATCTCCCCCTCTTTTCGGAAAACATGTACGACGAGGCGT
>JACDAJ010000310.1 GCA_013695475.1 Rubrobacter sp. | reverse complement strand
GAACCGTCTCACTCGATATGTTCACGAAACGCGGAACCTCCCACCGAACCGCCGCCTCCAGCGTATTGAAAACGCCCATGAGGTTGTTTTTGAAGACGACGTGCGGCGGGTTTCTCGTCGGCTCCGGCAACGCCGCCGCATGCACGACCGCGTCCGCGCCGCGCACGACAGCGAACATGTCGCCGGGGTCGGTGACGTCGGCTTGTATATAGTCCGGCTCGTTCTTCCCTTGCCGCTCGAAGGTCGGCGCGAAGATGTCCGATGCCCGCACGTCGTGGCCCGCTTTTTGGAAGGCCGCGACCGCCGCCCGTCCCACTTTCCCTCTCGCGCCCGTCACGAGTACTTTCATGTTTCCCCTCCGTTTCGAGCCGGGAATGTCTGGTTTCGGACATCCGGCTTCGATTCTTTGCTTTTCGGTGTCGCGCTCTTTTTACCCGCGGATGGACTTTATGATGCCGCGCCAGAAATCGTCGCGCTCGCCGGGGGCGAAAGGCAGATAAAGCGCGACCCGATCCATGATCCCGTCGTACTTTCCCCGGAGGGCTTCACCGATCTCGTCCGGCGCGGCTTCGACGGCGAAGGCGGCGAGCATCTCGTCGGTGATGTGGGACGGCATCTCATGCCATTTCTTCTCGCGGGCGAGGCCGGACAATTTATCCCCGACTTCGCCCCATCCATGGGCTTCGAGGACGGTCCGGTACGTCGAGGTCGAGGCGTAAAAAGCGGTCTGGGAGCGCATCGCCTCGCGCTGTTTGGAGATCTCCGCTTCGCTCCCGCCCGTTATGACGAAGGCGGCGGTGGCGAGCTTTATGTCGGACGCGGAACGTCCCGCCCCCTCCGCTCCCTCCTTTATGGCGGGCTTCACGGTTTTCTCGACGTACTCCGGGGAATGGAAGGGGTGGATGTGGAACCCGTCGCAAACCTCTCCGGCGATCTTCGCGAGGCGCGTGTTCACGCCCGCGATGTATATGGGAATTTCGGGGTTCTCGATCGGGCCGGGATTGAAGAACGGGGTTATTAATGTGTGCTTGTAAAACTCGCCCTCGTATTTCAACGGCCCTTCGCTTTGGAAGGATTCCCATATGGCCCGCACCGCGCCGATATAGTCTTTCAGCCGGGCGGCCGGGTTCGACCACTCCATCGAGAAGCGGCGGACGATGTGGGGCTTCACTTGTGTGCCGAGTCCCAAAATAAAGCGTCCGTCGGAGAGGTTTTGGATGTCCCACGCGGTTTGGGCGACCTCCATCGGCGAGCGCGAAAACGCTATGGCGACCGAGGTGAGGAGTTCGAGGTTCTCCGTCCCGTTCGCGGCGATGGCGAGAGGGATGAACGAGTCGTGCTTCGTCTCGGAGGAAATAATGCCGGAGAAGCCCATCTCGTCCGCTTTCCGGGCTATGGCGTCGGTGTTTTTGAGGTTCTTTCCTTCGACCCCGAGGTTCACGTCGAGTTTCATTGGCGGCTCGCGGGTCGTTCTTCGAGGAGTTTCCCTCCTTCGGGGGTGAGGGAGAACCACGCGATCTCACCGAGGAGGGGGAATCTTCCGACTTCACGCCATTCGGCGGCTAATTTCACGGCTGCCTCTTCTCTTCTCTCGGGCCACGGCTCGAATCCCGGAGAGTCGCCCTTCGGGACGCCGGGGAGGATCCGGTCGGACGCGAGCCACTCATGGATGAGCCGGAGCGAGACTTCGCGCACCGCGGCGGGGTCTTCGATTCCGAGCGCGCCGCTCACCCTGTCGGCGAGCGTCCACACCCCCTCGTAGTCCTCGGACAAATCTTCGAGAAAGACTCTCTCCACTTCATCGAGCTTGCTTATGGTCTTCATGGCCTCACTCGAACTTCAATTTCGTAACCTCCGGAACGTAGCTAATCCTAACATCAATGGTCGGCTCGCCGCTCAGCGAAGAGCCGCGAAGGCCGATCCGCTCCCCGCCCCCGAGGTTCACGAAACGACCGGGATAACGCCCGGTTTCCTCGACCTCCCCAATCTCCTCGAAGCGGGCGAAAAACTCCTCGGCGGCCTCGACGCCGCCCGGCAAAATTCTGACTGTCCCGATGCGCGAGCGACCGGGACTGCCTGTCGGAAGCCCGTCCGGCACGAGGAGTTCGCGCACCTTTCGACGGCGGGTTTCCTCCATCCCACGCCTCCGCTCACGGCACGAGGATGAGCTTTCCGGTCGTCTTCCG
>JACDAJ010000309.1 GCA_013695475.1 Rubrobacter sp. | reverse complement strand
GGGGCGGGTGGTCGTGGCTTGCGAGGACATCTCGGTGAGTCCATAGCTCGTGTGGACGGGGAGTTTGCGGCGGTGCGCCTCTTCGAGAAGCCTTTCCGGGATTCCGCTCCCGCCGAGGAGGATCGCCTTCACTCCGGAGAGGTCGGCCTCGTCGCATTTTTCATCGAGGAGCCTCCGAAGCTGCGCGGCGACGAGCGAGACGTGCGTGGCTCGGGAGATCGAAGCCCCGATGCCCTCGTCCGACTTCGGCAAAGCCATCGCCGCCCCCACAAGGAGGCATCGGAACAAAATAGAAAGCCCCCCGACATGGAAAAGCGGGAGCGAATGGAGCCACATGTCGCCCGAAGCGAGCCGTATGTTCGCATTCGAGCCGAGCGCGCTGAAATAATGGTTCCCGAAAGTGTGGAGCGCGGCCTTCGGAAAACCGGAACTCCCCGAAGTGAACACGACGGTCGCCGGACGTTCGAGCGGAATCCGGATTTCCTCGCACGCGCGCTCGCCGGACGAGGCTCTGCCGGACGAGGCTTCGCCTCCGAGGAGTTCCCTCGGTCGGAGGGCGCGGACGCCCGAACTTTCGGCGGCGCGGAGAGCCTCTTCATTATCCGAGATGAGAGTGGAGCATCCGGCGGTTTCGAGGAGAGGCGGGAGTGCTTCGGGTGGGATGCGTGTGCTCATCGGGACGAAAACCATTCCGGCCCGGATCGCCGCGAGGATGAGGACGAATTGCCCGACGTTCTTCGGGAGATACGCCCCGATCCTCGCCCCATCCGAAAGTCCGAGGGATTCGAGTTTTCTCGCGACCCCGGAGACTCGGCGGTCGAGTTCGGCGAAGGTCGTTTCGACGTGATGTTCGACGATGGCGGGCGAGTCCGGCGCCGTGCGGGCGGCGGCTCGGAGCGGGCATGGGACGGATCTTTCGCCGATGCTCATGCGGATTCCGGATCGTCGTCATGTGCGAAACCGGGGGCCGAGACATCCGCCATCGAGGGTTCCGGGCGGGTTCGCGGACGGTTCGTCGGAAAGGAAGGAGTGGCCTCCGAAAAAGGAGTCCGGGGACGAATATGCTCTCCGTCCACGGCGGAGCGTGGCTTCCACGACATACGGAAAGACGGGGGATACCACCCCGTCCCCGAACCACGCTCTTCGCCGGATAAGACACTACGCCGGAATGCCTCCACGAGTCGCCGCCTCATGTCGAGCACGACTCGCCCCGGCGTTTTCCGCGACGCGCCCGTTCGGCGGCGAAACCGTGGAAGAGACCCGGCGAGTCGCTTCCCTCGCCGGGTCGTTTCGTGGCGATCCTTCTCCCGGCGGGCGTCGTGGCCGGGCGCGGGACTTCGTCTCCGGGGGATGCTCGTCCGTGAAGCGAGACTCGTGGCTTCGTCATGCGACGCGCTCCAGTTTTTCGTGATCCACTTTTCGCTCCACCCCGAAAACTTCCCGCATATCCACTCGCGGCCTCGAAAGCTCGAGTGGCGGAGACAAAACATCGTCCGCGAGGCGGCGGTATGTGTCGAGTCCGGCGGCTCCGTCGCCGATGGAGTCCGCCATTCGGAGAAGCGCGAGCGTCCCGACACCCGACTCGTACGAGGAGCTTATGATGGCTTTCGCGCCGCGGTCTCGGGCGACCGAGGCGAAAGAAACCGTCCGATGGAACCCGAGCAAACTCGGCTTCATCACGAAAGCCCGCGCATAATGGTGAGATCTCGCCTCATCCGGCTCCATCCCCGAAAGCGACTCGTCGAGGGCGACGGGGAGTCCGGTCGCCTCCGAAAGCTCGCGGAGCCTCCCCGCGTCCGCGAGCGGCTCCTCGATGTACTCGATGCCCGCGTCCGAGATGAGTCCGGCGAACCTCCGGGCATCCTCGAAACCCCACGCCCGATTCGCGTCGAGTCGGAGTGAAAAGTCGTCTCCGAGAACGTCCCGAGCCTCCCGGACGAGCGCGGCATCGTCCTCGACATCCCCTCTCCCGACTTTGAGTTTCACGGCTTCGTATCCGTTCTTCCGAAGCTCTATCGCATCGGAAAGAACTTCGTCCCGGCTCCCAGAGAGGAGGCCGCACAAGGCGACGGAATGTTTCGGCGGAACGTGAGTTCCCGAGCGTGGGCGACCGCCGACCCGCTCCCCGGCGGGGTCTCTTCGGTTCGGATCGGACACGGAACCGAGCCACCTTCCATCGGCGTTTTCGAGACTCTCGAAAGCCGAGGCGAGCGCGAACTCGACCGAGGGCGAGCCGGAAGCGAGAGAAGCGGAGACGGCGGCGAAGCTCCGCCGGGGATTCTCGGCACGGTGAAACCGCGACACCTCATCTTCGAGACACTTTCGGGCATCATCGAGGCTTTCGCCCGAAAACCCCGGAAGCGGCGCGGCCTCGCCCCAAAAAGAGCCGCCATCCTCGATGATGATTTCGAGGAGAAGCCCCTCGCGGATACTCATCGTCGTCCCCGGCGCGAGGGAGGCGGGGGCGGCGAGCGGAAGCGAATACCTCCATATCCGCCACTCCGGTTTCACGGACGGCGGGGGAACTTCGAGAAATCGGGCTTCCGCTTTTCTTTGTATGCGTCGCGGCCTTCTTGTGCCTCCTCGCTCCCATAGAAAAGGAGGTTCGCGTCGTGGGCGAGTTGTTGAATTCCGCCGAAACCGTCCTCGCTCGCATGGAAGCTCGCTTTCAAAAGTTTCAGCGCGAACGGCGACTTGTCGAGCATCTCCCGACACCACCGGATGGTTTCTTCTTCCAGATTTTCCAATGGCACGACGGTGTTTACCAAACCCATATCCATCGCTTCGTAGGCGGAGTACATCCGGCAAAGGAACCATATCTCCTTCGCCTTCTTCGGCCCGACGAGCTGTGTCAAAACCGAAGCCCCGTATCCCCCGTCGAAGGAGCCGACCTTCGGCCCGACCTGCCCGAACCTCGCGTTGTCCGCCGCGATGGTGAGATCGCACAAAATATGAAGCACGTGTCCCCCGCCGACCGCCCATCCGGCGACCATTGCGACGATGGGCTTCGGGCATCGTCTCATTTGGACATGCAAATCAGTCACGTCGAAGCGCCCGATGGACGCGCCGCCCGGAGTCCGGCTCGGGTCGTCGGGGTCGGCGAGGTATCCCGCGTCGCCCCGCACTTTCTGGTCGCCGCCGGAGCAAAAAGCGTCCGTACCGGCGCCCGTGAGGACGATCACTCCGGTTTCGGGGTCGTCGCGGGCGTCCTCGAAAGCGCGTTGCATTTCTTTCACTGTGAGGGGACGGAAAGCGTTCCTCACCTCGGGGCGGTTTATGGTTATTTTGGCGATTCCTTCGGCTTTTTCGTATTTTATGTCGGTGAAATCCGCGGCTGTTTTCCATTCGATGTTTGTCATGGGGTCATTTTAGCTTTCCCGCTTCGAGAAATTCTCCGAGCAGCTTCGAATACTCTCCCGGAGCTTCGACGCGAACATTGTGTCCGGCCCCCGGCGTGATCTGGATGGATATACGCGAACTCCGCTCCGCCATCCCCCGCGCTATACTGACGAACTTCCTATCGAGTTCCCCGGCGACGGCGAGCATCGGAGCGCGGAGGTTTTCGAGTTCTTCCCACAACGACGGCTGGCTTCCGGTTCCCATCCCACGAAGCGATTTCGCAAGCTCGGACGGAGCGTTTCCGCGGCGCTTCTCGATGAGGCTTTTCACAACCCCGTCGTCGAGCGTGGCGAAGAGCGGCATCCGATACCATTCTTCGAGGAACGCCTCGAAGTCCCCGGTTTCGAGACGCTTCGCTTTTTCTTCGTCGGCTTTTCGGCGGACAATGCGCTCTTCTTCGGTTTTCAAGCCGGGCGAGGAGGATTCGAGAAAGAGCCGTTCGCATCGCTCCGAGAAACGGAGGGCGAAATAGAGCGCGAGCCTCCCTCCCATCGAGTATCCGGCGAGGGACGCGGTTTCGATCCCGAGTTCGTCGAGGGTTCGGATGGCGGCGTTCGCGGCTCCCTCCATCGTATACGCCTCTTCGGGGAGTCCGAGGGAGTTTCCATGTCCCGGAAGATCCACGGCGATGGAGCGGAAACCTTTTCCGAGTCCGGCCGAGATCCCTTCCCAGTCCTCCGATCTTCCCATGAAGCCGTGGAGAAAGAGGACGGGGTGTCCGCCCGCGCCGGATGTCGTATAACTCAGGCTATGCACGGGGAGATGGTATACGAGGTTCCGCCGGGAGGAGTGGAGGAGATGGAGGAATGGAGGAATCGAAGCGACGAGGCCCGACTTCCCCGGCTCCCCGCTCCCCGGAAGGCGCGAAAAGTTAGTCCGGGTGAATGCTTCGCGAGGTCGATGTTTTCTCCGGTGTTGTCTCGATTCGCGAACCCGCCGACCGGATTCGGAACTCTTCATACGGATTCGGCATGAGTCGCGGAGCGGAGCGCGGAGCGGACGCGAACACGGCGAAGGTTCTCGCTGGGCGGAGGATGTACCACGTCTCGATGGGACTTTTGGAGGCGGCGATGTACGGCATCCCGATCTCGTTTTTCGGTGGCTTCGCCGCCGCGAGCCTCGAAACATTTTTGACTCTCGCGCTCGGCTTTTTAATATGGGGACTCGTCGCGGTTTGGGTTTTGCGCCGTGCCGACGCGAAATTCAGGAAAGGCGCGTCGGGGAGGATGCCGTCCGGGAATACGGATCTCCTCACGCGCAATATGCAAACGAGCGTTTTGAAATATTCGGCCATCGCGAGCGCCGTCCTCCTCGCGTTCGTGCTTTTACCGATCCTTCTCTCGCTCTTCATACCGATAGGTTTTTGGGTTTCGCCCGAAGGACTCGGCTTCTTCGCTTTCACGTTCCTCCTCGCCTTCACCGCGATCTTTTCTCTCGGAGGAGTTTGGATTCCCTCTTTGAGAGACCGGGTTTACCCCGAGTATCCGGGCTTCTTCGCGACGTGCCTCTTCGCGCTCGCGATGGTCGCCTTCTTCGTCTCGTACATCCTCGCGATGTAAATCCTCATCGTCGGGAACCACGACGCCGTGCCCCCGCCTTCGAGCCGGGGAAGTCCGTCGTCGGGAATCTCGTAATAATCCGAGGCGTCGGCGACGAAGATGTGGGCGACGGTTTCGAGTCCGGTCGGGGAGTCCATCGTCCCGGCCATGATCATCGCCTCGCCGCCGTCGCTCGGCTCCCAAAAAAGGCTCGACCCGCACACCGAGCAAAACCCCCGACGCGCCTCCGGCGACGATTCATACCACCGAAGCCCGTCCGAGGAGAGGAGGATGATGTCTTCCGCCCTCGCTCCCGAAGCGGCGACGAAATGGCCGCTCGTCTTTCGGCATTGCCCGCATTGCTTGTCAAAGATACCTCCGGCCCCCCGCCCTGGTAGAGCACGGCGCTGAAACTTCTCCCGTCGGTTCTCCCGTCGGCGCTGAAGGGCAGGAGGTCCGCCACGTAGGTGTCGAACATGCCGCTCACGCGCACGCCGCCTTCGGGGCCGGAGAGGTCCACGTCCGCCCGCAGCCCGAGCGCCAGAAACACAGAGCGGCGCTCCTCGGGGGACGCGGCGAGCAGGTCGAGGCGCGCCATCCGGGAGAAGGTGGACTTCGCGATCTCCCGCTCCGCGTCGAGTCGCTCCAGCGCCTCTGCGCGGCCCCGCGCCTCCGCGAGCGTCCTTTGGAGCCCGTCGCGCTCGTAGTCCACCCCGGAGAGCTTCTCGCGCAGCTCCCCCGCGCCGATCTCCCCGTCGGCCCTCATCTGCATGTAGCCGTCCCTGCGGCGCTCCAGCTTCTGGAGCCTCTGCGCCATGTCGCGCGCGTCCCTCTCCGGATCCCCCCGAAGTTTGCGCTTGCGCCGCTCGACGTAGAGATCGTATTCGCGCATGAGCCGGTCAGGCCTACCGAGGAGGTCGCGCACCGCGATCCACACCGCCTCTTCAAGCTCGTCGGCCGGACGGTAGATCTTCGCGCCGCAGGGTACGCCGCTCTCGCGTTCCGAAAAGCGCGTACGGCAGCGATAGTACAGGTTGTGCTCCGGCCCGCCCCGGGACACCGCCGAAGCCCTGCGCTTGACCTGATGGGGCGAGAGGCTCGCGCCGCACCCGGCGCACCGGGCGATCCCGCCCGAGAGCGTCCACATCCTGTTCGCCACAGCGGACGGCGGGCGCTTTTTGACGTCTTTCGCCCGCTCCCTCGCCCGCTCCACCACGGCCCGGTTCAGACCCGCGTCCCGCAGTGGGACCGGCACCCTGCGCCACTCCTCCGGCGGTCTCAGGGTAACAACGTAGCGCTCCCTGTATCCCCCCGGCGCGCCCTCGTCGCGCTCGCGGTAGCGTTCCTGCCTGCGCCGTCCGAACGTCCACATGCCGTAGGGACCGTGGGAACCGTTCGTCGAAGACTTCGACGAAGACAGAGTAGACGCCATCTCCGGTGAGACGAGGTCCGCGACCTCCGCCGGCGAGAGCGGGAGGTAGATCTCCGCGGCGACGATGTGGCCCACGGACTGCGCCTTCCACTTGCCGCTCGTGTTCCACCTGCCGCCCCCAGGGGTCGGGACGCCTTCCTCGGTGAGCCGCTTCGCCACGGCGTGCAGCGACTCGCCGGAGCCCACCATCTCGAAGATGCGGCGCACCACGCCCATCTCCGGCTCGTAAACGGTCAGGGAGCGGTTGTCCTCCGAGTACACGAATCCGAAGGGCGGGCGCCTTCCCCGGCGCACCAGCTTTCCCTCCTTCAAAGCGCGCTCCGTACCCCGGCGCGTTCGCTCGAGCATCTTCGCCCGCTCGAACTTCGCCAGTTGGTCGAGTATCCCGTCCGTAAGGTCTCCCTCGGGCGAGTCGTCACCGCGATCATTGAGCGCCCGCAGCAGCGTCCCGTGGCGCTCGAACTCGCGCTTGAGGAGAAAGAGATAGGCGGGTTCTCTGGCGAAGCGGTTCCGGTCCTGGGCGACGACCACCGAGACGCCGCCCTCCTCGACCAGCTCCCTCGCCCGATCCAACCCGCCACGGTCGAGGTGAGTACCCGAGACACCGGGGTCGCACGCGACCTCCAGCACCTCGAAGCCCTCATCCGCGCACCACCCCCGCAGCGCCTCCTCCTGCTGGCGCATGCTGTAGCCCTTTACCTGCTCGGCGTCCGAGACGCGGACGTAACAAACAGCCCTCCGTGGTCCGTCCTCACTCACCCTGCTCCTCCTCTCCTTCGTTTCCACCATCCTAGCGCGTCCGCACGGCCACCGCGCTCGACGCCGTGCCGTCCCACTCCACGACGAAGCCCGCCTCGCGCAAGAAGAGCGCCGCGTCCTCGGCGGCCACGAGCACGTCGAAGTACAAGAACAGCCAGTCGTGCAGCGTGTCGGTCTTCTCCACGTCGAACTCGGCGAGCGACTCGAAGTCGTCGTCCGCGACGTCCAACTCTCGCTCGATGCCGAACGCTCCCTCGTCGGACTGCCGGTGCCACGCCACGTAGCGGCTTACGCCCTCCTCGGAGAGCTCGTAGTGAAGGCACGTCTGACAGCAAGCGTAGTCGCCGCGCCACGAGGTCGGTGTATGTTCGGCCATTCTGTCGAGCGCGGTGGAGATACGCTTGCGGTCGCTGTCGCGTTCGCTCATGGCTGCTCCGGCTTCATCGACACCGGCTTGAGGTTCAAGACTGCGCTCTGCTTCGGGTCGTCCGTCATGCCCCACAAGAACCACTTCGTCCCGTTCAACTCCACGTCGAGCACGGTGTACGGGTGGCCGGAGTAGTGCTGCGTGTAGCCGTTCTCGATGACGAAGCCGACGACCCGCTCGTACATCTCCGGCTTCTTGGACTTCTTGCGGGAGAAGTAACAGTGAGGGTTTTGCGCCATCGTGGAGGTATTCCTTCTCCCCGTTTCCTTCCGCCAGTTCTCCATTGACGAACTTCGCTCCGGCCCTCACCAGGGCGTCCAGGTGATGTCCATTCAGTCTTCTCCACCTCCCCTCGGCGGCCTCCATCAGCTTGAAGACCATCGCAAGCCCCGCCGCCCTCGACCCC
>JACDAJ010000297.1 GCA_013695475.1 Rubrobacter sp. | reverse complement strand
TCTCTAAATCCCCTGGCAGTTTGAAAGTTAATAAGAGCGAACTTGAAGGGGGCTTTTGCATGCTTCGACGGCTGCGTTTCATCTTGTTTTCGGGAGTGGTTTTGGCGACGATTTTGGCTTCGGGGGTCATGGCGGGGGCGTCGCCGGAGGATGTTCAGAGCAAGGAGGCGGAGGTCGGGAGCGCGCAGGAGCGGCTCGAGGCGATACGGATGGAGTCGAGTGCGGCGTATGAGACGTACAATTCGGCTCTTTTCCAGTTGAACGAGCTCGATGAGAGGATCGGGGCGACCGCGGGGGAGCTTGGGTCGGCGGAGGAGCGGATGGTCGAGGCTCAGGCGAGCCTCGAGGATCGGGCTTCGCAGGTTTACCGGAGCGGGAACGTCGGGTTCCTCGACGTGCTCGTGGGGGCGGACAGCTTCGCGGAGTTCTCCAGCCGGATGAACATATGGCTGAGGCTGCTTGGCGAGGAGCAGGCTCGATTCGAGGAGATGCGCGAGGCGACGGAGGATGTCGAGGCGCAGAAAACGGCGCTTGAAAATCAGCGGGCCGAGAGGGTGTCCGCGCTGGAGGAGGCCGGGTCGCAACGGGATTTCGCCTCCGAAGCCGAGGCTGAGGCGCAGTCGTACTTCGACTCGCTCAACGGCGAGCTTCAAGCGGCGATAGAAGAGGAAGACGCCCGAATGGCCGAAGAGGCCCGCCAAGCCGCGGAGCAAGCGGCAGCCGCGAACGCCGAAGCGAACGCCGAAGCGAGCGCGGAGACCACGGTGGAGGCCGCGCCCGTTGCGAACGTCGAGCCTGTGGAGGCGGCGCCCGCTGAGAACGTGGAGCCTGCGGAGTCGGCGCCCGCGGCGAACGTCGAACCTGCGGAGGCTGCGCCCGCTGTGAACGTCGAGTCGGCGCCCGCCGCCGCGAACGTGGAGCCTGTGGAGGTCGCGCAGGTTGAGGAGGGGCCGTCCGCCGAGGAGCTTGCGGCGCAGCGCGACGCGGCTCTCGCGGCGCAGCAACGGGCCGAGGAGCTCGCCGCCCAGCAGCAAGCCGCCGAGGAGGCCGCCGCCGAGGCGGAGCGTCAGGCGGAGGTTGCATCGCAGCGCGAGGCGGAGGACGCGGCAAACCGCCAGGCCGAGGCTGAGGCCGCGAGAGAGGCGGTCGAGGAGGCCGCCGTCGAGCAGGAGGCCGCCGAAAGGGCAGCCGCCGAGCAAGCCGCAGCCGAACAGGCCGCCGCCGCGCAACAAGCCGCAGCCGATCAAGCAGCAGCGGAGGAAGCGGCAGCGGAGGAAGCGGTCGATCAGGCAGCGGCGAACCAGGCAGCGGCGGACCAGGCGGCGGAGGAAGCCGCAGCGGCGGATCAGGCGGCGATGGATCAAGCCGCAGCCGAAGATGCAGCGGCTGCGGATCAGGCGGCTGCGGATCAGGCTGCTGCGGATCAGGCGGCTGCGGATCAGGCTGCCGGGCAGGTTTCCGTCGAGAACGAGGTCGTTGCCGACACGGCTCAGCCGGACGAGACGCAGTATGGAGGCTCGACGGGCGGCGAGGAGACGGCCACGCAGCCGGACGGTTCGACGGGCGGCGAGACGGCGGCTCCGCCTTCGGGTGGGAGCGCGAACGGCGGTGGGATCGTGGGCGCGGCCCAGGCGCAGCTCGGGGTTCCGTATGTGTATGGCGGAGCTTCGCCCTCCGGGTTCGACTGCTCGGGGCTTGTGATGCATGTGATGGCTCAGTTCGGGGTGTCGCTGCCGCACAACGCCCAGGCGCAGTTCGGGTATGGGTCGCCCGGCTCCGGGGCTGCGGGGGACGTGGTTTTCTGGGGCGGCGGAGGCGGCATCACCCACAACGGCATCGCCACCGGGAGCGGAACCGTCATCCACGCGCCGTACCCCGGCACCGTGGTTCGGGAGGAAGGAATCTGGAGCGGCGTCGCCGGATACAAGACGATGGTCTGATAAACGCAAGAAAACCTGGTTCCACGAGAAGAGGCTCCCCATAGAGGGGGGCCTCTTTTCTCGCCTCGGGAATCGCGGGCGATGATACAATCGAAACAGAATGGCGACAAGCATTTATCAGGGAATGAAAAGTCATCAACGAAGGTAGGGAAGGAGTGGTTCGGTAATGAGCCTTGCGCTTTTGCAGGCTGCGGGTCTTGGCATTGGGGTCATAGGATTTCTGGCGATCGCCCTCGTCGTCATCTATATACTTTTCAGCGCGATCAAGGTCGTCAACGAGTACGAGAGGGGTGTCATCTTCCGCCTCGGACGTGTGCGCGGTGGCCCGAAAGGCCCCGGCCTCTTCTTCCTCCTCCCGCTCATAGACACGATGGTCAAGATTGACCTCCGGACGATCACGATGGATGTCCCGCCGCAGGATGTCATCACCCGCGACAACGTCCCCGCCCGCGTCAACGCCGTCGTGTACTTCCGGGTCGTTGACCCGAACCGGAGCGTCATCGAGGTCGAGAACCACGTTCTGGCGACAAGCCAGATTTCCCAGACGACGCTCCGGAGCGTCCTCGGGCAGAAGGATCTCGACGACCTCCTCACGAACCGCGAGCAGATCAACGACCAATTGCAAAGCATCATTGACGAGCAGACCGACCCGTGGGGCATCAAAGTCAGCGTCGTGGAAGTCAAGGACGTGGAGATTCCGCAGCAAATGCAGCGCGCGATGGCGCGGCAGGCCGAGAGCGAGCGCGACAGGCGGGCGAGGGTCATTGACGCGGAGGGCGAGTTCCAGGCTTCGAAGAGGCTCCGGCAGGCCGCCGACCGCCTCGAAAGCCCGACGGCTCTCCAGCTTCGCCTCTTCCAGACGATGAGCGAAATCGCCGTGAACCAGAACTCGACGATCGTGCTTCCGGTTCCGATAGACCTTTTCAAGCCGTTCATCCAGAATTACGAGGCGGACGGGTCGAGCAACGGCCAATCCGCCGCCCAGAAATCCGAGGCCTCCCGGATCGAGGAGGAGAAGGAGGCCGAGCGGGCGTACAAGGAGGCCGTCGGCGACGCCGAGAAAGAAGTCGCGAGCGGCGATGTCCAAGCCGACATGCCCAGCGACAACGACTCGGGCAAGGAGTCGTAGCGCGGGAGGCTCCACAGAAAGCAAGCTGTCACCGGCGGAGGGGATCCCCCCCTCCGTCGGTTTGTTTTGTCCGGGGGTTAACATCTGGCGGTTCGGGTAACATAAATCTCGAAGTTGCAATGCCGAACCAGCGAGGAGGGCGACGGAAGTCCGTCCTCGCCGGGCGAATCTCAAGGAATTTGCTAATAATGAGCCGAGGAGCCGAAAAGACAACTCGATTCAATATGGGCGGGGACTCCGAGCCGCTGCGACTCGAGGTTCCCTCCAGCTCCGAGTACGTTTTGATCGCGCGTCTCGTTGTGTCGCATCTCGGGCAGGTCGCGGGCTTCGGGCCGGAGGAGATATACGACCTCAAGCTCGCCGTCACCGAGGCCGCGACGAACGTCATCCGCCACGCCGCCGTCGAGTCGTTCGAGATCCAATACCGGGTGCTTCCGGGGGAGATCGGCATAACCGTCTCCGACGCGGGCGGCGGCTTCGAGGTGGACGAGTGCGCCCCGCCCTCCGAAGGCGACGGCGGCTTCGGACTCTCCGTCATAAGGAACCTCGTGGACGAGATGGTCATTGACTCGACCGCCGGAGGCGGCACCCGACTCACCATGATCCGTCGCGCCGGAGCCTCCGCCACAGCCTCGAACGGCTGAGTTTTTGGTCGCTTCGCCCCCGGCTTTTGGTTGTTGGCTTTTGGTTGTGGGCAAGAACTGAAAGCCAATGACCGGGCGAATTTGCGAATCGGCCAGAAAAACCACGGTGTTCGCTGCTTTTGTGGGCGCGTCCCGTTGCATACGGCGCCTCGGATAAAGTACAGTAACCTCCAAACTTCGAGCGAGCGTCCGGGGGGCGGCGGAAGGGGGCATTATGTTGCAGCGCGTGAATCCGGGGAACAAGTCCTTTTCAGATTACCGGAGCATTATCCGCCGCGACCTTTACGACGAAGTCCACGAACTCGCCGAGCGCGTGAAGGGCGCCCGCATCCTCCACATAAACGCCACGAGTTTCGGCGGGGGGGTCGCGGAGATTTTGTATACCCTCGTTCCGCTCATGCGGGATGTCGGACTCGAGTGCGAGTGGGAGATCATGTTCGGGGCGGAGCCTTTCTTCAACGTGACGAAGAGCTTCCACAATGCCCTCCAGGGAGCCGACTATGAGCTCACCATCGAGGATCAGGCGATATACGAGGAATACAACCGCCGGACCGCCCAAGCCCTCGCCGAGGAGGGCGAGGAGTGGGACATCATGTTCGTCCACGACCCGCAGCCCGCGCTGCTCAAAGAGTTCTCCGGCGGGCTTTCGGACTCGACGAAGTGGATCTGGCGCTGCCACATAGACACCTCCACCCCGAACCAGAAAGTCTACGATTACCTCGAACCGTACGTGAAAGACTACGACGCGCAAATCTACACGATGCGCGAATACACCCCGCCCGGCGACGGCCTCCCGAACCTCGCCCTCATACCCCCCGCCATTGACCCGCTGAGTCCGAAAAACATGGCGCTCTCCCGCGAGGACGCGAGCTATATAGTGAACCAGTTCGGAGTGGACACCGAGAGGCCGTTCCTCCTCCAAGTTTCGCGCTTCGACCCGTGGAAAGACCCGCTCGGGGTCATTGACGTGTACCGGGCCGCGAAGGAGGACGTGCCGGAATTACAACTCGTCCTCATCGGCTCGATGGCCCACGACGACCCCGAAGGCTGGGATTACTGGTACAAAACCGTGAACTACGCGGCGGGCGACCAAGACATATTCCTCTTCTCGAACCTCACGAACGTCGGTGCCATCGAGGTGAACGCCTTCCAATCTTTGGCGGATGTCGTTATCCAGAAATCCATACGCGAGGGGTTCGGACTCGTCGTGACGGAAGGGCTTTGGAAGGGGCGTCCGATGGTGGCGAGTCGGGTCGGTGGCATTCCGATGCAGGTTACGTCCGGGGGCGGCATCCTCGTGGACGACATCGGGGAAGCCTCCGACGCGTGCCGGAAGCTCCTCGCGGACGCGGAATTCGCGCGCGAGGTCGGGCGGATCGGGAAGGAGCATGTCCGGGAGCATTACCTCACGCCGCGCCTGCTCCGCGACGACCTCGCGCTCTTCGCGAAGCTCCTCGGGGTATAAGTTCGGCGTGCCGGAGAATTCTCTCGTCATCGTCTCGAACCGGGGCGCCGTCACGTTCTCGCGCTCCGGATCCGGGGAGAGGACGCACTCGAGGGGCGCGGGCGGTCTCGTCACCGCGCTGAACGCCGTGTCGAGGCAAAGCGGGAACGCCGTGTGGATCTCCTCCGCGACGAGCGAGGAGGATTCGGCGGTCGCCAAAGAACCCGCCCCATACGAGGTCGAAGACCTCCGGATCTCGCTCGTCGAGCACGACCCGGAAGCATACGACCTCATGTACAACCGCATCGCCAACCCCCTCCTCTGGTTCGTCCACCACGGCCTTTACAATCTCCCATTCTCCCCGGACTTCGGCGAGGACACGAGGGGCGCATGGGAGCGCGGATATCTCTCCGTGAACGAGAACTTCGCCGAAGCCGTCGCGAAAATGGTCGAAGGCGACGACTCGCCGACCATCCTCCTCCACGATTACCAGCTTTATATGACCCCGAAGCTCGTCCGGGAGAAGGTGGGCGGCGATGCCTTCGTCTCGCTCTTCGTCCATATACCGTGGCCCGAGCCGGACTCGTGGCGGACATTGCCGGACTATATACGCGAGGGCGTTCTCGAAAGCCTCCTCCACGCGAACGTCGTCGCCTTCCACACGAGCCGGTACGCCCGAGCCTTCCTTTCCACCGTCGAGGAAGTCCTCGGCGTGGATGTGGACTTTGAGGAAAGCATCGTCCGGGTGGGTGGCCGGGAGGTGTGGGTGAGGGCGTATCCCATCTCCATAGACCCGTCCGAGTTCGAGGAATTGTCCCGGAGCGACGGTGTCATCGAGGAAGAAAAAGTCGTCCGAAACCTTCCCGGCAAGCTCCTTCTCCGGGTGGACCGCATGGATCTCTCCAAAAACATCGTCCGCGGATTCCGGGCATACGGGCGCATGCTCGAAAAGTACCCCGAGATGCGAGGCGAAGTTACGTTCCTCGCGCAACTACAGCCGTCGCGCGGCGGCATCTCCGAGTACGACGCATACGCCAAAGAGATAGAAAAGACAGTCGAGGAAGTCAACGAGGCGTATGGAAACTCCACATGGAAGCCTGTCGAGCTTTCGATGGAGGACAATTTCCCGCGCTCGGTCGCCGCGTACAAAAACTACGACGCGCTCCTCGTGAACGCCGTCCGAGACGGCATGAACCTCGTCGCCAAAGAAGCCGCCGTCGTCAACGAGAAAGGCGGCGTATTAATTCTCTCCGAAGGCGCGGGGGCATATGAGGAACTCAAAGACGGCGCCATAACCGTGAACCCCTTCGACCTCGACGAGCAAGCCGAGGCGATCCACGAAGCACTCACCATGCCCGAGGAAGAACGGCATGAAAAGGCGAGAATCCTCCGCGAAACCGTCCATTCGAACACCATCGAGGACTGGGTGGAGTCGCAAATGAAGGACATCGCCGCATACCGTGGCCGATAGCCGGGCCGAGCTTCGCCCGATGGCCGCGAGGGACGTGGGACGAACCACCCGAGCCGCCGCCGAGGTCGGGTGGGGGGGGCAAAGACGGCAAATCTCCTTCTTCCAAAATCATCCGGATTGCGTCGGCTCCGTCGCGGAGAGTGGAGGAGGCATCGTCGGCGCGTCCTTCGGAGCGGCGAACGGGCGCGTCGGGTGGCTCGGCCTCATATTCGTGTCCCCCGCGTTCCGGGGCCTCGGC
The DNA here is from genome assembly GCA_013695475.1 of Rubrobacter sp. Taxonomy (GTDB): domain Bacteria; phylum Actinomycetota; class Rubrobacteria; order Rubrobacterales; family Rubrobacteraceae; genus JACCWD01. The sequence continues at coordinate 5,669 of JACDAJ010000297.1, read as the reverse complement.
CTCGGCTCCGCCCTCGCCCGCGCCGCGATGGATTCCCTCGAAAGCCTCGGATGCCGCTCGCTCGTCCTCGTCGCCACGGAGATGGGGCGGCCGCTTTACGAGAAGCTCGGCTTCGGGGTCGAGACGAACTATCGTGGTTTCGCGGGGCCGGGGGCCGCTTCGGACGACATCGAGGGTTTTCGGCGCGTCTCGTCGGAGAACTTCGAGGAGGTTCTTCGCCTCGACCGCCGCGTCACGGGCGGGGATCGCGCCCGGCTCCTCGGTGCCATGCCTCGGGGATGGATGCTCGCCGGGGAGGAAGGGGAGGTTCGCGCCCACTATTTCGCCGCGCCGTGGGGAGGAGGCCCGGCCATCGCCTCGGACTTCGAGGCCGGGAAAAAGATTGTGGATCTCCGCCGTTCCATAGCCGGGCCGGAAGGTTCGGTTCGAGCATGGCTCACCGACGAGAACGTCCGGGGCCGAGGATATATGGGCGAGATCGGCTTCGAGGAATTCCGTGTTTCGCCGAGGATGGTATACGGCGAGCGCGTGGAGTGGGAGCCGGAAGGATTGTGGGGGATTTTCAGTCTGGCGAAAGGGTGAGGTCGCTTCGCCTTCGGCTCCGCTCCGGTTATTGGTTATCGGTTATTGGCAAAAACTGAAAACCAATAACCAATAACCGGGAGCGAAGCGACCAACCGGAGCGACCGAAGGGAGCGACTTTCAGCACAGCGGCCGCACTCCTTCTTCCGTCAAAAACTCCCGGAGGCTCATGTCGCTTTCGTGGATTTGTCCGGCGAGTTCTTCTCCGACGTGTCGGTATTCCCACGGCTCCCACTGTCGGCCGGTTCCTTGCTCGTCGCCGTCGGGGTATGTGATGATGAAGCCGTGCTTCCAGGCGTTCGCTTCGAGCCATTTGCTCGCGTCGGTCTCGCCGAAGGCGGGGAGGAGTTCGTAGTTCACCTCGGCGTTCGTGAAGTCTATGGTGGTTCCGAGTTGGTGCTGGCTCTGTCCGGGGGGCGCGCTCACTATCTCCGCGTCGTCGCCGTATATCCCCGTGAAGTGGGCGAAGTTGTTTTGCTGGTCGGCGTACGAGCGGAACGCGGAGATCACAAGCAGCTCGTGTCCCTCCGAGGCCGCCTCCGAGACGAGGCCGGACAAAGGCTCCACGGCATCCTCTCGGAGGAGATGGTCGCCCCCATAGATCGGCACTCCGTACGCCATGAGCGAGGCGAGGTCGCTCGGCGCGTAATCCGGCGGGAGCGCGTGGCGTTTGCCGACGAGAACCCTCGGATCGTCGCAGCTTTCCCCAGGCGGCGGAAGGGGGGCCGTGGGGTTCGTCGCGTGCGTGTCGTTCGTCCCTTCTTTCGCGGGCTCCTCCGGGGTCGAGTCCTCGCTCGACACGGGGGCGGTTTCGGTGGGCGGTGGGCGGCCTTCGCTCCCGAGGGTTTCGGGGCGGTTCGTCGCTACGAGGAGGCCGTATGCGACGGCGGAGACGCACACGAGCGCGAACGCCGCCGCCAAAGCGCGTCTCCGCCTGTGTATCGCGCGCCTCACCGAGTATGAGCCGCGCGCTCTTCTTTCGCTGTTCTCCCGCATACGAGGGGATACGCTATCGCATGAAAGCCCCGCTGTCCAGCGGCGCGAAAAAGCGGACCCCGCGAGGAGTCCGCCTAAAACGTGTCGGTTCCGTTCCGGTTTCTTTTATCTCACGCGGCTCGGGCGGGAAGCGGAGCCTCCCGTCTCCTCGGGGCCGGAGATCTTCCCTCCCACGTAGCCGCCGACGATGTTCACGATGAGGACGGCGATGGCCGCGAGTATGCCGCCGCTCGCGAGGCCGACGCCTTCGATCGCGCTGACTCCCTGAATGGCGGAGACCTGCCCGCCCGAGAAGACGAGTCCGGCCAGAATACCGAGGATCGCGAGGATTATGGCGAGTGCGATCCCGACGACGATCCCGAACACGGCGACCGTCGCGCCGTTGAGCGGGCCGTTGATCTGCGCCCTCCTCGCGGCGACATATCCGCCTATGCCATAAGCGAGGAAGCCGGTGAGAAGGGACAAGAAAAGTCCCCCGACGGCGGCGGCCGCGCTCGAGTCGGGATCCACGACACCGAAGATCGCCCCGAAAACGAGGCCGATGACTATGAGGGAAACCACGGCGGCCACCCAGCCAATCGCCACGGCGGGCCATCGGATTTCATTGAGCCGGAGTTGGTTCACGAAAAATCATTCCTTCCAGAAAAGTGTCGGTTGGAGACGTCCGCTGGTTTTACCGTACTTCGTTCCTGTTCACCCGGGTCCGTCCCTGCGCCCGGTCGCGGACGTCTTCGAGGTCGAAGTCGCCGTCGAGGTACGAGCCGACGAAGTACCCGAGAACCCCGAATACGAAGACGATGGCGGTGATCCCGATCCCAAGCTGCGAGATGAGGATGATGAGGAGCGCCCCGATGACGGCCCCCCACTGCTTGTTCGTCCAATAACTCATGCGAGTCCTTTCATTTGCCTACGAAGCGCTTCTCTGAACGGTCACTTCCACGTCTTTGACTTCGACTTGCTGGCTCTCGAGAACGCTCCGCACGTTCTCCCGGACGCGGCTCGCCACCTCGGTGTAGTTTCCGCTCCTCGGCACGCCGATCGCGCACTCCACAAGATACGGCTTCCCTTTCGGAGACGACAACGAAGCCGACGGTGATTCGGCCCCGGCCTCCCGCGCCGCGCCCTCCGCGAGGGATTTCACGGCCTTCGTGGTGAGGCTCGTCTCGCTGCCCGGAGAGTCGTCAATGACCGCTCTCCGGGAGACTCGCTTGCCGAAAGTCAACTCCCGAAGGAGGAAAAGCAAAGCGATGATCGCAACCAAAGCCCCCGCCACAGCGATGGATATGCGAACCGCGGTCGCTGTGAGATCGGCGTTGACTATCCCGCCGAGAGCCTCGACTCCGGCCTGGTAGTTCGTGAACTGGTTTATGAGATCTGCCTGCAAACCCCCGAAGTTTATGAGGAGGAAAAGGACGGGGAACGCTATGAGGAGGATCGCGACGACGAGCAAAAGAAAGCGGTTGAATGCGTTCATTGAACCCTCGTCTTCGTCTGTCGGGGATCCGACTCGTTGAGCTTCACCTTTATTTTGCCGAGCGGGATGCCGCTCTCGGCGAGCCTTTCCTGAACCGCCGCCCGGAGGTCGTTTTTAATCACTTTCTGATCCTCGCCTCGCCTCACGTCCGCGTTGACGTCGACCGCCGCGCCCGGCCTCCTCTTCGCCTTCACTTTGACGGAAGAACCGAGGACATTGTTCGTGCCTTCGGTCGCGCCCGCGACCTCGTCGTTGACCGCCGCCCTCGTTATATACGTCCCTTTCTCCATCCTCACCCGGCGCGGACGGCGGGGTTTGAGTTCGAGGATGAGGAGGATGAGGCCGAGGAGCGCGACGCCTATGAGGATGGCGATCCCCGTCGGTGTGAGGCTGCCGTTCTCGACCCCGGTGATGAAGTTTTGGAAGCCTTCGTATGCGGCGGGGAGGCCGAGGGTTTGCTGGAGGTCGGCGATTTGGTAGCCGAGGATGTTCAGTCCGTATATGGCCGCGAAAAGCCCGCCGACGAAAAGGGCGGCGAACACGATGACCATTATGAGGCGGTTAAAGATCCACATCGTCGGCCACCTCCTCGGCCACCTCGATGTCTTCGATCACTACGGAGATCCTCCTGCCCCCCGACTCCGGCGAGACGTTCTTCTCGATGTCTTTCGCCAGCTCGGGTATCGGCTTTGCGAGCGGGTATTTAGCCACGATGTGCACTTCGACCTCGGTTTCGGTGACGGACACGCCGACGAACTTCTCGCTGCCTTCGTAGGTCGCGGCCTCGGCGAAAGTTCCGCCGCCGAGGGCGTGGACGCCTTCGGTCGAGAGGGCCGCCTCGGAGACGGCCCTCGCTGTCGTTATGAGTCCCTCAGCCAAAAGTTCTCCCTATTATTCTGGCTTACTGGACGCGCTGCTCTTGCTGATTCTGCTGATTTTGCTGCTGCTGAAGCTCCTTCTGGTGCTCCTTCTCCTGCTCGTCCTGCGGGAAATATATGTCGCTCACCGTGATGTTCACCTCGGTTACGCGAAGCCCGACGAGGCTTTCGACCCGATTCACGACGTTCCGCCTGACGGCCTCCGAAAGTTGCGGGATGGACTTCCCGTACTCGGCGGTGCATGTCAGGTCGAGGGCGGCTTCTTCCTGTCCGACCTCGACCGAGACGCCCGCCGACTGGCTTCCGCCGCCGCCGCCGCCCCCGCCCGTGATCGAGCCGATGATGTTGCCCATCGTCTGCGAGGCGCCGCCGCCCATCCGGATTCCGTCAACCTCGGCGGCGGCTATCCCGGCGATCTTCGAGACGACACCGTCCTGAATGACGGTGCTTCCCTTGTCCGTCTGGAGCGGGCTTTTGCCCCCGCCGCCGCTTCCGCTGCTCTTCTCCTGCGTCCTTTGCTCCGACATTTGTTTCTCCTTTCGGTAGTGAGTCCGACTCACCACTATTGTGCATAATTTTCCAACCCCGCGCTAACTATGCGACGCGGCGTGTGATCATGCGGTAAACCGCCAACAAAACGATCGCGCCCAAAGTAGCCACGAGGACGGTCCATATGAACCCGCCGGTGCCGAAGCCGAGTATGCTTTGCATGATGAACCCGCCGACGAACGCCCCCGCTATGCCGATCAAAATCGTCACTATGATGCCGCCGGGGTCGGGGCCGGGCATGATCCACTTCGCCAAAGCCCCCGCGATAAGCCCGATGAGGATCCAGACAATGATGCCCACGCTTGTTTCACCTCCCTTTCTCGATTTTAGATTGCCCTTTACTTCCCTTAGACAAGCTCGAACCCAAAGCCGTTACACTTCGCCCGGAGCTTTCCCGGATAAATTCCCCGCCACTTTGTAATCTAAACCCTTAGTCGTATAGAAATGACCCCGATGCGGGCGCGGCGAGTCCGGGCGCGGCGAGTCCGGGTTTGGATTCTTCGCCCCGATGGATATAAGCTCTGTCTTTGTCGGCGGGTAACGGATCGGATGTTGGAACTGTCTAAAACCATGAAGCTGGATGACGGAGCTTTGGTCGAGAGGGCGAAGTCCGGCGACCGGACGGCCTTCTCCCAACTCGTCGCCCGCCACGAGGATGTCGTGTACCGGGTTTGCTTCCGGGTTCTCGGCAGCCGCGAGGACGCCGAGGACGCCGCGCAGGAAGCCTTCGTCCGGGCATATAAAAAGCTCGACGGCTTCGAGGGTCGTAGTTCTTTCAAAACGTGGATGGTTCGCCTCTCTATGAACGTCAGCCTCAACGAGCGGAGCAAACGAAAAGGAACCCTCCCCGAAGCCCCCATGCCCGCCCCCGCCCCCGACCCCGAGCGCGAGCTTCTCGCCTCCGAGGCCGCCGCGAGGGTGCATGGCGCATTGCAGGAAATACAGCCGAACTACCGGGCGGCGATCTCACTCCGCGACCTCGAGGGACTCTCATACAAAGAAGTCGGCGAATCCCTCGACATAGCCGAAGGAACCGCCCGAGTGTGGGCGCACCGAGGCCGCGCGAAACTGAGGGAGGCGCTTTCAGAGTGAGCGTCGAAGAACTCCTCGCGGCATACGCCACAGGCGAACTCGAAGGCGAAGAGCGCGAGCGAGTCGAGTCCGCCCTCGAAGAATCCCCGCGCCTGAGA
>JACDAJ010000296.1 GCA_013695475.1 Rubrobacter sp. | reverse complement strand
CGTACTCCTCTCCGTACATAAGGGTGTACTCTCGCAACTCGTCCAGGGGAAGAACCGGCGCGCCGTAATCGACCGCGACTTTTGCCACCCACTCACCGACCGCCTCTTGCACGACCTCCGGCCTATTCGAGTGGGTATCCCTCGGGTCGGCGAAAGCTATCACCTGAGCCATTTCAGCCCTCCAGAAATCTTCGTCGAAGAAGACGCGCCCCCAGCCTATGACCGAGGCCATCACCCATCCCAGGGAGGTCGTTAGCTCGCGATACTCAAGTGCCTCTTCGATGCCCAGCCAGGCATGGAGGCCGCACGAGCAATATTGCGTCGGCGCCCGATCTCCGCAACTGATCGGCATCCGCCTGCATTTCGCTATGGTGGGCGCCTGGGGCGTCCAGCGATGTCCGAGTTGCACCAGGCAGTCATGGCCCGCGCCACTCAGGGGATGCGGGATGCCGAAGCGCCGGAAACCCACCACGGGCGTGAACCCGTCCGGCACCCGCAGGCCCTCGATCTCGTCCATCGTGATCACTGCTTTGCTCCTTCATCTTGCACCGTTCTCCTCCTTCTCGTTCCTATTTCAGTCACCGCCTAAAATCCTCCTCGTGTATCTTGTTTGCGGTGAAGGTCCCGCCGCGCCTCCGTTCTTGTCTCTTCGCGCGCCAGGATCGCTACCGCGTCCGGGTAGTGGCTCCGCATCCTTTGCTCGATCTCCTCCTCCGACGCGCCTGGGATCGCGTGGCGGTGGCTCGTCAAGTCGGCCATCAGCGCTTCCGCCTCGTACCAACGTCGCTCATCCATGCTTGCCTCCTACTCCTTTTCGGTCGGGTCAGTTCCTGATCGGAAGGCTAAAGACCCGGCGTTACGCTTTTGTTACGGGAGCCGGCCTCGCCGGAAAACCGCGCACGGTCGGCGCGGGAATTCTCCAAAAAATCACTCATACGAGTGATGCGCCCCGTTTTGTCGGCTGTTATGGTGGAAGATGCAACAAGCGGAGCATAACTCGGGCTTCAAGTCCGGGGAGGTGGGCGGCGGTGGGGCTGAAGATCGAGTTGCTCGGCCAGTTCCGAGTCTGGCGCGGCGGGAATCTCATCGGGGACGAGGCGTGGGATCGCCAAAAGACGCGCTCCCTCCTGAAACTCCTCCTCACCTGCCCGGGCCGGGCATTCTCCCGCGACGAGATAACGGAGGCGCTGTGGCCGGACTCCTCCCCCGCCTCCGCCGAGAGAAGCCTCCGGGTGGCGGTCAGCCTGCTTCGCCGGGTACTCGAGCCGGGCCTCGGCCACGGCCCCGACTCCCGCTACGTCGTCAGCCAACGACCCGGATACATGTTCGACCGCGAAGCGGACTGCGAAGTGGATGCGTGGGAGGTCGAGAAGTATATACAAAGCGCGGAAGAAGCTCAGAAAGCCGGGAACCACGACGAAGCCATCCGAACATACCGCTCGGCCCTCGACCTCTCGACCGGAGATTTCCTCGCGGAGGAAACATACGAAGACTGGGCGGCGACCGCCCGTGCGGAGTGGCGGGAGCGTCGCCTCGCGGCCCTCTCGAACCTCTCGGAGTGCCTGGCGCTTCGGGGCCGATACACCGAGGCCATAGACTCGTGCGAGCGGGCTACGGCCCTCGATGGATACCGCGAAGACCTCCGCCGCCGACTCATCCTCTATCACTACTGCGCCGGGGAGCAAACCCTCGCGCTCCGGGCATACCGACGCTACGCCCGGAGGCTGAAAGAAGAACTCGGCGCCTCCCCCTCCCCGGAGTTGGCGCGGCTGAATGTGCAAGTCGAGGCACGCGACGTGCCGGGCGTGGACGGGACGCGGCGCTATCCTAAACCCCGCCGCCCCTTGAAACTTCCGTACTCCCTCAGTCGCACGCACTTCGTCGGGCGGGAAAAAGAATACGCACTCCTCGTCGAGCGTATGAGGGAGGCCGGGGAGGATTCGGGCGGCGCCGTTGCCATCGAGGGCGAGGCGGGCGTGGGCAAGACGCGCCTCGCCGAGGAGTTTTTGGGATATGCCCGCGGCAAAGGCGTCCGGGTGCTTTCCGGGCGGTGCTATGAGAGAGAGCTTGGCCCCCCGCTGGAGCCGGTGCTCGACGCGCTCGAAGGGGCGGTGGATGTGGCCGGGGCATCCCCCGAGGCGCCCGACCACCAGGAAAAGGATCTCGGCTACCAGCGGACGGGCGAGTCCCGCGACGCCGCCCGCTTCCACCACGCTCTCACAAGGGAAATAATCCGGGAGTCCCGCGATTGCGGGCAAGGCGCACTCATCCTCTTTCTCGACGATGTGCAGTGGGGGGATCCCGCAACGCTCGACTTCATTTCGTATTTGGCGAAACGCATCTCCGACGAAAGGATCCTGCTTCTCTTCACATACCGACTGGAACAGAAACCGGAACTCTCCGGCTGGCTGGAAGGACTGGCCGAGCGCCGGGCAGTCAGCACCCTGAGCCTGAGACGGCTCTCGACGGAGGATATCGCCCGACTCCTCGCCCGGATGTCGTCGCGCTCCTTCGAGGAGCTTCCCGCGCTCTCGGACTTTTTGCACCGCGAGTCGGAGGGGAATCCGTTCTATACTGTGGAGTACCTTCGCTGGCTCATCGAGTCCGGCGCCGTCGTCGTGGACTCCCGGAGGCGCATTTGCGAACTGAAGGAGGAAGCACTTCAAGAACATGTGCTTCCCTCCGGGGTGAAGGCTTTGATCCAAGCCCGCTTCAATTCGCTCGGCGAGGAGGCGAGAGAGCTTCTCGAGCTGGCCGCCGTCACGGGGCGCGACTTCGAGCCGACCCTCCCCGGCAAGGCCGCCGGCTTCGACGAATCCCGCGCCGCCTCCGTCATGGAGTCCCTTTTGTCATCGGCTTTCATCGTCGAAACCGGGACGCTCGGGGAAAGATGCTATTTCTCCCACGACAAGCTGCGCCAGGCGCTTTACGAAGGCATCGGCGCAATTCGGCGCCGCGAACTGCACTTGAAAGTGGCGGAGGCCCTGGAAGCGGACGGCGGCGAACCCGCGGAGCTGGCACATCACTACCTTCAGGCAGAGGCGTGGCGGGCGGCGCTCGAGAACCTCGCGCTGGCCGGGGAGCGGGCGGAGGAGAGCTATGCCTGGGACACCGCCGCGGACAACTACGCCCTCGCTCTGGAAGTCGTGGAGAGGATGCCGGATCCCGACGAGCGGCGGTTTGATTTGCTGGTCGCTCGTGAGCGCTTCCTTGAGCACATGGATCGCCGGGAGGAGCGGGCGGAGACGGTGGCGGAGATGTTCGAGGTGGGGAATCGGCTCGGGGATCTCGGGAAGATAGCGGAGGTTCATATACGGCGCATCGGGGTGTTTATGGCGTTCGCGGAACCCGGAGGCGCCGCCGAGGCCGGGCGGGAGGCGGTCTCCATTTTCCGGGAGCTTGGGGATCGGGCGGGCGAGGCGCGGGCTTATCGGGAGCTTGGTTATGTGCGGTGGATGAACCGGGAGTATTCCGATGCGCTTGAGGCGAACTTGCAGGCTATCTGGATCCACCGCGAACTCGGCAACCGTCTCGCAGAAGCTGCCGACGCTGGAAACATCGCCCACATCTATCGCAGCATGGGCGACCACGACAGCGCCCTCCGGTGGAACGAAGAGGCCATCCAAATAGACCGCGAACTGGGATACAAGATGGGAGAGTCCTTCAGGCTGAACAGCATGGCCCTCATCCAGCGCGAGCGCGGCGACCTGAAAGCCTCCCTCGACCTCAACCTCGGAAGCCTCGCCCTGACCATCGAACTCGGAGCCAAAAACCTGAGCGCCACCCAGCACGTCAACTGCGGCACGCTCCACCTCAGCCTCGGCTCCCCGAAAGAGGCCCTCGAACATTTCCGATCCGCCGTCCGGCTCGCCCGGGAGACGGGATACGTCCGGGACGAAGGGTACGCGCTCATGAGCGTCGGCGTCGCGTTGGAGCAAACCGGAGACCCGGCGGACGCGGCGCGTTCGTACCGCCGAGCTGCCGAACTTCTGGAAAAGGCCTACGAAGAGTCCGAGATCCCGAAGGAACTCTCCGCGAAGGCCGACGCCCTCACCCTCCTCGGAGCCGCGCTCCATCGCTCGCTCGACGATCCGGAAGAAGCCCTCGATGCATACGAAGCCGCCGCCGGAATCTACCGCGGACTCGGCGAGGGCGGGCGACTCCGGAAGCTCCTCATGAACCTCGCCGGACTCCTCTGGCAAACGGGGGATCCGGAAAGCTCCCTCCGCAACTACGAAGAAGCCCTCGACCTCGCGCGCGAACAAGGCGAGAAAGCGCACGAAGCCGCCGCCCTCGCGTGCCTGAGCGTCATCCACCGGAATATCGGCGGATACAAGAAATCCATCCGGTGCGGCAAGGAAGCGCTCGAGCTGCTTGAAAACCTCGAAGACCCGCAGGCCGAGGCATATGTGCTCACCAGCCTCGCCGCGAGCCACGGGGAACTCGGGCATCATCCGAGCGCCCTCACGTGCCTCAAGCGTTCGCTGCGGCTACGGAGGGAGATCGGGGATTCGGAAGGTGAGATCGGGGTTCTCCGAGACCTCTCCGAAGTCTACGAACGCCTGGGAGACACAAACCGCGCGCGGAATTCCTCGGAAGCGGCCAGGCTGAAAGAAAACATGTCCGAGAACGGCTGCGCTTTGCACCGGATTGAAAGGAGCAATAAATGCCACGGTGCATAGTGACGCGAACGGTCGTCTCCATCCCCGAAGGAGAGCTTCAAACATCCGCGAAACCATGCGGCCAAACAGAAGGAGGAATCAGATGCCGAAGTACATCCTGATCCGGACTGTCGGGGAAGTCTCCGAGGAGGAGATTGAAACCGCCGCCAAAAGGTCCATCGAGGTCATCGAGCAGATGCCGGGAGTACGCTGGATCCGCTCATACTACTCCGCCGAAGAAGGCAAACTCTACTGCGAATACGAAGCCCCCAACGCGGAACTCCTCTTCGAACACGCCCAGCGAGCCAGGCTCCCCCTCGACCGGGCCGAGGTCGTCCGCGAACTCGAACCCGCCATGTTCCGGTGAGCGCAAAGTCAAGCGAGAAAGCCACAGACCGCTAATTAAACAGACCCGGCGCCCCGCAAACAGCCGATCAATTCGGAAGCCGACATTTCATGCTTCCGCAAATATTCCTCGAACTCACCGAGGATTTCCTCCGGATCCCGCACGAAACTCACAGTCCCGATTTGCACGACCGCCGCACCCGCCATCATGAACTCGGCGACATCCACGCCAGTCGAAACTCCCCCACTCGCGATGACCGGGACATCCACCGCCCCCGACACGTCATAAACAGCCCGCATCGCCACGGGCTTTATCGCCGGGCCTGAAAAACCGCCTTTCACGAGAACCTTCCGAGCGTCCGCATCCACCGTGAGCGCGGGCATCGTGTTCATCACCGTGATCGCGTCGGCCCCCGAAGCCTCGGCGGCGATGGCATTCTCGACGACCCCCTCGAAGGTGAGCTTCACCGAGAGCGGCTTTCCGGAGACCCCTCGGCACGCCGACACGACCTCCTCGACCGACGATGCCCCGGCGCAGAAAGTGAGTCCGCCATGCTCGACGTTCGGACACGAAAGGTTCATCTCGATGGCGAACACGCGCTCATCGGCGGAGACGCGCTCGCATAGTTCGCGGAACTCGTCCACCGTATTCCCGGCGACGGACACGAACATCGGAACACCGAGGTCGAAGTCGTCGAGGTTTTTCATGAACTCGTCCACGCCGGGATTTTGCAATCCGATGGAATTGACCATCCCGGCGGGCGTCTCGGCGATGCGCGGCGTCGGATTCCCGTCTCGGCTAAGCGGCGTCGTCGTCTTCGGAAGTATGGCTCCATAAACTCCCCGAACTTCCTCCACCGCCTCTTTCGAGAGCGTTCCCGACGCGGGCATGAGCGGCGTTTCGAGCCGTCTTCCGAAGAGTTCGACCGAAAGGCCCACATCTGTCTTCCTCCGCTCCATCACCATGCGAGAACCTCCGCGTCGAAGACCGGCCCTTCGATGCACGACCGGACGAGTCCTCTTGCCTTCGTCGGGACAACGCATCCGTTGCACGAGCCGTTCCCGCATCCCATCCGCTCCTCCACCGAAAGCTGGCAAAGCTCGATGCCATTCGCCGCCTTCTTCACCGCCGCGAGCATCGCGTTCGGGCCGCACGCATATATCGCGGAATATTCCGAGAGATCCCCGACCGCATCGAGAACCGTCCCACGAACCCCGAGCGACCCGTCCATCGTGGCGACCTTCGCCCTCGGAAAGTCCTCCGCGACCCCGGCGACACCCTCGTCCACGAAACCGAGGACGACATCATGCTCGACTCCGAGTTCATCGAGCCTCCGCGAAAGAAATTTAAAAGGCGCGACACCGACTCCCCCGCCAAGAAGCAAAGAACGACCATTCTCCTCGCCCACCCGGAACCCCTTCCCGAGCGGACGACTCACCTCGATAGTCTCCTTCGCCCCGGCGAGAAGTTGCGTGCCTCTTCCCCGCACCTCGAAAAGCAAACTCGCCGTCTCTCCATCGTGGTCATAAAAAGAAAACGGGCGGGCGAGGAACGGGTCGAAGGTCGTCGGATACCCGGCGGCGCGAGCCATCGTGAATTGCCCCGGCTCGATGGCGCCACTCCACGGGTAACGAAGGAGAACATACCGACCGAGAGCCTCGACTCCCTCGACTTCGACGGTGTGGAATTTCATATCTTCGTGGTATACAGATTTTGCAGGGAATTCACGCTCCGGGTGTGGCCTCGAATCTTCGCCTCGATTCCTTGAATGGCGGCGGTCGTGGCGGCGAGCGTGGTTATGCACGGGACGCCGTGGGTGAGGGCCGTGCGCCGGATGAGGTATCCGTCCGTGCGAGCGCCTCGGCCCCACGGGGTGTTCACTATGAGATCCACCTCTCCGCCCTCGATCCTCCCAAGCACATCCCCCCCTCCGGCCTCCCCGATCTTCGGCACGACCGTGACCGGAAGCCCGTTGTTTTGAAGCACTTCCGAAGTGCCTTCGCTCGCGGAGATCTCGAACCCGAGATCCGCGAATGCCCGGGCGATTAGAACCACCGCCCGCTTGTCCCGGTCAGCCACCGAAATATACACTCGCCCACTCTCCGGCAATTTCTGCCCCGAGGCGATGATCGCCTTCGCGAACGCCCCGCCGAACGAGCGGTCAATCCCCATCGCCTCCCCCGTCGAACGCATCTCCGGCCCGAGAAGCGGGTCGGCCTCCGCGAACCTGTCGAACGGAAACACCGGAGCCTTCACCGAGAAATGCCCGCTCTCGGAAGCCCGCAAATTCATGTCCCGCAACTTCTCCCCGACGAGAACCCGAGTCGCCACCTTCGCCAGCGGAACCCCCGTCGCCTTCGAAATGAACGGAACCGTCCGCGAAGCCCGAGGATTGCATTCGATCACGAGCACATCCTCACCCCGCACCACAAACTGAATATTCATAAGCCCGACGACCCCGATCGCGAGCGCCATCCGCCGCGTATAATCCTCGATCTTCTCCAAAAGCGCCCGCCGGAGCGTGATCGGCGGCGTCACGCACGAAGAATCCCCCGAATGAACCCCCGCCTCCTCGACATGCTCCATGATCCCACCGATATACACATCCTCGCCGTCCGAAACGGCATCCACGTCAACCTCGACGTGAGCCTCCATGAACTTGTCAACGAGGATCGGATGCTCGGGACTCGTACTCACGCTCGACTTGAGATAAAGGTCGAGATCCTCATCGCTGTACACGATCTCCATCCGCCGCCCCCCAAGCACATACGAAGGACGCACCACGACCGGATACCCGAGTTCGTGAGCCACGCTCCGGGCCTCATCCGCATTCGTCGCCACCCCGAACTCCGGGTGCGGAATATCGAGGTCTTCCATGAGCCGCCCGAACCGCGAGCGATCCTCGGCGAGGTCAATGGCATCCGGCGAAGTCCCGAGTATCTTCACCCCGGCCTTCTCGAGTTCCCTCGCGAGTTTCAACGGACTTTGCCCGCCGAACTGGAGGATGACCCCCTCCGGCCTCTCGCGCCGGATGACTTCGAGGACATGCTCCGCCGACAACGGCTCGAAATACAGCCGCGTCGAAGTATCGTAATCCGTCGAGACCGTTTCGGGATTCGAGTTCACCATCACCGCGTCGAAGCCGCTCTCGATGAGCGCATAACTCGCGTGTACGCACGCATAATCGAACTCGATACCCTGCCCGATCCGGTTCGGCCCGCTCCCGAGAACGACGACCGAAGGCTCCTCGCCCCGCTCCACCTCGTCCTCGACCTCGTACGTCGAATAATAGTATGGAGTCCGAGCCGGGAACTCCCCGGCGCACGTGTCCACGGATTTGTACGTCGGAGAAACACCGAGCGCCTGCCGGACACCCCGCACCACCTCGGTCGAGGTTCCGGCGGAAATTGCGAGAGCTTCGTCGGTGAACCCGGTTCTTTTCAGCTCCCGAAGCGCCTCCTTGTCGAAGTCGCCCGACACCGAGCCTTCGGCGGCCACGATGCGGGCTATGGACGCGATGAAGAACGGGTCAATGGCGGTGCGGGCGTGGATCTCCGGTATGTCCATCCCGTCTCGCAACGCCTCGAAGACCGCGAATATCCGGTACGGACTCGGCTCGTCGAGGCGCGGAATTATGTCTCCACTGTCAACTTCGAGCGAAGCTATAGCCTTCAGTAAACTCTCGGTGAAGGTACGACCGATCGCCATGACCTCCCCCACCGAGTGCATCCGGGTCGTGAGACGCGCCCGCGTTCCGGGGAACTTCTCGAACGCGAAGCGAGGGATTTTGGTGACGATATAGTCGAGGGCCGGCTCGAAGGAAGCGGGGGTCGCCTCGGTGATATCGTTCGGTATTTCGTCGAGCGAATACCCGACGGCGAGCTTCGCGGCTATTTTGGCTATGGGAAAGCCCGTCGCTTTGCTTGCGAGTGCGCTCGAACGGCTCACTCTCGGATTCATCTCGATGACATAGAATTCGTCGCTCTCCGGGTCAACCGCGAACTGGATGTTCGATCCCCCCGTCGAGACCCCGATTTCACGTATTATGTGGAGAGAGGCGGTGCGGAGGGTTTGGTATTGTCGGTCAGAGAGGGTTTGCGCGGGGGCGACGGTGATCGAGTCTCCGGTGTGGACGCCCATCGGGTCAACGTTCTCGATGGAGCATACGATGACGACGTTGTCGGCGACATCGCGCATCACTTCGAGCTCGAACTCCTTCCATCCGGCGACGCTTTTTTCGACGAGGACGCGGTTTATGGGACTCGCGTCTATGCCGTCCTCGACCGTGCGGCGGAGATCGCGGTGGTCGTGCGCGATGGCTCCGCCCTTTCCTCCGAGGGTGAAGCTCGGACGGATTATGAGTGGGAAGCCGATGCGGTCGGCGAGTTCGTCGGCCTCCGAATAACTTTTCACGACCCGGCTCTCGGGGACTTTGAGGTTTATGCGATCCATCGCCTCGCGGAAAAGCTGGCGATCCTCGGCCATCCGGATGGACTCGATGGAAGCACCGAGAAGTTCGACGCCGTGTTCTTCGAGGGCTCCCGCCTCGTCGAGTTCGATTGCCAAATTGAGCGCGGTCTGTCCGCCGAGCGTCGGGAGGAGCGCGTCGGGGAGTTCTTTTCGGATTATTTCGGAGACGGCTTCGACGGTGAGTGGCTCCACATAAGTTGCGTCGGCGACTTCGGGGTCGGTCATTATGGTGGCGGGGTTCGAGTTGACGAGGATTATGCGGTATCCCTCTTCGCGGAGGGCGTGGCATGCTTGTGTGCCGGAGTAGTCGAACTCGGCTGCCTGGCCGATCACGATCGGCCCGGATCCGATTATGAGGATGCTTCGTACATCATCGCGGCGCGGCAAACAAAACACCCCCCGGCTGACTTCGATTTATGTGGATCGCCTCTTCGGGGGCGCGGGCGTTGTGGAGGCGCGGGCATCCCGCCCGCCATCCACGACACACACCTTCGCCGATGCGGAATACGGCCAGCCGCTTCCTTCGACACGATGACCGCAGCCTCCCGTTCGGTACTTGGCATGCGACGAATCTATGAAAGGTCGCGCCAGATTCTTCACCCCGATTCCATCGTAGAAATCCCGGGGGCGCGTCGTTCATGCGGGCTGGAAGCCCGCGCCCCCTGGAAAAGCACCTCCGAAAGCCATCGTCGCCGCGAGGCAATTTACGCCCTCGCCTTCGTCTCGGAGATGAGGTTCACGAAGTCATCGAAAAGATATCCGGAGTCCCTCGGCCCGGGACTCGACTCGGGATGATATTGAACGCTCCACGCCCGGAGCGCCTTGTCCGAAATACCCTCGATGGTTCCGTCGTAAAGGTTCGTGTGCGTCAGTTCGACGCCGTCGGGGAGCGAGTCCTCGCGGATGGCGAAGCCGTGGTTTTGGCTCGTTATCTCGATGCGCCCGTTCTCGATGTTCCGGACCGGGTGGTTCGCGCCGTGATGGCCGAACGGCATTTTATACGTCTCGCATTCGAGGGCGAGGCCGAGAAGCTGGTGGCCGAGGCAAATCCCAAACACCGGAACCTCCCCGAGCATCGGACGGAGATTTTCGACCGCCTTTCGGAGAGCCGCCGGATCCCCCGGCCCATTCGAGAGGAAAACACCGTCCGGCTCCGACGCGAGAACCTCCTCCGCATCCGTCGAGCCGGGGAGCGCGAGGACGGTCGCGCCGCGCTTCCGGAGTTCTTTGTATATCGAGCCTTTCACCCCGTAGTCGAGGGCGGCGACTCGGCAGATTTCCTCGCCGATGGCGGGCATGAGGGTCGGCTCGTCGAACTGCGCACTCGATGACGCGAGGTCGAGGCCAGACATCGAGGGGTGCGAAACCGCCTTTTCACGGAGAACGCTCGTGTCGCGCTCGACGGTGGATATGACGCCGCGCATCGAGCCTTTGTCGCGGAGATGGCGCGTCAATGCGCGGGTGTCCATGCCTTCGACGCCCATGACGTTCGCCTCTCCGAGCATTTCGGCGAGGGACATCTCGCTCGCCCAATTGCTGTGGTGCGGCGTGTATTCCCGCACGAGAACGGCGGCGGTTTGTACTTTGCGCGACTCCTCCTCGCCGGGTATGACACCGTAATTTCCTATGAGGGGGTATGTGAAAAGGATTATTTGGCCGCGGTATGAAGGGTCGGTGATCGTTTCCTGATAACCCACCATGCTCGTCGTGAAGACGACCTCCCCGAGAACCTCACCCTCTCCGGCGAAGCTCCATCCCTCGAAGGTCGCCCCGTCTTCGAGGACGAGAACCGCTTTGCTACGCCCGTATTCCAAACTTCGCTCCCGAAAATATGTCGTGTATATCATGGACGATTTCGCCCCCGACTATTGTACCGACGATGCGAGAGGCCATCGTCCTTCCCAGATACGGCGAGTTCGACGATTTGCTCGCCATCGTGTCCCGGCTCACAGTCCACTCCTCCGAGAGATCCACGAGTGTGAGATCGGCGAATGACCCGACCGCCAAACTCCCCGAACCCCCGACCCACACCCCCGGGGCCGCGCTCATCGCCTCGACGAGCCGGGGCAATGAAAGTTCGCCGTCCCTCACAAGCTCCGTGTATATCGCGGGGAACGCCGTCTCATGGCCGAGGAAACCGGGCGACGCCTCTTCGAGCGGGAGGTCTTTCTCCTCCGA
Source organism: Rubrobacter sp. (assembly GCA_013695475.1). Taxonomy (GTDB): domain Bacteria; phylum Actinomycetota; class Rubrobacteria; order Rubrobacterales; family Rubrobacteraceae; genus JACCWD01. The sequence goes on along the minus strand of JACDAJ010000296.1, from coordinate 1,309 downwards.
AGCGTGAGGGGCGTGGTCTGTGGCGACGAAATCGAGGACGCCGCTTCGGAGAGCATCCCTCACCCCATCGCGATGGTCTTCGGAACGAAGCGGCGGGTTCACCCGGTACATCCCGTCGAGCGTCGAGGCAAGCTCGTCCGTGAGCGTGAGATGGTGAGGCGTCGTGTCGGAGGTGATGTCGCCCCTCGCCTCGAAGAAGCCGACGAGGGTGGCGGACAATTCCGTGCTCACATGCGTTATATGCGTTTTCGCGCCCGTCTCGGCGGCGAGGATGAGGCCCGCCGCCGTCGAGACGTCCTCCGCGCTCGCTGGGATGCCGGGAAGCCCGGCGAGCGCGGCATGCGCCCCCTCATGGACGACCCCGTCCGCCGAGAGTGTGTGATCCTCACAGTGGAGGATCACCGGAAGCCCCGCCGACTTCGCATAAAGCAGCGCATTCCGCAAAACCCCGGCATTCTGCGTCCCGAGTCCGTCGTCCGAAACACAAAACGCCCCGGCCTCTTTCAAAAGGCGCATCTCCGTGAGGCGTTCGCCATTCAGTCCGACGTGGAGCGCGGCGGAGATATGCGCCCGGACTCGCGACTCCTCCGAAACCCTTTTCGCGAGGCCGCTCACGACGATGGGTTTGTCAACGACGGGGTCGGTGTTCGGCATCATGACGACGCTCGTGAAACCGCCCGCCGCCGCCGCCGCCGAACCACTCTCGATGTTTTCTTTGTGTTCATGGCCCGGAGACCGCCAATGCGCGTGAACGTCCACGAAACCGGGGAAAAGATGGAGTCCGTCCGCGTCGAGTTCGCGCGCTCCGCGAAGGCCGCTTCCGACTTCCGCGATCCTTCCGTCGGAAATTCGCACATCCATAATTCCATCGAGGCCGGAGGATGGATCGAGGACGCGCCCCCCGCGGATGACGATTTCCCGGTTTTCTCCACTCCGGGTGTTCGGGGTTTTCATATCGAGTCCGCCGACTGGGTTTCGCGCAAACTTCGCATCCCATGTCCATCGTGGAGACGTGCCGGTGGCGCGTCCCATTGCCACCGACTTGAATAATAAATGACGCGAACGAGCCGCCGAAAGCCACTCCGGGTCGGGGGCGAACCTCCCCGCGAGGCCGGAACCCGCGCATTTTCAGCCGCCGTCCGCTCGGAAACCGCCCCCGTCGTCGAGCGGAATGACGACCCTATCCCCCCGGAGGGCGAGATGTCGTCGTGGTCGGCTCCCTCTTCTCCGCCGCTTAAATTGGTGGCTATGAAATGCGCCGATGGAACGCCCCCATTCGGCGCGTCTCCAAAACTCGCCGCCGGAAGAT
>JACDAJ010000290.1 GCA_013695475.1 Rubrobacter sp. | reverse complement strand
GTTATGGCAAATTTGCCACCGTTAAAATTATAGATTCAAAGGGCATTGAGGCTAATTATTTCGTTCCTTTCGCAGTATTCAAAGAAAGCAAAAAGCTTAGATTACATGTACAAAGTGCTTATCTTATGTATGAAGGCATAGGCAAAGTGAAGAAAGTTGGGTTTTTCGTTATAATTAACAATCTATTGAATAACAGAAAACTGCCAAAGCCTTAAAATAACAAAGGCTCCTTAAGGAACCTTCGCCAAAATATTATTTTGGTATTCAGAACGTCTTTACCGGATTTCCTCGACCCTCTTAGGTAACGGGATGTCATGCTGTTGCATGTCTGCTGCATCCATGTGTACATGGTAGCTTATGAACCCTATCTGTGTCAAGTAACGCCCTAAAACATCAGCAATTCTCATTATGACTAATCACTGTTCAATTCCTGAAAAAACCAGTAATGTAAGGACATTTGAAAGACCAAAGAGAGCCAGAATAATTGAAACCAGGCAACCAAGCCCAATCAGGGAAACAAAAATCTCCATTTTACTTTTTGTTAAATTTCTCCCATAGCTCCTGCGGTAATAGCACAGCCTTTTTAGTCTCCACCGCCATTACCCTAAGATTTTGGCAGACACCATTAGGTTTAGGACAAAGAACCGCCGTCGGCATCCCCATAACTGTGATCGCGCTGTAGAAAATCACCATCGGAGTCCAAAGCAGGTAGAAAAAGGTAATTCGGTTGGATGCCCGATGCAAAGTGCCAAACGTCCACCTTAGCCACATTTGCCACCTCTCTGCTCTTGCCTCGTCCAAGCGTTTTGTTTGAGCGATCGCTTTTGTTCGCTCCCGCAGTTTGTAGTTATTTAACTCAGTTAGCCGCCGATCAGCCAACGAAATAACCGTAATACGCTGTTGAATCGTTTCGTCAATCAACCAGGCAAATTCTTCACTTTCTTCGGGCTGCTGTTCGGCATCAGCAGCCCCAGGTATTTTCCCGAAGAAGTCGCCAAGACGCTCTTGGATGCAGTGCGAATTTCTGCTTCTAGTTGTCCAGAATCTACATACTTCTTTAGCCTTTTTGCAGTCATCCGCCAGAACAACGCCTTAACTTCTTGCAATTGCTCTACTGCCATTTTGGGCAGGGCATTACGGATTAGGTCGGCTTGAGTAGAAGACACTTGACCCAGTAAGTTATGCACTTTTTCGATCAACTCATCATCAGATGAAGTCACGCCAAAATGTATCGCTATTTCTTGGCAGGTTTTACCCTGTTGTTTAATCAGAGTACACGCCTTGATAAAGACTTCGCATTGTTGAGGTGTGTAGTCCCCTAAGTCAGGCAAACCACAAGCAGAAAGAATTTTCCCAGCTTCAATTAGTGTGATGGGAGTGCCAACTTGTTTAGAAGCCAAAGTTAGTAACTGGGCGCTATCGGTTGAAGTCGTTTGGTTTTGCATTACTCTCAGCTTCCAGGTAGAGACTTTTGAGAGACTTCGCCATTGAGTGGTCGGTTCTTAGCGTCACTAACAGGCGACCATGTAAGAAATGGGTCTTTAATTACTGTGTCGGCAGCAGCTTGAAATTCTGTCTGCATCCGACCTGAATTAACATATTCCCGCAGTTCTCGGTTGAGGTCACGCAAGAATTGTAATTTGATTGCTCTTAGCTGCTCTAAGCTCATTTGTGGTAGCGCCTGCATTACCTGCATGGTTTGAGTGCTAGACAAGGAGGAAACGGAACTTTGTATTCCTTGGACTTCCTTTAGCAATTCCTGGCGCTCTAGATTATTATCTGGAGCTTGACCCATGCCAAAATGTACTGCCACTTCCTGGTAGGTTTTGTCTTGTTGTTTAATCAGGGTACACGCTTCTACAAAGACTTCGCCCTCTGCGCCAGTGTACTGCTCTTTGTCTGGTAAACCGCAGGCTGATAAGATTTTACCTGCCTCAATTAGAGAAATGCGCGTCCCACATTCAGAAGTTGCTTGAGCCAATAATTGAGAGATATCTAAATCGTTTTCCTCCACTGTAGCGGCACCGGATTCTTGCTCTGAGGAGGGGTGCGACTTTTTACCTTTACTTGTTTTCTTCATTTTAGATAGACTTTGCTGGTTGAACATTTCTGCTGCTGCCGCGTAGTCACCTACTTGTGCTTCGTTAAAGTATTTACGAATAACGTCAAAGCCTGATTGAATCTGCTCATCAGCATACTCATTCTGCTCTGGCAACAGCCCGCAAGCAACGAGAGTAGCGTTTACATCTTCAAAAGACAATGAGTAGAGATTTTGCAAATCTTGTTTGCTGTAAGGCATGGTGATTCCTCAAAGTAAATAAATTATTGAACCGAAAGTTGTTGCTAGTTTGGGGATAACTTGAATTGTTCAATTGCCTCAGATAAAGCGTCTATAGAAGTCCAAGACATCACAGATACCCCGCCTTTGATCCGCACAGAAAACCAGTGAGCGCTGCTAAACCCGTAGCCCAGTTGACGTATTAGTTTGTAAGTAGCAGTAGCATCTGACCATCCCAAGCTTTTTTGCACCTGCGAAATTACTCGCCAAGGGGGTATGCCCACCTTACTAAGGTCTTTGATAGGAAAACCATTAACTGCTAACTCGTGCTGCAACTTTTCACGCTCCAACTGGATTTCGGCTAAACGAACCTTCAGTTGCAGTTCTCGTTCACTGCTAGTCTCCAAAGATTGTTGGGCTGATTCTGG
>JACDAJ010000186.1 GCA_013695475.1 Rubrobacter sp. | reverse complement strand
GTCGAAGCCTTTCCCGAACCGGGCGAAAGTTCGTCGGGTGGGGAGGCGAATGCATCGAGGCGGATGCGGTCGAGAATACCCCGACTCCCGAAGCGAGCGTCAGTGAGCGGCTCCCGACTCCCGGTCTTTCCGGCGGAGCGCCGCCCGAACCGGGCTTCCGTCGGCATCCCGGAGCGGGAGCGGGAGCGCGATGAGTTCGTAGTCGCCCGGCTCGATTTCGTCGAGGACGACGCCTTCGAGGATGTGGATATTGTGATCGTGGAGCGCGTGATGCGCCGGGAGGTCTTTGCTTTGTATGGGATCCACGGACGGCATCTCCGTCCCGAGGAGCCGAACCCCGCGCGACGCGAGAAAAGGCGCGGCGTCGGTTCGGAAATAGACGATGGTTTCCGGAAATTCGCTTCTCTCCGTCCACGCGCCCGTCTTCACGAGGAGGCGGGGGACTCCATCGAATTCATGCTCGCGAAGCTCGCTCTCACCGATGCTCCCGGCTCCGGAAACCTCGATGACCTTCGCCATCCCCGCATAAAGCGCGAGGTCGAGTTCGTGGACGCGCTTCCCGTCGTCGTCATAGTGATACGGCGCGTCAATGTGGGTTCCGGTGTGGCAACTCGCGACGAATTTCCCGACATTCACCACCGAGCCGTCCTCCCCGAGCTTCGAGGTCGGCTCGAACGAAAACTCCGTGTCGCCGGGCCACGGCGGGACACCATTGCGGAGCGGCTGCGTGATGTCTACGAGGTCTTTCATGCCGCCTCCCGTCGGGACGCCCCATGCGGCTTCGCGGGTGGGATCCCGACTCCCGATTCGCATAAGCATGAGCCTCCACACCCCGCGCTTCGCCTTCGCGCTCGCCACCCGCTTCGCGCTCGGCCCGCCAGAAATCCGCTTTTCGTTTTTCGCTGAAATGCGCGTGAATAGTGAGGATCATCCCTCGCGATGTATGCGATCACGCGGTCACTCCTCGGGTATTCTCGAACTTCTCGTACGCCTTTCCGGCCATGATCCCCTTCAAAATCCGAACCGCCTCCCATACTTCGAGATATGACGTGTACAAAGCGACGGGGGCGAGCCGCACGACGTTCGGAGCGCGGAAGTCCGGCACGACACCGCGCTCTTTCAATGCCTCGCATATCCGCGCCGCCTCTTCATGTTCGAGCGCGACATGCCCCCCGCGCCGCTCACCCTCACCCGGCGTTCCGACGAAGAAGCCCATGCTCGAAAGCTCACTCCCGGCGAGTTCCATGAGGTATCCGGTGAGGCGGAGCGACTTTTCCCGCACCGCTTCCATCCCCGCTTCCTCGAACATTTCGAGAGAGCCGAGGAGTGGCGCGAGGCTCATTACGTTCGGGGTGCCGATCTGAAACGCCCCCGCCGAAGCCGCCGACGCGAACTCATGAGCCATGTCGAATTGCCGTCCTTTCTCCGACCCGAACCATCCGGCGAGGCCGGGTGGTTTCCGGAAATGCTTCCGGTTCACATAAAGCCCCGCCGCCGCGCCCGGCCCTCCGTTGAGATGCTTGTACGAGCACCACACCGCGAAATCCACACCCCACTCCGAGAAACGGTGCGGAACCGAGCCGATGGAATGAGCCGCGTCGAAGCCGATGAGGATATTTCTTTCGTGCGCCGCCTTCGTGAGACGCTCGATGTCGAGAAGCTGTCCGCTCCGGTAAAGAACGGTCGGGAGGAGGATGAGGGCGACATCGTCGGTCATCGCGGCGATGGCGTCATCCTCGGAGATCGTCCTTCCGTCGCGGCTTTTTATCTTTGCGAGATGCTCTGATGGATCGAGGTTTCGGAGGCTAAGCTGGCTCCCGAGGGCGTGTATGTCGGTCGGGAAGTCGAGTTCGGTGGCGAGTATTTTCGTCCGCTTCCCCTCCGGACGGAAGAACGTCGAGGCGAGTTGGTGGATGTTCACGGTCGTCGAACCCGTCGCGACGACCTCATCCGGCGAGGCTCCGACGAGAGGCGCGGTCATTTCTCCGAGCCGCTCGGAGAGATAAAACCACGGTCGTTCGCCGTTCGTCCACCCGCCGATGCCGAAACGTTTCCAATCTTCGAGGACGGCGAGAAGCGTTTTTTCGGCTCGCCGTGAAAGGAGTCCGAGAGAGTTTCCGTCGAGGTATATTTCGCCCTCCGTCAAATAGAATTCATCCCGGAGATGGGCGATCTCGTCGTTCTCGTCGAGGGTTCGGGCGTGATTTTCGGAGGGGTCGAAGCGGGTCATGACGCCGCCGCGAGGCACTCGTGTTCACGTTCGCGCATCGAACGCTCCCTTTTTCGTCGCTCCGGCGACGCCGGACGATATCCAAACGGAGGGCCGGATTCAAGGCGGATCTCCTCGCTCATATCACTCACCGTCTCTCCGCGAGATCCACGACGTTCGCCGCGCCTTCTTTCGCCCCGTGCCCGCCTTCGAGCGGAAAGATTTTCCCCTCCCGAACCTCGAAGACGTACTCGGAGACGCGGTCGAGGAAACTCCGCTTTCGGGAGGCTGCGACGACCGCCCCTTCGAAGCGGTTTATGTTTCCTTCGAGTCGCTCGCGGCACGCCGATTCGAGATTGGTTTCCGGCTCGTCGAGAAGGAGGATGTCCGGCCTTCGCACGAGGCATGAGACGAGCGCGACGAGCTTTCTTTGCCCCTCCCTCGTTTCGCGCGTCGGGCGGGACATCGCCGCCCGGTCGAGTCCGGCGAGTTCTCCGAGGAGGCTCCGCGCCTCGCCCTCGAAGCCGGGGCCGCCGAGTTCGCGGAAGCGGCGGAGGAGGTCTTCCTGAGTTTCGAGGGCGCGGTGGATGAGATTCATGTCCGTGGCCTCCGGCGAACCGACGATCCTCGCGCACCTTTGCAATTCGTCTTCGAGGGTTTGGAGGTCCGGCCTCGCGGCGCGGACTATTTCCAAAGCGCTCCGCCCCTCGCCGTCCACGCGCTGCGGCAAATACGCGACCTTCACGCCCCGCCGAAGCTCGACGTTCCCGGCATCCACGGCTTCGATGCCGGCCATAATTTTCAGGAGCGTGGATTTCCCCGACCCGTTCGCCCCCACGAGCCCGATCCGCGACCCATCGGAAACCATGAAGTCGAGGCCGTCGAGAACCATCGCGCCTCCGAAAGACTTTCCGACTTTCCTGAGATTAACGAAAGACAATCCACTCCTCTCCGCCCACGGAGGGCGACATCCCACACGCCGGACGAAAGTTTATACGACACGCCGCGAGGTCATGATGACGGGAAAGGCGCGGAAACGAAACTTTGCTCCGCCGAAATCTCCGATATTCTCCGTCAAATGCACCACGAAAAAGTGACGCCGAATCCGGGTGAACGAGGTTTCGGGTGAATGGTTCGCATCGTTCGCTCTTCGTGGGAACGCTTCATGAGATCGTGAGGTCGGACTCTTTCGATCTCATGAAGCGTCGCCGAGCATGAGTCGAAGATACCCCGAACACGATACGAACGACGATGAGCGACATGCGATCTTTCAAACAAGCTCGTCTTCTTGCCGGGGCATCGAAACGTCCGGCTCGGGGTCGCGGAGCTTGAAACGTTGAATTTTCCCCGTCACGGTTTTTGGAAGCTCGTCCATGAACTCGACGAAGTGCGGATATTGGTACCGTTTCAGATTTTCTTTGCACCATTCTTGAAGCTCGGTGGCGAGTTCCTCGGACGGCTCATTCCCCTCCCGGAGCGTGATGTGCGCCCGGATGCGCGTGAGGCCGTCCACCGGAACGCCGACCGCCGCCGCCTCGTTCACGGCCTCATGCTCGGCGAGCGTGTACTCGACCTCGACCGGGGAGACCCACAGCCCGCTCACTTTGATCATGTCGTCCGCCCGGCCCTCGTACCAGAAATACCCGTCCCCATCCTCCCGATACCAATCCCCCGCGAACATCCACTCACCCCGCATCGTGGCTTTGGTTTTCTCATGGTTCCGCCAGTAAAACGCCGCCGCCGAATCGCCCTTCACGTACAAATTCCCGGCCTCGTCCACCTCGACGGGACGCTCGCCCTCATCCAAAATCTTCGCCTCGTAGCCGGGGACGGGCTTTCCACTCGAACCCGGCTTCGTCGCGCCGGGGGCGTTCGAGACGAAGATGTGGAGCATCTCCGTGCTTCCGATGCCGTCGAGTATTTCCCACCCGAACATCTCTTTCCACCGCCGCCATATGCTCGCGGGCAAAGCCTCCGCCGCCGACACGCCGTTCCTCACCGATGAGAGATCATAATCCGCCGCGCCCTCGTGGTTGAGAATGGCGTTGTACAAAGTCGGCACCGCGAAGAAAAGCGTCGGCCTCGCCGCCTGCGCGGTTTCGAGGATCGGCTCCGGCAAAGGCTTTCCCGGACAAAGAACGGTACTCGCCCCCGCCCAGTACGGGAACGAGATATTGTTCCCGAGTCCGTACGCATGGAAGAGCTTCGACGCGGAGAAAGTTATGTCGCCCGCGGTGATTTCGAGGACGTTCTTCGCGTACGTCTCGCACGTGTATATGATGTCGTGGTGGAGATGGACCGCCCCCTTCGGCTTCCCCGTCGAGCCGGACGAATAAAGCCAAAACGCCATGTCGTCCTTGTGCGTGGCGGCGGGAGAAAGCTCATCGCCGCCGGAGGAGACCATCTCCTCCATCGAGTGCGATTCACCCGCGTCGCCATTCGCAGCGATGACTTCGACGGGTTCCGAATACCCTTCGAGGGCGTCCCGGATCGTCGCATGGTGCATCGCGTCGCACACGACGGCCTTCGCGCCGCTGTTTTCAATGAAGAAGCGGTACTCGTCCGGTTTCAAAAGCGTGTTCACCGGGATCGGGACGGCTCCCATCCGCATCGCCCCGAAGAACGCGACCGGGAAAGACGGCGTGTCGTTGAGCATGAGAAGGATGCGGTCTTCCCGGCGAACTCCGAGACCCGCGAGCGAGTTCCCGAAGCGGTTTATTCGACGGGCGAGTTCGCCGTATGTCACCTCTTCGTCGCCGCAGAAAATGGCGGTTTTGTCTTCTCGTCCGGCCTCCAAATTGCGGTCAATGAGGACGCTCGCGTTGTATGTGTCGGGAAGTTCGATCATGGCTCTCCTCCCTTTCCCCTTTGTTTTCTGGCTCAGTATCCCGGCGCCCCCGGAAAAAGACATCCTCGCCCGGACTCACGGTGCTTAATCCGCTCGCCGGACGACGACGGCCTTCGTTTCGGTATAAAAATCGAGGGCTTCCGTTCCGTGCTCCTTGCCGTATCCGGACTCCTTCCACCCGCCGAAAGGAAGCTCGTCGTACACGATTTGCGGCGAGTTTATCCACGTGTACCCGGCTTCGATCCTCTCGGCGGCTTCGGAAGCCCGGTTCAGGTCCCGCGTCCATATCGAAGACCCGAGTCCGAACTGCGTCGAGTTCGCCTGTTCGAGCGCCTCGTCCATATCCCCCACACTCCAAACTGGCAATGCCGGACCGAATACTTCTTCGGTCGCCACCTTCGAGTCATGGCTCGGTTCGAGAAGGAGCGTCGGGGAATAGAAATG
>JACDAJ010000260.1 GCA_013695475.1 Rubrobacter sp. | reverse complement strand
AAACTTTGGAGAACACCCCCGCCCTCGTCCACGCCGGGCCGTTCGGGAACATCGCGACGGGGAACTCGTCCATCGTGGCCGACATGATCGGCATCCGGGGCGGGGATTATCTCGTCACCGAGGCGGGGTTCGGGGCGGACATGGGGGCGGAGCGCTTTTTCAATATAAAGTGCCGCGCCTCCGGCCTCGAGCCGGACGCCGCCGTCCTCGTAGCGACGGTTCGGGCTTTGAAAGCGCACTCCGGTCGGTTCGAGATCGTGGCCGGAAGGCCGCTTCCACCGGAGCTTTTGGAAGAGAATCCGGACGACGTTTTCGCGGGGGCGGACAATCTTCGGAAGCAGATCGAGAACATACGCATCCACGGTGTATCCCCGGTCGTCGCGATAAACGCCTTCCCGACCGACCACGCCTCCGAGCACGACGCCATACGCGAGATCGCCGAGGGCATGGGGGCGCGAGTCGCCGTCTCGAACCACTTCTCCGAAGGCGGTCGCGGGGCGGTCGAACTCGCCGAGGCCGTCGCCGAAGCCGCCGACGAGCCGAACGACTTCCACTTTCTATATCCCGAGAACGCGCCTCTCAAAGAGAAGATCGAGACCATCGCCACGAAAGTTTATGGCGCGGGTTCCATCGAGTACGATCTCCTCGCCTCGCGCCAGATAGATTCATACGAGAAGGACGGCTTCGGAAACCTCCCGGTGTGCATGGCGAAGACGCACCTTTCGATCTCCTCCGACCCGAAACTCCTCGGCGCGCCGAGGGGATGGACGCTCCCGATCCGCCAGGTTCGGGCATCCGTCGGAGCGGGCTTCATATACCCGATATGCGGCGACATGCGGACGATGCCGGGCCTCTCCGCCACGCCCGCCGCGCAGCGCATAGACATTGACGAGAACGGGGAGATCGTCGGTCTCTCATGAGGGCCGCTTCGCTCCGGGGAGTGGGGAGATGGGGAGTGGTTTTTGCTTTTGCCACTCCCCATCTCCCGATATTTCGGAACGGGTTGCCGATAACGAAACGCATAAGGTATAGCCGGGGATAAAAGAGCGTTTTGCGGCAAAGTGTGAGCGAAAGAAAAAGCTGACGGGCTGAAATGCTGACAAGCGCGAAGCGTGTGCGCGACCGAAGGGAGCAAAATGACCGAGAGACGAACCCCGATATACGATTTCCACCTTCGGGCGGCGCGGAACCTCGTAAAGGGCGGCGGCGACTTCATGTTTCCGTCTTCGTACACTTCGCCCGTCGAGGAGCATTTGAACGTGCGAAGAAACGTCGGGATGCAAGATTTGTCCACGATGGGCGAGGTGGACATAAAAGGGCCGGGAGCGGAGCGGCTCGTGAGGCGGCTTCTCGTCAATGAAATTCAAGATATGGAGCCGGGGCAGCTTCGGTACTCGACGATTTGCAACGAGGACGGTGGCATCATAGACGATGTCACCGTTTATAAATTCTTTGACGAGCATTTCATGGTCGTGGCGAGTTCGGGGCCGAGGATGAAGACGCTGCGTTGGATCTCCGACCACGCCATCGGTTCGAGCGCGTATGTCACCGACATGACCGCCGCCATCGCGCTCCCCGTCGTTCAAGGGCCTCGTTCGAGGCAATTTTTGAAGACCGTCACCGAAGGTGTGGATCTCGACGAGCTTCGTTTTTTCCGGTTCGCGCCATGCCGCATTGGTGATGTCGAGGTCATGATTTCACGCTCCGGGTATACGGGGGAACTCGGGTATGAGCTTTATACGCCCGCCGATCAAGCATCCGTTTTGTGGGAGTATCTCATCGGGCGCGGCGCGGAGTTCGGGCTTCGGCCATATGGCGTCGGGGCGATGCAAAGTTTGCGGATCGAGAAAGCATTGCCGTTATACGGGCCGGACATAAGCGAGGACGACACGCCGTTCCACATCGGTCTCTCGCGCTGGATCCGCTTCGACAAACGAGACTTCATCGGACGCGAAGCTCTTTTGAAAATTCAAGAACGCGGCATCGAACGCCGATGGGTCGGACTCGTACTCGAAAGCGATGTTCCGGCGATGGCGGGGGCGGAAATCTATGGTGTCGGGGATGTCGCGACGTACCGCGAGGAGATCGAGACCGGAGCCGAGGCCGGGGGCGCCGAGGATTCCGTCGCTCCGGGAAAGCGGAAGATCGGTCGGGTGACATCGAGCGCATATGGTCCGACGGTCGGAAAGACGCTCGCTCTCGCGTACGTGGATGTCGCCCATTCGTGGCCGGGAAACAACCTCGTCGTCGAGATAAACGGGCGACCGATTCCGGCTCGCGTCTCGAATACCCCGTTCTTCGACCCGGAGATGGCGCGGGCGCGGGCGAACCCGTCGGAGGACGACCATCGCGCCGAGGAAGCTCCCGAGCCGCGAGCGACCGTCGGCGTGTCCGGGAATCACCGGACGAACGGGAGATAGTCCGTGACCGTGAATTACTCGGGCCACTATGATGTCATCGTCGTCGGGGCGGGGGCGATGGGGAGCGCGGCGGCGTATTATCTCGCCCGGCGCGGGAAGCGCGTGCTTTGCCTCGAACGCTTCGGGGTGCCTCATAACATGGGGTCGTCGCACGGACACACGAGGATCATCCGCCTCGCATACTATGAAGACCCGTCATATGTGCTTCTTTTGAAGCGGGCATACGAACTTTGGCGCGAAATTCAGTCCGAGGCGGGGGAGAAGCTCCTCCACATCACGGGTTCGGTGGATGCGGGGCCGGAGGATTCGTGGGTTTTCAAAGGCTCGTGGGAGTCGGCGAAACTCCACGATTTGCCGCACGAAGTTTTGACCGGACCGGAGCTTCGGAGACGGCATCCCGGATACCATCTTCCCCACGGCCACCTCGCCCTCCTCCAGCCCGATGGCGGCTTTCTCACCCCCGAGCGGTGCATCGTCTCATACGTGGAGGCGGCCCAAAAACTCGGCGCGGAAGTCCATGCCCACGAGCCGCTTCTCGAATGGGAGCCGCGCGAAAACGGTGTCCGGGTTCGGACGGAGCGCGGAGTATACGAGGCCGAAAAACTCGTCATCGCCGCCGGAGCGTGGAACGGAAAAATCCTCGATTTGCTCGAAAAACACGCCATTCCGGAGCGGCAAGTTTTGGCGTGGCTCCAGCCGACGAAGCCGGAGTATTTCCAGACTTCGAGCTTCCCGGTTTTCAATCTCCTCGTGGATGAGGGGCGTTTTTATGGCTTCCCGGTCTTCGGGGTTCCGGGTTTCAAGTTCGGGAAATACCATCATCTCGAAGAGATCGTCGAGCCGGACGGATACGACCGCGAAGTTCACGATTATGACGAGGAGCTTCTCCGAGGCTTCGCCGAGAAATACTTCCCGGACGGGAGTGGGGCGACGATGGATTTGCAAACGTGCATGTTCACGAACACCGAGGACGGCCATTTCGTCATTGACGTGCATCCCGAGTACGAGCAAGTTTCGTTCGCTTCGCCGTGTTCGGGGCATGGTTTCAAGTTCGCGAGCGTGGTCGGGGAGATTTTGGCCGACCTCGCCGACAACGGCATCACCCGCCACGACATAAATCTCTTCCGTGTGGATCGTCTTTTGGAGAAGGAGCGATATTCTCTGGCGGGGCGTGAGGCTGTTTCCAACGGCGCCGTGAACGGCGCGTCCGGGGCGTTTCGGAGGAAGAAAGACCTTCGACCGTTTTGGTAGCTGGAAGTGGGTGGGGATGAGTCGGAGCGGGGACTTTAC
>JACDAJ010000246.1 GCA_013695475.1 Rubrobacter sp. | reverse complement strand
TTGATCGCCGCGAGTGTCAGCATCGCCCGGTAGTTCTCCGCCCGCTTCTCATACCTCGTAGCCACCCGCCTGAATTGCTTGAGGCGGTTGATGAGCCTCTCCACGAGGTTGCGGGTGCGGTATATCTCCCGGTCGAAGCTCCCGCCGCGATGCTCGTCCTTCCTCCTCGCTATGGTGATCCTTATGCCTTTGCTCCTGAGGTAGCCTCTCACTTCCGAGTTGGCGTATCCTCTGTCGGCGCACAGCCTAAAGGGGCGCAGTCTGGGCCTTCCCGGCCCCTCCCGCTTGACCTCCCCCGTCTCCATCAAGGGCCAGAACGCGACCATCTCGTTCCTCTGGCCCTCCGTCAGTACGAAAACCATCGGCTTCCCAGAGCCTTCCGCCCTCACATGCACCTTCGTCGAATGGCCGCCGCGGGAATAACCTAACGCCTCGTCCCGTGGGACCCCCCTTTTGCGCCCGCCGAATGCTGATGCGCCCTCACTACGGTCGCGTCCACGTAGTGGATTTCCCAGTCCAGCTCTCCCTCGGCGTCCCTGCGGCTCTGAAGGGCGGCAAGTATCCGATCCCACACCCCCGCCTTTCGCCAGCGGTAGAAGCGGCTCGCCACCGTCCTCCACGGGCCGTACCTCTCGGGGAGGTCGCGCCAGGGCGCTCCGGTGCGGTCTATCCACAGCATGCCGTTCACGACGCGGCGATGGTCGGCGTTCGGGCGGCCCACATCGGGCTTCTCCGGGGGCAGGTGTGGTTCCAGGCTTTTCCATTGCTCGTCCGTCAAATCTCCTCGTGCCATGCCAAAAGCGTTCCCGCACTCGCATTTTGCAAACAGACCCTAGCCGGAGTCCGTCCGGAGCGAGCGTATGCGGTTCATCGCCGCCGCTATTTCGTGCGAACGTGGCATGCTCATCTCTCCGGGGTGGCCTCGGAAGCCCCCGAGCGAGCCGAGGCCGTCTGCTTCGACTTCCGCGAGGGCTTCCTCGACGGCTTCGCGGAGGCTCCGGCCTTTCCCGCCGGAGACGAGTTTCCCGATCACTCGCGCGATGGCTTCGGTTTGCCCGCCCTCGGCGAGTTGTTCGAGATACGAAAGCTCCACCCGCTCCCGCCCGAGTTCGATGTCGGAAAGCCCCCTTCCGCGAGCCGTCTCCTTTTTGCCCCGGCGAAGGTTTATGGAGGATGGCCGGAAAGTGCGCGGTGAGGGGGCTGAGATCTCCGCGTCGCCATCGGTCGTCGGGGCGCGGGGCGGGAACTTCTCGCGGGCTTCGGAGGCTCGCTCCGTGGCTTCGGAAGGAACGTAATCTTCCATGAGAATCACGCGGTCGGCCACGTCGAGATAATCCCCGACGCCCCCGACGACGATGATCGTCGAGACGGAGAGCTTCTCATGGAGCGGCTTCACAAGCTCGATGAACGGCGATATCGGCTCTTTTCGGACGAGTTCGCGCATCCTCTCGTCGCGCACCATGAAGTTCGTCGCGCTCGTGTCCTCGTCCACGAGGAGGAGCGAGGCTCCGACTTCGAGGGCTTCCGAAATATTCGCCGCCTGCGAGGTTGAGCCGGAGGCGTTCGGGGTCGAGAAACGGCTCGTGTCCTTCCCGCCGGGGAGGTCGCCGATCATGGCCGAAATATCCACCCCCGCCACGCTCCTCCCGTCCTCGGCCCGGATCTTCACCGCATCCCCCCGGCTCACGACGAACTCCCGCCCGTCCCCCGGCACATGGTCGTAAACCCCGACGGAGAGCGCGTCGAGGAGCGTGCTCTTCCCATGAAACCCGCCCCCCACGATGAGCGAAACCCCCTCGGGAACGCCCATCCCCGATACCTCGTCCCGGTTCGGAAGCTCGATAGACACACGCATCTCCGGCGGACTCTCGAAGGGAATGGAGCCTTCCTCGAGGGGACGGTCGCTCGCCCCGCTCTCCCGAGGGAGCCTCGCACCGTCCGCGACGAATGCGACGAGTCCGAGGGACGGAAGACGCTCACGGAGAGCCGCCGCATCTTCGATGGTCTCCACATGGAGAACGGCGGCGTTCGCGTCCACGTTCTCCGGCGAGAGTGAGAGACGAACGACCTCGGGAAGCTCCCGGAGGAGCATGTCCTTCGCCGCCTTCGCGTCCACGCTCCGCCCTCGCGCCGGAAGCCCGACGGCCATCCGAGCTTCGACGTATTCATCGTCCACGACCATCGAGGTTCGGGGGAGGACGATTTGCGACGGTCTTTGTATCTCGACTCGCCCGCTCCCGCCCGTCCCTCGGTTCCCGCCCACGACCTTTCGGATGGCTCCGTCCACTTCCCTCGTCAAAAAGTCCTCGAAAGCGAAACGCCAGACGGGGTTCTCGAAGAGTGACGGGTCGAAGCGATTCGTATTCGTCCGAACCCGGATGAGCGAAGGTGGGGCGAAGGGGTCGCGTTGAACGCGATCCACGAAAAGCGTGAACTCCTCGAAGTCATGCGAGCCGGAGAGGTCTTTGTATGCGCCGTATCCCTTCCGGTCGATACGGTCGAGCGTGGACGCGAGTTGTCTCAAAAGAAAGACTCCTTTTTCGCTTCATACGCCGGATGGTACACGATGGAAAAGACCGCCATCCGTGGCGAATTCGACACCCCCGCCCCTCACCCCTACTTGAGTCTATACAGCGGCTTGTCCGGGCGTCCCTCATCGCTTCGCACGACCTCGATGCGGCCTTCTTTTTCGAGCGCGTCGAGGGTGTGCCGGATCTCACGTTTGTCCTCGTTCAAAATTCGTCCCCAGTCCGTCGTCGAATAAAGGACTCCGTGCGGGATCGCGGTGAGGACTTCGAGGATTTTCCCCTCGACACGCTCGTTCGTCATTCCACTCCCATGCGTGTTTTCGCGTCGCGGAGGACGGGGGAGGCGACCTTTCGCGCTCGTTCGGCGCCGGAGTCGAGGATGCGGTCGAGTTCGGCGGGGTCGTCGAGGAGTTCGAGGGCGTGCTCGCGGATCGGGGCGAGTCCCTCGACAATGACTTCTCCGAGATCCTTTTTGAGGTCGCCGTATCCCTTCCCTTCGTATTCGGCTTCGATCTCGGGTATGGATTTTCCGTTCATCGCGGAGTACATGTCGAGGAGGTTTCGGATGGCGGGGCGTTCGGGATCGGCCTTTATCTCCGAGCCGGAGTCGGTTTTGGCGCGGCGTATTTTCTTCCGCACCGCGTCTGGCTCATCGAGGATGGCGACGTAATGGGCCGGGACGGGGGAGCTTTTCGACATCTTCACGGTCGGGTCATCGAGGCCCATGATGCGTGCTCCCGTCGGGGGGATCATGGCTTCCGGCACCACGAAGGTGTCTCCGAACGTGTGGTTGAAACGCCTCGCGAGCGTCCGCATGAGTTCGAGATGCTGTCTTTGGTCGTCGCCGACGGGGACGAGGTGCGCGTTGTACAAAAGCACGTCCGCCGCCATGAGGACGGGATAGTCGAAGAGGCCCGCGCTCGCCGAATCCGCGCCGCCTTTTTGCGATTTGTCCTTGAATTGCGTCATGCGCGAAAGCTCTCCGAAGCGGGCGACGCAATTCAGGAGCCACGCGAGTTCGGTGTGTTCGGCGACTTTGCTTTGCCGGAAGATCACGCAATGCTCCGGGTCGAGGCCGACGGCGAGGTATATCGCGGCGACCTCGCGTATCTTTTGGCGGAGAACCTTCGGATCTTGCGGGACGGTGATCGCGTGGAGATCGACGATGCAAAAATAGTTTTCGTACTCTTTTTGGATGGCGACCCAGTTTTTGAGCGCGCCGAGATAATTCCCGACGGTCAAATTCCCGCTCGGCTGTATGCCCGAAAATACCCGCTGTTTTTGCATGAGACGATCTTTCCGTGTTCGAAGTGGGAAGGCCGGAGAGCTATGAATTCAGCCTTCTCCGCCATCGAAACCGATGAAGCCGATTCGTGTCCATGTCTCCGCTCATTGGACGAGTCAGTATATCCGCATCGCCACCGGGTTTCATCCATGATCGCGTATCGTATACGATGTCCTTCCTTGAACCGGACGAAGGAGGAGACATCGGAACTTCGGAGAAGAACCTTCGCGAAGAACGCCTCGACCGCGTGTACGGTGCGAAGAGCGCGGACGAACTACGGAGGCATACAACGAGTGGGCGGCGGACTACGAAGGCGACATGCTCTCCCTCGGATACACGGTCCCCGCCGTCGCCGCCGATTTCGTCGGGAGGCACGTCCCGCCGGGCGGGAAATCCCTCGACGCGGGGGTCGGGACGGGCATCCTCGGCGACACTTTGCGCGTCCTCGGATACACGAACCTCACCGGCATCGACCTCTCCGAAGCCATGATGGACGTCGCCCGAAAGAAAGGCGCGTACGAAACCCTCCGCCAAATGACCCTCGGAGAACCCCTCGACTTCCCGGACGACTCCTTCGATGCGGCCTTCTCCATCGGCGTCTTCACCGAAGGCCACGCCCCGCCGGAGTCCTTCGACGAACTCGTGCGCGTCGTGAAGCCCGGAGGGTGGATGGTCTTCGGGGTGCGCGATGACGTGTACGGGGGCGGCGGTTTCCGCGAAAAGATGTACGCGCTCGAAGAAGCCGAAAAGTGGAGCCTCGTCGAGAAGAGCGCGGCCTTCCCGACGTTCCCCGCGCTCGAACAATCCCACGGATACCGGATGTTCGCGTACCGCGTTTCGTGAAGTTCCGCGCTCGTCGGGTTCGAGGGGCGGGGAAAGCGGGGCTTGATTCCGGGCTTTCGCCTTTGGCGGAGCGTCGTTCGCGCCGCAATGAAAAACTCCGGCGCCTCGATCATCGGGCGCCGGAGTCGTAGTGGGATCCCCGGAGGGCGGGGCCGTGTTTACCGCGCCCGGAAAGTCCTCGAAGAGGCGTTTGCCACGTTGTCGGCGTCGCCGTTGAAGCGAACCGTCGCCGAGTAGTTGCCTCGCGTCGGAACGCGGTACACGAAGCGGTATGCGCCGCGGTTGTTCAGGTTTATCCTCCGGTTCACGACGATCTGCCCGCCGCGCCGGATCGTGAGCACCGCGAAGCTCCTCTTCACAGGCCGCACGTTGCCCGAGACGATCACATTCTGTCCGGGGCGCACAGCGTTGCGGGAGAGTCGGAGGTTCACCGCCGCCCTCACGTTCACCCGCGTCGCCGCGATCGACGGGTTGCTCCCGCCGTCTCCAGCGAAGCGCGCCCGGAAGACGGTGTTTCGTGGAGAGGAGACGCGGGCCGTGAACGCGCCGTTCTGGTTCGTGGTCGTCGCGCCTATTCGCTGGAAGGCTCTCTGGGTGGCGAATCTCCGCTCGATTATGATCTCCGCGTTCGGGACGGCTTGGCCGCCCTCGCCCACGAGCCTTCCGCCGAGTCCGACGTTCTGGGGGAAGGTGATGACGTTACTGCCCGAGTCGAGCGTGAGGTTCGTGTCTGTCGCGGGAACCTCGATCTCGAAGGCCCCGATGTCGGACGCGGCGCTCTGCGGACGCTTTATGCCTCGCTGGTCGGTGGCGGGGAAGTCGTTCGGGTTCGCGGCGTTCGTCGCCCCGGCCCCCTCTTCGAGCGCGATGGTCTCGGTCGGCCCTCCGTTGTCCGCGAGGGTCGGCGAGTCCGTGCCGAACGCCTCCTCGACCGTCACCCCGGTTCGGTCGCTGTCTTCGTCGAAGTCGGAGGCTCTTTCTCCGTCGCCGATGAGGTTGAATCCACCGCTTTCGTAGGGGCTGTCTCCGTCGAAGTTGTCCACATCCGAGGAGTTCCCGGTGACGATGGAGGAAGAGATCCTCGTCACCACGGATGAATCGTAGCCGCCGCTTGCGATGCCGCCGCCGTTTCCTTCCGACGCGGTGTTCCCGGTGATGGTCGAGAAGTTTATCTCCGTGAGACCTTGAATATTTTGTATGGCCCCGCCCGCCGCTCCGTCTGTCCCGGTGGCTTTGTTTTCGGTGAAAGTCGAGTTGGTTATGGTCGTTCGATCCTCGGGATCCTCGGGATCCTCGGTGAATTCCTCGTTTGCGGTGTATATGCCGCCGCCCTCGAAGTCGAATTTGCCGTTTGCGGTGTTCTTCGAGAAGGTGGAGTCCGAGACGGTGAGGGCGCCTCGTCGGTGGAAGATGCCGCCGCCGTTTCTACCGGCGGTGTTCTCCGAGAAGGTCGAGTTCGAGACGGTGACGGAGCCGTCGGAGGAGCTATGGTAAATGGCGCCGCCGTCGAGATCGGCGGAGTTCTTCGAGAAGGTCGAACCCGAGATGTCGAGGTCGCCGGCGAGGTTGTATATGCCGCCGCCCTGTCTGTTGGCACGATTGCCGGTGAGGTTCTCCGGGAATGTGGAGTTCGAGATGTCGAGCGTGCCGAAAACGTTGAATATGCCGCCGCCGAGGCCGCCGATGTTTTGCGAGAACGTCGAGTTCGAGGCGGTGAGGGTGCCGCGGTTGAGGGCGCCGCCCCCGCCGTTGCCGCCTCCGCCGTTCCCGTCGCCGCCGGAGATCGTCGTGCTTTCGAGCGTGAGGTTCCCGTCATCAGATACCCGAAGGATGCGGAACGCGGGTGTGCCATCCGCGTCGCTCCTTTGTATCGTCGCCCCGTTGCCCTCTATCGTGATCTCGCTGGCGATCTGAGGAAGCCCGTTGGAACCTTCGGCGGTGTTGTCCACCTCCGTGAGCGTGTACGTGCCGTTATCGGCGAGGCTTATGGTGTCGGCCTCATTGTTTTGGTTCGCGGCGTTGATCGCGGCTTTGAGTCCGGCGACGTCCCCGTTGCCCACGTCGAAGTCCGCCGCCTTCGCGGGGGATGAGTGCCACAAGGCGACCGCGAGGAAAGTCGCGAGCAAGGCCGCGATGATGGCCGCCCTCGATCCGATGGTGGTTCGTGTGTCCATGTTCCGTCCCTTTCGTCGTTCCCTGCACGGCGGAGGTAAGACCGCTTCCCGCGATATTCGCCGGATGCCTCGCAACCCTCGAAAAGCATGTTCGCACCCGCCACGAGAAGGCACACCTATAAAATTACATGACTCAAACTACGTATTTTTCGGTGGATCGGCAAATTTCCCCGCCTTCGCCGCCTTTTCCACCGAGCATTCTTCGCGTGATAAACTTGGCCTCGATCCGGTGTACGGATCGCCCGGAAGGGAGTATCCTTCACGGTTTCGTCGTCAATACGGCGCACACGATAGTGAACGCGCCCGGCGGAGCCGCCCCTCTCGAAGAGGGTGGAGAGACTTCCGGCTTGTCGTGAAACACGAGCCGAGGAGTCGAAATATGAGGTACGCCCCGACCACCCCAAACCCGCACGGCGGTCGCCGCGCGCCGCGAAACGCGAATCGAAATAATGCGGATCGCGATTTCCGATTCGCAATCCGCGCGAACGAGAGGCTCGCCTTCGGCGTTTCACTCTCCCCATTTTCGGGGGGTGATGCGTGACGACTAGCTTTCCGTTATGGGCATGGGTCGGGTTCACGGCGCTCATCACCGGGCTTCTCGTCCTCGACCTCCTCTTCTTCGCCCGGAAGTCGCGGGAGATTTCCTTCCGGCAGGCGACGATGATGAGCGTTTTCTGGATCGCCGCCGCCCTCCTCTTCGGTGTGGTCGTCCTTCTCGTGGCGGGGCCGCAAAGGGGGGGCGAATACTTCACGGGGTACATCGTCGAGAAAAGCCTCTCGGTGGACAACGTGTTCGTCTTCGCGCTCATCTTCTCGTTCTTCGCGGTTCCTTCGCGCTATCAATATCGGGTGCTTTTCTGGGGGATCATCGGCGCGCTCGTTTTGCGCGGGGTGTTCATCGCCGTCGGCGCGGAGCTTCTCGACCGATACGAGTGGATCGTCTTCGTCTTCGGCGCGTTTCTCATCTTCACGGGCATCCGCATGGCCTTCCACGACGGCGCCGAGGTGGATCCGAACAAAAACCCCATCCTCCGCCTCACGCGCCGCCTCGTCCCGATGACCGATGATTTCGAGGGCGATCGCTTTTTCACGCGCCACGCCGGGAAGCTCGTCGCGACCCCTCTCTTCGCCGTCATCATCGTCGTCGGAACGACGGACGTGGTCTTCGCGGTTGACTCGATCCCGGCCATATTCGCGATCACGTCGAGCGCGTTCATCGTGTGGTCGGCGAACGCCTTCGCCGTCCTCGGCCTCCGCCCTTTGTATTTCATGCTCGCCGGGATGATGGAGAGGTTCGTGTATTTGAGCGTCGGACTCGCCGTCGTGCTCGTGTTCGTCGGGGCGAAGTTCTTTTATACGGGAATCTTCGACGAGAAGGTGCCGATCTGGATTTCGCTCCCCTTCATCGCCCTCACCGTGACGGCCTCGATCCTCGCCTCCCTGTGGAAAACGCGCGGGCAGGGTCGCGACGACACCCCTGCCCCGGACTCCGAGCGGCGCGAGGGGTGAGACCGACGGTTTGCGGGTATGCAATCCGCGGTCGGTTCGGGAGGTTTCGTGAGAGAAGGGGCTTTTTGTAGCCGTGGGGATGTCGCGTGGCGGGTTTGATCCTCGGCCCGCTGCTTCGCTTCGCCTCGGCTGCGGAAGCCACTATCTGGGTGGAGACGGACGCGGCCTGCGAGGCGGAGGTTCGTGCGGGCGGGCGGAGCTATCGGCGCCGCACCTTTCGTGTCGGGAACCACCATTACGCGCTGGTTCGCGTCGCCGGGCTCGAACCGGGCGAAGCCTATGAGTACGAAGTGTTCCTCGGTGGCGAGAAGCGGTGGCCGGAAGAGGGATCCGCTTTTCCGCCGAGCGTGATCCGGACTCCCCCAGCGGGAGAGCCATTAAAGCTGGTGTTCGGCTCGTGCCGCATTTGCGCCCCGCACGAGCCGCCGCACACGCTGAGCAGCGAGAAGGAGGAGCGCGGTCTCGGGGTGGACGCTCTTCACTCGATGGCAACGCGGTTGCGGGACGAAATTCCAGAAGACAGGCCGCACGCGCTGGTGATGCTAGGGGATCAGGTCTATGCGCACAAGCCGCCGCGGGAGACGGTCGAGTTTATCCGTTCGCGTTGGGACACGAGCCAGACTCCGGGCGAGGTCGTGGCGGACTTCGAAGAGTACGCCCATCTCTACCACGTCGCCTGGGGAGAACCCACCACAAGGTGGCTCCTCTCGACCGTACCCTCGGCCATGATCTTCGACGACCACGAGGTGGACGATGACTGGAACATCTCCGAAGCCTGGCTGGAGGAGATGAGGTCGCAGCCGTGGTGGGACGCCCAGATCATCGGCGGCTACGCCTCGTACTGGCTCTACCAGCACCTCGGCAACCTCTCTCCGGCGGCCCTCGAGAAAGACGAGCTTTATGCGAAGGTCGTATCTTCGGAGGATGCCTGGCCCGTCCTGAGCGAGTTCGCCTACCGCACGCATCGCGAACCCGAAGGTATTCGCTGGAGCTTCCACCGCGACCTCGGGAACGTCCGGCTGGTGATGATGGACTCCTGCGGGGGACGAGTTTTGGAGGAGGGGCGACGCTCCATGACAGGCGACGAGGAGTGGCGCTGGATCGAGTCGCAGGCGACCGGCGACTTCGATCATCTCCTGCTTGGCACCTCGCTTCCCTTTCTCCTCGGACCGGGCATGCACCACCTTCAGAGCTGGAACGAAGCCCTGTGCGCCGGAGCCTGGGGCCGCAAGGCGGCGAGGTGGGCCGAGGGCCTCCGGCGCTCGCAGGATCTCGACCACTGGGCCTCTTTTCAGCGCTCCTTCACTGCCCTGGCGGATCTCATACAGAAAGTAGCCTCCGGCAAACGGGGAGCCTCGCCTTCCTCGGTCATCGTCCTCTCCGGCGACGTGCACCACGGCTACCTGGCGGAGGCGACCTTCGATAAGCCTGTGGAGAGCGCGGTCTACCAAGCGGTGTGTTCGCCTTTTCGCAACGCCCTCCCCGGAAGCAAGAAGCGTCTCCAAAGACTCGCCTGGACGGAGCCGGCAGCCGTGTTCGGGCGTCTCCTCTCGCGCCTCGCCGGCGTGAAAGAGGAACGTATCGGGTGGCGCCTGACCCACCCGGAACCCTGGCTGGAAAACCAGATCGCTACCCTGGAACTGGATGGCGGACGCGCAGCCATTACCTTCGAGAGAGCTGTCCTCGACGGTTCCGGGATGTGCGGCTTGGAGAAGGTCTATGAGCGCCGCCTCGTCTGAGTTCGCGTTAGCGCGTCGCTCGCTCGATCTCCCGCGCCGCCGCGACGACGGAGCTTGCGAGCTTTCCCCCCGGACTCTCCCCGAGGCGGGAGATCGGCCCGCTCGCGGACACCACCGCGAGGAGCTTTCCACCTTCTCCGAAGACGGGCGCGCTCACGCTCGCCACCCCCGCCTCCCTCTCCGCGACGCTCTCGGCCCACCCGAGGGTTTTCACCCCGTCGAGTTCCGCCACGTCGCGATGCTCCGCTCCATCCTCGGCCCATGCGAGGAGAACCTTTCCGGCGGAGCCTCGGGCGAGGGGCATGATCGCCCCGACGTGGACGGTGTCCCGAAGCCCCCCGCTCGCCCTCTCCGACGACGCGACGCATACCCGGTGGTCGCCCTCCCTCACGTAAAGTTGCGTGCTCTCCCCCGTTTCGTCGCGGAGCCTTTTGAGAACCGGCCTCGACGCTTCCACGAGGTCGCGCGCCGGAGCCGCCCTCGCGCCCCACCCGAGCAAACGCATCCCGAGCGCGAACTTCTTGCCGTCCCGCGCCACGAGATGGTGCGCCTCCAAAGCCGAAAGCAAACGATGCGCCGTCGGACGCGGCAAACTCGTCCCCGAAACAACCTCCGCCAAACTCGACGAGCCAGCCTCCGACAAAAACGAGAGGATCAAAACCGACTTGTCCAAAACCCCGACCCCGCTCTTGCCCACCTCGCCCCTTTCATATAGACTGACCATTTGATGAACACGATATCTCAAACAGTGAGACAAAGCAAATGAGCGCGGCGTCGGAGGTCGGGCGTTTGTTCGGCAAGGGTGCCGGGGGCTATGATCGGGCGCGGCGGCAACTGGTTCCGTGCTTTGATGAGTTTTACGGGGCGGTGATGGAGCTTATCCCGATGGGTCGCGGAGAGGCGTTCCGGGTTCTCGATCTCGGGGCGGGGACGGGGCTTCTCGGCGCGATGGTCGGGAGGGCTTTCCCGCAGGCGGAGGTCGCGATGGCGGACTTCTCCGAGGGGATGCTCGATGTCGCGAGGGGCCGATTTGCGGGCGAGCCGGACGGGCGGTACACATTCCTTCCCATGGACTATGCGAGGGAGGCTCTGCCGGGGGAATATGAGGTCGTTGTTTCCGCGTTATCCATGCACCATCTCGAAGACGGAGCGAAACGAAGGGTCTTTCGGGAAGCCCATCGCGTTCTCGTGGATGGAGGGGTTTTCATCAATGCGGATCAAGTCCTCGGGAGGACGCCGGAGATCGAGGCGAAGTACCACGAAGCGTGGCTGCGGCACGCCTGCGGAAAAGGAGCGGGCGAGGAGGACATCTCATCGGCGCTTCGCCGGATGGAGACGGATAAAAGCTCGACCCTCGAATCTCAGCTCGGGTGGATGGGGGAGGCGGGGTTCGCGGCGGTGGACGTATGGTACAAAAACCACCGTTTCGCCGTTTACTCGGGACGAAAGGAAGCCGCATGACGATGGAGTGGAACGCCTCGTCGTACGAGACCCTCGCAAACCTGATGACGAAGTGGGGCGAGGAGTTTTTATCGAGGCTCGACCTTCGCGGCGACGAGTCGGTCATTGACGCCGGATGCGGAACCGGCCGCGTAACGGAGAAGCTCCTCGAACGTTTGCCGGATGGGAAAGTCTTCGCGGTGGACGGCTCCCATGCGATGGTCGAGGCGGCGAAGGAGAGGTTCGCCGGAGACGGGCGAGTGAGCTTCTCGCGGCAAAACCTCCTCGAGCTCGAGGTCGAAGAGCCGATGGACATTATTTTCTCGACGGCGACGTTTCATTGGATACGGGATCACGACCGTTTGTTCGAGCGTCTCGCCGCCGCGTTGAAGTCCGGTGGCCTCCTCGCGGCGCAGTGCGGCGGGGAGGGGAACATCTCGCGTATCAACGATGCGACGGAGAAGGTGATGCGCCGGGAACCCTTCGCCCCGCGCTTCGAGAATTGGACGGATGACAAACTCTACGCCGGGGTCGGGGCGACGGAGGAAAGGCTTCGGGAAGCGGATTTCGAGCCGGAAAACATATGGCTCCACGAGGAGCCGACCCCGTTCGAGTCCGTCGAGGGTTTGGCGGCGTATCTCGGGGCGATCATACTCCGGGGTCATGTGGAAGCATTGCCGGAGACGGAGCGCGTACCCTTCGCCCTCGCGGTCGCGTAGGAGATGGCCGCGATGGATGGGCCGCTCCTCGCGGATTACGTCCGGCTGAACATCATAGCGAGGCGGACTATGTTGCCACGATAGACGCAAAGGAATACCATCACTATTTCGAGAAGACATAAGGAGTGAGATGAGCATACCGAAAACACTCGCGGAGAAGATATGGGAGAGGCACGTCGTGAGGCGGGTCGAGGGCGAGCCAGACCTCCTCTATATAGACCTCCACATGGTCCACGAGGTAACGAGTCCACAGGCGTTCGAGGCTTTGCGGATGTCCGGCAGGAAAGTCCGCCGTTCGGATCTCACGGTGGCGACGATGGACCACAACGTCCCGACCTCGGAGTTCGGGATGCCGATCAAAGACAAAGTCTCCGCCAAGCAAATGGACGCCATGAGTAAAAACGCCGACGATTTCGGCGTCGAACTCCACGGGTGGGGGAGCATCGGACAAGGCATCGTCCACGTCATCGGGCCGGAGATGGGACTCACGCAGCCCGGCATGACCATCGTGTGTGGTGATTCCCATACCGCGACGCACGGGGCTTTCGGCGCATTGGCGTTCGGCATCGGCACCTCCGAGGTCGAGCATGTGCTCGCGACGCAGACTTTGCCGCAAAGCAAGCCGAAGACGATGGCGGTGACGATCGAGGGCGAGTTGCCGGAGGACGTGACGGCGAAGGATCTCATGCTCGGCATCCTCCACCGCATCGGAACCGGGGGAGGCGTCGGCCATGTCATCGAGTATCGGGGCGAGGCCATCCGGAGCCTCTCGATGGAGGGCCGGATGACGATGTGCAATATGACCATCGAGGGCGGCGGCCGCGCCGGGCTCGTCGCCCCCGACGAGACGACCTTCGAGTACGTCAAGGGCCGGGAGCATGCGCCGAAGGGCGCGGACTGGGATGTCGCGGTCGAGGAATGGAAGAACCTCCGCACCGACGAGGGGGCCGAGTTCGACAAAGAGGTCGTCATACAAGCCTCCGACCTCATCCCGTACGTGTCGTGGGGGACGACGCCCGCGCAGACCGTCGGCCTCGACGAGAAGGTGCCGGAGCCGGAGAACGACGGTCACGAGCGGGCTTTGAAATATATGGATCTCGTACCCGGAACCGCCATCCGGGACATCGAGGTGGACACCGTCTTCCTCGGCTCGTGCACGAACGCGAGGATCGAAGATCTCCGGGCCGCCGCCGCCGTCCTCGAAGGCCACAAAGTGAAGGAAGGCATCCGGACGATGGTCGTCCCCGGTTCGATGCGCGTGAAGAAACAGGCGGAGGAAGAGGGGCTCGACGAGATATTCACAGCCGCCGGATTCGACTGGCGGAACGCCGGATGTTCGATGTGCCTCGGGATGAACCCGGACATACTCGAGCCCGGCGAGCGGTGCGCCTCGACCTCGAACCGGAACTTCGAAGGTCGGCAAGGGCGCGGTGGACGCACGCACCTCGTGAGTCCGGTCGTGGCGGCGGCGACGGCGGTCATGGGGCGCTTCGCCTCGCCGAACGAACTCAACGTCCCGGCGGAGGTGAAGTGATGGAGGCTGTGAAGACCGTACGGGGAAAGGCGCTTCCGCTCGGGTTCTCCGATGTGGACACGGATCAGATAGTGGCGAGCGACGCGCTCAAGCGCATCGAGCGGACCGGCTTCGGGCATTTCCTCTTCGCCGAGTGGCAGGAAGACCCGGACTTCGTCATGAACAAGCCGGAGTACGACGGCGCGGTCGTACTCATCGCCGGGGACAATTTCGGGTGCGGGTCGAGCCGCGAGCACGCCGTGTGGGCCATCTCGGACTACGGCTTCGGAGCGGTCATCGCCCCGTCCTTCGCCGACATCTTCAAAAATAACTGCACCAAAAACGGCATCCTCACCGTCGAGCTTCCCGAAGAAACCATAAAGACGCTCCTCGAAGAAGTCAGGCGAGACCCCGAGGCCGAGGTCGTCGTGGATCTCGAAGGACGCACCGTAAGCGGCCCCGGCGTGGACGAGCAATTCATCGTGGACGACTTCACGAGGCATCGCCTCCTCAACGGATTGGATGATGTGGGATTGACTTTGGCGTACGAGGAGGACATCGAGAAGTTCGAGGGGACGCGGCCTTCGTATTTGCCGAGCGTTTTGTGAGTCGAAGGATGCGGCGGTTACAATGATGCCATGACGCTCGCCGTTGATTACGAACCCATCCCTTTGGCTGTCGGTCGTGATGGCGTCGCGCGTGTCGGAGGCACACGGGTTACGCTCGACACTTTGGTCGCCGCCTTCCACGAGGGGGCGACCGCCGAGGAGATAGCGCAGCAATACCCGTCCCTTCGGCTGGCGGATGTGTATTCGGTCGTCGGATATTATCTTCGGCGTCGCGGCGAGGTCGAAGGATACCTTCGGGGGCGGGAACAACGAGCCGATGAAATCCGCCGGGAGAACGAGTCCCGCTTCGACCCCGATGGCGTGCGCGACCGCCTCATGGCCCGTCGCTCCGAATAGGTTTCCTCTCCTTCGAGACTCGAACCCGAAATAGACTATGATGGGTTTGATGGACGACCCCTTGAAATACATTGACCTTTTCTGCGGCATCGGCGGGTTTCGGGTCGCTATGAGCCAAGCCGCCGAAGGGCGCGGGATGGCTTCCGAGTGCGTGTTCTCGAGCGAGATAGACCCGGACGCGCAAAAGGCGTATGAAGCCAATTTCGGAGAGAAGCCCACAGGCGATATCGGGGAAGTCCGGGCCGAGGATGTACCGGATCACGATTTGCTATTCGCGGGCTTCCCGTGCCAGGCGTTCTCGATCATCGGCGACCGCCGGGGCTTCGACGACGTGCGCGGTACCCTTTTCTTCGACATCGCGAGGATTTTGAAAGAGAAGAGACCGAAGGCTTTCGTCCTCGAGAACGTCAAACAGCTCCGCTCCCACGACGGCGGCCGTACCATCTCGACCATAATGAGGACGCTCGCCGAACTCGGATACCACGCCGAATGCAAAGTTTTGAACGCCCTCGACTTCGGAGTGCCGCAAAAGCGCGAGCGCGTCTTCATCGTCGGGTTCCGCGAGCCACGCCGCTTCGACTGGCCCGGAGGGAGCGGAGAGGCCACCACGCACCTCGAAGACATACTCGAGGAGGACGTTCCCGCTTTCTATCATGCGTCTCCGAAGATACGGGAGAGCCGGATGGCGAGGCGCGAGGGGAAGCCGACCCCGGACAGGGCGACCGTCTGGCACGAAAACAAAGGCGGCAACGTGAGCGCGCATCCCTTCTCATGCGCGCTCAGGGCGGGAGCTTCGTACAACTATCTCCTCGTGAACGGCGAGCGCCGCCTCACGGAGCGCGAGATGCTCCGTTTGCAAGGCTTCCCCGAAGACTACGAGATAGTTTGCGGGTATGCGGCCACTCGAAAGCAAGCTGGAAACAGCGTCGCCGTGCCGTGTGTGAAAGCGGTGGTTCATTCGGTTTTGGATTCTTTGGAGGGGGATGCGGTGGAAGTCGGGGCGGAGCGGGCAATCCAAATATATGAAGGGGCTTTGTGAGGGGGGATCTCCTCGATATACGGGACGGCATTCAGGCTGGCAAATTCGCCAATGAGGCGGCGGTGTCTCAAGGTGTCGTGCAAAGAATGCTCCATCTTCTCGGGTGGCCGGTGTATGACACGAGCGTGGTCTCGCCCGAGCATTCACTAGGGGGCAGGCGGGTGGATTACGCGTTGTGCCATCCGTCGCATAAGCCGCTCGTTTTGATCGAGGTGAAGCAAGTCGGGCAGAGCGAGGGCGCGGATCGGCAGCTTTTCGAGTATGCGTTCCATGGGGGCGTCCCGATGGCGATCCTCACCGACGGGCGCGAATGGAGCTTCTTCCTCCCCACCGAGCAAGGCCGATATGACGAGCGGAGACTTTACAAGCTCGATGTTCTCGAACGGAATCCGGAGGAGATCGAAGCCGCCCTCCGACGGTACCTCGAATACGAAGGCATGTGCTCGGGGCGCGCGATGGAAAATGCCCGGAGCGATTACCGCGACGCGGCGAGAAAGCGCGAGGCCCAAAAAGCCCTCCCCGAAGCGTGGGCGAAACTCGTCGAGTCCGAAGACGAGCTTTTGATGGATCTCGTCTCCGAGAAGGTCGAAGACCTTTGCGGGGTGAAGCCCGACCCCGAAGCCGTCGCCTCGTTTCTTCGAGGGCATTCGCACATTGGTGAAAGCGACCGTCCATACAAAGAGGCTCCGAGGAAGCGTCGGCCCCCACCCGAGCCGCGCTCCGGGGACGGCCCGGATTTTGTGGGCTTCTCGCTCGACGGGCGAACCCGGCGATGCAAAAACGCCGTTGAGACATACGTGGGCGTGTTCGAGGAGCTTTCCCGGCGCGACCCCGATTTCCCGGCGCGGTTCGCCGACCGTCCGAAAGGACGGAGCAAAAGGCCGTACATGTCCCGGACGCGGGAGGGTTTGTATCCCGGAAACCCGGGTTTCGAGGGTGGACGCAAACTCCGGGGAGGATGGTGGCTCGACACGAACTTGAGCAACGACCAGAAAATGAGGCTCATAAGAATAGCGTGCGAAGTCGCCGGAATAAAGTACGGAGCCGATCTTCACGTCAGCTTCGGATAGCGACTATGGAAATCGGGAGAGGCGCCGTCACATACGATGATCCCCGCCATATAATCACGGAAGTCGGGTTTCATGGGTGATGCGGAGAGGAGCCGAAGTGGCGAAGAAATCGAAGGGCGAGAAGAAGTCGGAGAAGCAGGCGAAGGATGTGAAGAAGCTCCGGAAGGCCGTCGAGGAGCTTGGCGAGCGGAACGAGAAGCTCGCGAAGGACGTGAAGAACCTCCGCAAATCGCAGGAGAAGTTCCGCGAGGAGGTCGAGAATATCGTCCGGGATCTCGAATCGAAGATCGAGGATCTCCCGGACGGGGGAACCCAGTCAGCCGTGACGGTGGACGCGGATGGCTCAATCGTCTCCGGTGGGCAAACCGAAGAGCCTCCCGAAGAAGGAACGGACGCGCCGAACGTATCCGCCGACGATGAGATCGGCGACGGCGGCGAGCCGCTCGAAGAGTCCTCGGATGCGCCGACTATATCCGCCGATGATGGAATATCCTCGAATCCCTCCGACGCTCCGAAAGTATCGGTGAAGGCGACCGAGTCGGCGAAGCGGAAGGCCGACGAACTCGGCGTGGGCCTCGCCGACATCGAAGGTACCGGATCGCGCGGCAGAGTAACGGTCGAAGACGTGGAGAAGGCGGCGGAGAAAGGGTAATTGTGGCCCGCCTCATCGGCTTCAATCACGTCGCCGTCGAAGTGGACGACATCGAGGAAGCCCTCGCCTTCTTCGGAAAGATTTTCGAGTTCGAGCTTCGAGGACGCTCTCCGAAGATGGCCTTCATAGACGCGGGCGATCAATTCCTCGCCATCTCCGAAGGAAGGACGCAAAGCCCCGACGAACATCGCCACATCGGCCTCGTCGTGGACGACCGGACGGGAATGCGGGAAGCGGTCGAAGAAGCCGGTGGCGAACTCCTTGCGGGCCGCGGCCTCGACTTCCGCGACCCGTGGGGAAATTACTGGCAAGTCGTCGAATATGGGAGCGTACAATTCACGAAGTCCCCCGAAGTCCTCCTGGGCATGAACCTCGAAGGACTCGAAAAGACCGATGAAGCGATGGAGCAGCTTCGGAAAAAGGGGATGCCTCCGACGTAGAGGCGTGTCGGTGGCGCGCCTCTATTACGAAGAGACGGTTCGCCGGGACGTCTCTACGAATCCTCCACCTCCACACTCACTTTCCCGTCGTAGAAACAGAGATGGTCTTTCACTCGCTCCGCCTCCGAAAGCGGTTCCGGGTACGTCCACACGGCGTCCTCGATCCTCTCTCCGTCCGCCTCGACCGTCCAGTATGAGGCGAGTCCTTTGTACGGGCAGCGGGTCTTTGTCTCGCTCGGGGTGAGGAGGTCTGTGTTCACGTCCTCGGACGGTAGATAGTAGCGCGGCGGGAAGCCCGTCTCGAAGAGCGCCATCGGGCGGGCGCTCTCGGCTATGATCTCGCCGTTCGCGCTCACTTTGACTCGCCGCGAACTCCGAAGCACATCCACGCGGTGGTACGGGTCCCGGGGATGGCCGAGTATCTCCTCGTCCTCCTCGAACCAATGGTTCATCTTGTCCCAGTAAAGCGCGACGTACCCGTCGAGCCACGCGGATTCGGGCTGCGGCTCCGCGTATCCCCACGCCGCGTTCTCGGCCTCGGCGTCCCCGACTTTTATCGTCCAGTAACTCGCGTCGCCCTTGAACGGGCAATGCGTCGTGTGGTCGGTTGGTTCGAGGAGATCCATACGGACATCCTCCCTCGGGAAATAATGCACGGGCATGATGGCCGTCTCGAAGAGGAGCCTCGCCTGGCGGCTGTCGGCGATGGTCTCGCCGCCGAAGACGGCTCGTATCCTTTTCGGAGTATCCTCGAAGTACAACGTGTGGGGTTTGAGGGCCGAGGTGTCGAAGTTGAAATTCCCGCGCCGCTTCGGGCCGAAGGGGCCGGTGGATAGTGTGAGGGACATTGTTTCCTTTCGTGGTCGTCGGTTGTTTCCGGTGCGTGGTCGTGTATACCCGGACTCGTGTAACCTTATGTGGATCGGGGAACCGTGAGCGTGGAAAGGGAGGCCGAGAGTGGCGACCGAAGGGCGAGGGCTTCAGCAACTCGACTTGAATCTATATCCCAACGAGGCTTCGGGCCTCCTGACCGTGGAGAACGACGCGCTCCTCGAAGCGCACGGCTGGGAGTTCGCTTTCTGGGTCGTGATGGACGAGGGCCGCGTCGAGGACTGCGTCGGTGTCATCGGCCACAAGGAAGGCACGGATATATCCGACGGATGGGAGATTGACCGCTTCCACGCCGCGCTCACAGGCGACACCAAAAAAACCGAGGATTCGGAATCGGTCGCCCGCTTCGATGGCTGGATCTATGTTTTCGGCTCGTTCTTCGGCGGGAAGAGCGGCCCCCTCGAACCGAAGCGGGGCTTCGTCGCCCGCTTCCGGGAGGATGAAGTCCGCCACGCCTTCACCGACCCGGCGGTTGAGATCGAAGTCCATAGGGAGAGCTTCGTCCTCCACCGCCTCGTCAACGACGCGCTGCGAGGAAGCGCCCCCGCCCTCATGGAACTCGGCCCGGAGTCAAGGGCGGCGCTCATCGAAGGCACCATCGAGCGCGGCGAGGACAAGGAGAAGAAGTGGGCCGGCCTCGTGCGCGAGGGCGACTGGCCGCTCAACTTCGAGGGGGCGGCCTTCCGCCACGACGGGACGCTCCTCCTCGGCCTCCGCTTCCCGACCACCGCCGAAGGACACCCCCTCCTCGTCGAGATGGAGGGCATCGAGCGCCTCTTCGAACCCGGATCCGCGATGCCCTCCGTCACCGGATTCTGGAGCGTGGACGCCGTCGGGAAGAGCGGCGCGATGGCCGGAGTACGCGACCTCGCCATCCGAAAAACCCCCGAAGGCGAGGAACTCCACGTAGTAACCGGGAACATAGACAGCAAAAAAGGCGGGAGCGTCCTCATAAAAGACTACCCGCCCGGCCGCGACACAGTCGCCAGCCACTTCCGATGCATCCTCCCTGAAGATGCTCACTCCGGCGCCCTCGAAGCCGAGTTCGTCCGCGAGTTCCCGGAGCTTCCGCGGGTGGAAGGCATCGCCATCACCGAGGACGGCCGCTTTTTCTACGTAACCGATGAGGACGAGGGGGTGCATCTCCGCCTCACTCGCCTCCTCGCCGATTGAGGAAGACCGGGAGTCGGGAGGTCGCATCGCTTCGCTCGCTTCGGGAGCCGTTCGCTTTCGCTTACTTCGGGAGTCGGGAAGGGCATGCGCTCGAAACTCGTGCCACCGAAATCTCCGTTCGAGTTCGGCGAGAGTCCGTCGGGCGAGGATGCCGGACAGGCTCTCGGAGGGAAAGTTGGTCGAAGTTTCCCCGGCTCACGAAACGGGCGGAACGCGAAGCGAGTGTCTCCCGACCCCCCCCGGATTTACAGAGAGGCGGCGTCAGCGAGAATCTCCGCCGCGTGCGTCTCCGGCGAGACTTCCTCGTACGCCTTCGCCACCTTCGCCTCCTCGTCGAGGAGGAAGGTTACGCGCTTCGCCCGACCCTTCTCGCTGAGGACCCCGAACGCCTCCGATGCCTTTCCATCCTCGTCTGTGAGGAGGGGGAATGTGAGGCCGTGCTTCTCGCGGAACTTACGGTGCGACTCCGGCGAGTCGAGCGACACTCCGTAGACCTGGATGCCAGCGGCCTCGTAGTCTGGGATCATGTCCCGAAACGCGCACGCCTCCTTCGTGCATCCCGGCGTGTCGTCCTTCGGATAGAAATACAAAACCGTCTTCCGCCCGCCAAGCTCCGAAGCGGCGAGCTTCCCGCCATCCTCCGTCGTGAACTCCACGTTCGGGAGGCTCTTTCCCTTCTCCGGCAAATCCACCATCGCAAAATCCTTCCACTCGAATTCCAAACGGGCGTGAGTTTATGCTTTCGGAAGAGTGCGTGAAGTCCCGGCACGGAAAACACCCGTACTCTTCCATAAAACATCGAGAAATAAGCAAGTTCACTCATGCAAAATCGTGGAGCGATCGTTACACTTCGGGTGGTCGCCTCGGGAGGCGGCGCATTTATAGGGGAGCATCCACATATTTCACAGGCGGCGATCTGCGAGAAAGGGGTGGGAGATGTCGGATAACATGGGGAACACGCAACGTTTTTGCGGAAATTGCGGAACGCCGACAACGCCCGGATATGCTTTTTGCGGCTCGTGTGGCACGCTCCTCTCCGGTTCGCCGCCGGAGCGCCGCGTGGATCGTTCCCGCTCGTCGTCGCCTTCGTGGGTGGATGGGGTCTCCTCGCGGCTCCGTTCGCTTTCGGGGCGGGATGCTCTGGCGGGTGTGATCGTCGCGGTCGCGTGCGCGGCGCTTCTCGTGGCGGGGATTTATGCTTTGCTCTTCGCTCGCGGAGCCTTTGAAGACCCGCTCGTTCCGAGGGGCGTCGGGTTTGTGATCTTCGCCCTCGCGCACGGCGGGGCGGTTTCAGTGGATGTGCCGCAAATCCCGGAACTCTTCGGACTCGGCGGATCGGCGAAGCTCGGACTCCCGATCACATCTTTCGTTTTGCTTCCTTTCGTCGCCGCTCTTTTTATCGGACGAGCCGTCGCGGGCCGCGTCGGGAATCCGTGGCTCTTCGCGCTTTCCGCCGCGTTTTCGTATGCGGCGATCTCCGGTCTCATCGCCCTCTTCGGAGCCGTCTCCGCAGAGGATGGTGGCGCGACGATACGGGTCGCCGCCGAACCCCTCTCCACCGCCGTCCGGGCGTTTTTGTGGGTCGGACTCGCGACCGCCGTCGCCGCATCCGCCGCGAGCCTCCCCATGCTCCCCGCCCGCATCCGGCAAATACTTCGCGGAACCCTCGTCGCGGCGGCGACGGGGATTTTTCTGACCGGGATCCTCGCGCTCGTCCTCACGCTTTTTCAAGGCGGCGCCTCCCCGACCGAGGGCGTTCCGGGGAATGTCTCCGAGCCTTCTTCATCGGGTGGTTCGGCGCGCGATTTCCTCTCCGGCGTCGGGGGTTTCGTGGCTTTGCTTCCCGCGATGCTCGGTAATTTGTGGCTCTTCGCGCACGGCCTCCCCGTCGGTTTGCACGGCGCGCCGGATTTTAGTGGCGTCCCGTTCCTCGGCGAGGCTCTCGCGGACGTTCCGCTCCGGCTCGCCCTCCTCGGAGAGTGGCCGTTCGGGTGGGAATGGCGGCTTCTCCCCATCGCCCCGGCCATCGGCATATTCCTCGGCGGCATGGTCGCCGCCGGAGGCGCGAGGGGCGAACACCGAATTTGGCAGGGAGCCGCCGTCGCCGTCCCGTACACGGCGGTGGCATTTATCGCCGCGCTTCTCGTCGGTGTTTCGGCGGAATTGACCGTGGCGGGCGCGAGCTTCGATGTCGCCGTCCGGGCTTCGCTGGCGTGGATGCTGCTCCTCCTCCCCGTCGCCGGAGCCGTACTCGGCGGACTCGGGGGACTCCTCGCGGGGGAGTGGTCGAGCTTCGCCCCGCGCCCCAAACTCGCGTTCGCATCCACCGCCGCGCTCTCGAGCATCCTCCTCGTAGCGAGCCTCCCCGTCTTCGCGATGACCTCCGCCCCGCAAAATCCCCTCCCGACCGACCCGATGGCCTTCGAGGAGCCGATGGACGATGAACCGCTCTTCGAAATGCCCGAGGAACCCGAGATGACTTTATTCGACAATTTCGATGAGGGTTTCGAGTGGGACTCCCCGGAAGAGGAGCCGCCGGATTCCACCATGACCTCCCCCGACTCGACGCCCGATTCGGCCTTCGACGCGATTTTGCCGACGCTCCGGGAGACGACGACCGCCCCGATCATGCTCCCCGCCGAACTCCCTTCCGACCTCCGAAACACCGCCGTGGACGCCGCATACTCGGGCGACGAATACGGTGTCCTCTTCCTCGCCGAGCCGACGGGGAATGTCGTCGAGGACTTTGTCCGCGCATACACCGTCGGAACCCTCACCGCCTCCCCGAACGACCCCGAGCCGAACGAATACTTCGCGGAGGCGAGTTCGGAGGCGGTCGCCCTCCCCGACGGAACCGAGGCGACCCTCCGGTACATGGAGCCGACAATGGGCGGCGGAAACGCCGGGCCATATTGGGAGGGCGAGTTCGAGCGCGACGGATACATATACACGCTCACGACCCCCCTCGCCGACCCCTCCGGCGACGTCGCCCGCCAAACTCTCTCCACGATGGTCGAAGCCCCGAACGACGGCGGCGAAATGGCGGAGACCCCCGACACTTCCGAGAGCGCCGAGCAAGAATTCATCACCGAATACTATGAGGCCGTCGGGAATGAGGATTGGGCGGCGACGTATTATCTCCTCGACTCCGAGTCGCAACTCGAGTTCACCGAGGATGAGTGGGTCGCGGTTCAGGCGGCTCGACAGGATGCGAGCGGCGCGGCCCCCGTCGAGTCGGCGGAGATATCGGACATAAGCGGCGAGGGCGCGAGCTTCGTCGCCGACGTCCTCCTCACGTACACCGACGGCTCGCAAGAAACCGTCCCCGGCATCGAGGTGTACTTCGAGTACGGTGGCTACTGGCGGCACCTCTCCGAGAGCGACATCGAGTATTTGCGCGGCATTCAAGAAGAATACGGACTCACTTCGTACGACGGCGAAGATTCTTTCGACGAAGACCTTCTCTCGGAGGAGTTCGCCATCGAGGACACGATATACGCTCACTATGACGCGATCGGGGCCGGGGATTTCTATGGGGCGTACTCGTATTTCGGGCCGACCTTCCGAAGCTCTAACGACGAGGCCACATGGGTCGCCGACGAGGAGTCGTATGGCATAACGTATGCGGCGGTGGATTATGTCGAAGTCCTCTCGGTTTCGGGGGATTCCGCGACCGCCGCCGTGGATGTGTCCTTCGAGGACGAGACCGGGGCGCCGAGCTTCTCGCTCGTGTGGGATCTCGTGAAAGAAGACGGCGCATGGAAACTCGACTCCGTCTCCGGCGGAGAAGCATAAGGAGGGGAAATGGCCGAGCGAGCCGTATATTGCGTGAGTTGCGGGAGCATGGTGAAGGCGGGGGATCGGTTTTGCGGCGTGTGCGGCTCCGCCGTCTCCCCGACGGACGCGCCTTCGCCATAGCCGCCCTCGCCTCGGGCGACTCCCCCTCCGGCATTGAAGCCATTCATACCGCCGGGAGCCTTTCATACGAACACTTCGCCGCCTCCGCCGATGAAAAAGAACGCACTCACACGGGATGACAAAACCCCGCCGTGTGGTATTCCTTTACGCCTGTGTTTTAAACCCGACAAATTTACTATGGATTCGAGGTTCGGTGTATGAGGGAGCAATTGCAAAGAGTGCTTCGGACGCCGGAGATGCTTTTCATCGGTGTCAATGGTGTGGTCGGGGGAGGGATCTTCCTCCTTCCCGGACAAGTCGCGGGGATCGCGGGCCCGGCGGCGGTGTGGGCGTATCTCGCGGCGGGGATGGTGGTCATCCTCATCGGGCTCGCGTATGTGGAACTCAGCGCGCGCTTCGACCGGACGGGCGGCCCGGTCGTGTACGCCGAGGAGGCGATGGGACGGACGGCGGGGTTCACGGTCGGGTGGTCGGTGTGGCTGACGTACCTCGTCGGATGGGCGGTTCTTTCGGACGGCTTCGTGAGTTATTTGTCTTCTTTGTGGACTCCGGCGGAGACGTTCGCGCCGCTCATCATAATCCTCCTCGTCGTGTCGTTTTGTCTTTTGAACACGTTCGGGGTGAGGCTTGGGTCGCGGGTCATAAACGTCTTCACCGTCGCGAAGCTCGTGCCGCTCACCGTCCTCATCATCGCCGGACTCACCTTCGCGGGGGCGCCGGAGAACTTCACGCTCGACCTCGTGCCGCCCGGCTCGGAGGGGTTTCTTATGGCGGTTCTCGTCATCATCTTCGCGTACGGGGGGTTCGAGGCGGTGAGCATTCCGGCGGGCGAGATGGTGAGTCCGAGGCGGACGGTCGCCATCGCGGTGATCGGGACGCTCTCGGTGGTGACGGTTTTTTACATGCTCATACAATATTCCGCGCTTCGCATCGAGCCGAATTTGGCCGAGGCCGACTCGCCGCTCGCCGCGGTCGGAGGGCTTATGTTCGCGGGGGGACTCGTGTTCATGACCATCGGCGCGCTCGTCTCCATCGGCGGCACGCAAAGCGGGGTCGCCCTCATCGCCCCGAGGAGCTTGTACGCCCTCTCGCGCGAGGGGATGATCCCGGCGTTCCTCGGGAAAGTCCATCCGAGGTTTTCGACCCCCGCCGCCTCCATTTGGCTAACGGGCGCCCTTGTCATCGTACTCGCCGTAACGGGAACCTTTGCGCAGCTTATATTATTGAACGTCGCGGCGAGGCTTTATCAATATCTCATGGTATGCGTCTCCGCCGCCATCCTCCGGGTTCGGGGCGACGACTCGGAAACCTCGTTCCGGCTCCCGCTCGGCCCGGCGATACCGGTCGTCGCCGCGACGTTGTGCGTCGTGCTTCTCACGCAGCAATCTTTGTTCGAGATCCTCGCCCTCCTCACTGCGCTCGCCGTCGGACTGGTTTTGTATTTCCTGAGCCGCCGAGCACCGCGGGAGGAGTCGTGAGGTAAAGTGGAAAGCATGGCTACCACGAAGATAAACATCCAAAATATCGGCGGCGACCAAAGATACGTCGGGACGAACGAGGGCGGCGACCATCTCCTCATAGACGCGAGCGAAGACCTTTCGCTCGGGATGCGTCCGATGGAGGCTCTCCTCACGTCGCTCGGCGCATGCTCCGCGCTCGATGTCGCGGCCATCCTCGAAAAGCGACGCACCCCCGTCGAGGAGTATCGCGTCGAGATCGAAGGCGACCGCGCCGACGAACACCCGAGGCGATACACGAGGATAAAAGTGAGGCACGTCGTTTCAGGGGCGGGCATCGACGAAAAACAGCTCGACCGCGCCGTCTCGCTCTCGCACGAGAAATATTGCTCCGTCCACGCCACATTGAACGCCGACATCGAATACGAGGCGGTTCTCGTTTCCTGAAAACCGGGGGTCGGGAATCGGGGGTCGCGTCGCGTCGCTCGCTTCGGGAGTCGGGGGAAATGCGGAGGCGGCATTCGCGGCAACCACCGAATTCGGCGCGACGGCGCCCCCATGCGAAGCCCGTCCGAACGGCGACGTCCGGCGGAAGCGCCGCGCTTCCGAAGGGCGGGAAGGAGCCGAAGGCAACCCGGCTCCCGCCATCCGGCTCCCGCGTTTGTATACTTCGGTCGAGGAGGCGCCGACCGGATGGCACGGAAAGACGGGAGATTTCCTTTTCATCGCTTCGTTCTCGTGGCGGCGGGGATTTTCGCCGTCGTGGCCGTCGTCTTCGTGGTGGCGGTGTGGCCTTCGGTTTCGGCGCAGTACCGGGCCGCCGTCACGCTCTCGGCGGTGATCGAGAACCCCGCCTCGCCCCTCGTCGAGGGTTTCACCGATGAGCCTTCGGTTTCGGATGAAATCGTCGCCGGGGTTCCGACGCTCGTGGCGAGACCGGGCGGCGAGGGGCCGCATCCCGCCATCGTGTTCATGAACGGCGCGGTTCCGCCCGGACGCGAGGAGCCGACGGTCGGGAAGCTCGCCCGTGGCCTCGCCCGCGCCGGATACGTCGTGTACATCCCGGACGTGTCGGGGCTTCGCACCGGGGAAATATCCACCGAGACCGTCTCCGAGACCGTGGATGTCGCCCGGAGCGTCGCCGACGAACCCGGAACGCGCGACGGACGGGTCGCTTTCGTCGGGGTGTCGGTGGGGGCTTCGCTCGCGCTCCTCGCCGCCGCCGACGAGGCGCTCGCGCCGCGTGTCTCGGTCGTCTCCGTCGTGGCTCCATACACCGACCTCGAGAATGTCACGCGCCTTGCGACGACGGACGTATATCCCGGAGAGGACGGGGCTTTCCGCTACGAAACGCCGCCGTATCTCCGACTCCTCACGGCTCGCTCGCTCGCCGCGATGCTTCCGGAGGGGGAGGAGAGAGCGTCCCTTCTCACCCTCATCCCCGAGATACG
Source organism: Rubrobacter sp. (assembly GCA_013695475.1). Taxonomy (GTDB): domain Bacteria; phylum Actinomycetota; class Rubrobacteria; order Rubrobacterales; family Rubrobacteraceae; genus JACCWD01. Next base: position 16,644 of record JACDAJ010000246.1, on the reverse strand, counting down.
CCATTATTATCCGCCCGCCGACGAGGCCGACGAACCCCTCGCCGCCCTCCCCGCCTTCAAAATTGTGCGCGAGGGGAACCTCGACCCCGAAACCAAAGCCGTCCTCGAACTCCTCACGAACGACGCCCCGGAGCGTTTCGGCGAACTTTATGAAGACATCTCGCCCCGAATGCGCGAGGAGATAAACACTTTGTCTCCCGCTACGGGGGCGAGCCGCATCGAGGCTCCCGTCGAGATCGCCACCGCCCCCCGCGACCGATACTTCCCCGTCGCCGAGTCGGAGGCGCTCGAAGGGGACGTTTCCGAACTCCGGCTCACGGTGACCGCGGCCATGAACCACGCCGAGCCGGAGCCATCGGACATCCCGGCCTTCCTCGAACTCAACGGTTTCGTCGTGCGATCTCTCGAGCTCGCCGACGCTCGCCGTGAGTCGGGAGCCGTTCGCTGACATCCGCCGACCGGAGCCTCGCTTTCGGGTGGTGGATCCCCCTCATGGACTCCGCTGCGAGGGCGGGAGCGGGGCTTCGTGAGGTCGGTGGAGGCGAAGGTGGCGAGAGGATTCCACCCTCGGCGAGTCTTTGTCAGCGGAGAGAACGCGCGAGCGCGGGCAAAAGGATGCCGGGCCGGGCGAGCGAGGCGGGCGAAGCCGTCAAATTCTTCACTTCGAGAAGCGTCTTTGCCGTCGCCTCGTCCTCGGTGGCGAGGCGCATCACCTCGCCGGAGACGCGGTGGAGGAATCGCCTCGCCCGCCCGAGCTCCTTGACGCCCGCCGCCGACCATTGGCGGTCGCTCGTCGCCGTCGCCGTCCATGCCGGGGATACGGTGCTCGCCTGTTTTTTGTGGAAACGTCGGCTCAGATTTTCGGGGCGGCGTTCGTCGAGAACCTTTTTCAACGCCATCGCCGAGAGGGCCGCCGTCGTCATTCCCTGCCCGTACGTCGGATTCAAAACACACGCCGCGTCGCCGGCGACGAGGAGGTTTTCGGGGAGGGGGGCGCGTTCGTAGTGGCGTTTCCGGTTCGCCGTGCGACGGTATCCGTATACGGAGGATATAGGTTTTGAGTTCTTTATGGCGTCGTGGATTATGGGACTCGGGAGGCTCGCGGCGAAGTGCTCGAACGCATCCTCGCCCGTCGGCGGATAATCGCCCCCGATGCCGACGAGAACCGCTGTCCACCGATTCCCCTCGACGCGCCGGAGCGAGCCTCCCCTCGGATTGTCGGGCCACCCCGGAAGAACCGCGAGGCTTTTCCAGTCTGCATCGAAGCCTTCGGGAACCTCGTACCACCGCGTCGCGTACCCGAGGCGGGCATCCACGACGGTTTCCTTCGGAGCCTCGTACCCGATGGCTTCGAGCCACTCCGGGGCGCGCGAGGCGTTCCCGCTCGCGTCGAGGACGAGGTTCGCCTCGAACGTCGTCTCGGAGCCGTCGTCCCGGCTTCTCGCGGCGACGCTTTTTATGCTTCGGGAGCTTCCTCGGATGAGTCCGGTCGCCTCCATTTTGTGGACGAAGCGGACGTTCGGGATGTTCTCCACGCGGCGGCGTACCCTCCATTCGAGGAGATCGCGGCTCGCGGCCCGCATCATTACGCCGGAGGCGAAGCGCGGGAGGCGTCCTTCGGGGGTGTCGGTGATGGCGTGGAGGCTTTGATCCACACTCGGGCATCCCGCCTCCGAAAGTTCCGCGTCGAGGCCGGGGAAGAAATACTCGAGAAGCTCGCTCCCTTTAGTTGCGAGGCTGTGGAGGTGGCGGCTTTGCGGAACCCCCTTCCGATCCCCCGGCCCGTCCGGCAAAACGTCCCGGTCGAGGACGGTCACGAGATCGAAGCTCTCCGAGAGGACGCGGGCCGAAAGAAGTCCCGAAACCCCGGCTCCGAGGACGATGGCGTGTCCGTGTTCATCTTTCACGCCACGATTGTATTGTCGGTGGGACGGAAGTATGGCGAAGCGGATCACGGCTTGTGTCGTTCTTCGTTTTCGGTTGTCGGGGGAACGGGCCTCGTATGGCCCACGGGGGCTGCCTTCGATCCGACGCTCGCCGCCTTTCCGAAAAAGACCGGATTTCGTCGGATGCTTCGCGGAAAATCAAAAACCAAGAACTAAAAACCAAGAACCGGAGCGAAGCGACCCACGAACTCCCGCTCCGGGGCGTGTGGAACGTCGGGTGCGCCTTCCACGACGAGGCCGGCCCTCTCCCTCGTGCGGTTCGCCCCGAATATCGCTTCTTCCTGCCTCGCCCATCTCTCCCAATGCGGGCGGAACGCCTCGCCGTCGCGCTCGATGCCGCGCCTCATGCGAAGCTCCTTCGGAGCCTCGACCCACACGAGGAAGGTGAGGTATGGTGACGCGGTCTCGGCCCCGCATCCGACGCCCTCGACTATGAGGACTTCCGAGGCCGGGATCTCGTTCCACTCGGCGTACTCCATCGCGTGCTAGTCGAAGCGGCGGTATTTCGCCGGGAGTCCCTTCGCGAGGGGTTCGAGGATCCACGCTACGAGGAGCGGGACGGCTTCGGCGAGGCCGTCCCATCCCGGATACATGTCGTCCATGTGGAGGACGGGGCATTCGAGGGCGGCGGAGAGCCTTCCGGCGAAGGTCGTCTTCCCGGAGCCGGACGGGCCGTCCACGGCGACGACGCGAGTGGCCCCGGCTCTCGGCGAAGCGGCGAGGATGCGCGAGGCGAGTTCTTTGTGGGTTTCAGGCTTCACATCAATGTCCCGGCGGCTATTGTAAACTTGCGTCCTTTCACAATGTCGAATGGCGACGGACAAAACTTGCTTGATATAAAACGACGGATGCTCTTCGCGCGATCGATGATCTCGAACCCCCGCCAAGTCGGGGCCGTATGGCCGACCTCGCGCCGCGCCGTGAACGACCTCCTCGACCTCGGCGATTTCTCTCGCGCGCGAACCGTCCTCGAGTTCGGGGTCGGGGCGGGCGTGTACACCGAGGGGATTTTGAAGCGCCTCCACCCGGACGCGAAGCTCCTCGCCTTCGAGGTGGACGGCGGGATGGCGAGGGAGGTTTCCCGGAGGCTCGGTGATCCGAAGCTCGAAGTCATAACCGACTCCGCCGAGAACGCGGAAGAGTATCTCGAAGGTTCGAAGGCCGACATCATCGTGAGCAGTTTGCCTTTCACCACGCTCCCGGAAAGCGTGCGCGAAGATATACTCGACCTCGCCCCGCGCATACTCGCCCCCTCCGGCTCGATGCTCGTTTTGCAATATTCGCCCGCCATCTCCGCCGGACTCCTCCGACGCTTCGCCACCGTGAAACAAAGACTCTCGCCAATAAACATCCCGCCCGCCCTCCTCTTCGCGTGCGAAGACCCGGTGAAGGGGAGAGCATGACTCGCCGAACATGGGACGTCGCGAAAAGGTATTTCTTCCCGGCCCTCGTCCCCGGCCTCGTCCTTCTCGCGCTCGGAAAGAGGGTCGGATTCGCCTTCGTCGCGCTCGCGGGGGCGATTTTGTATTTCTTCCGCGATCCGGAGCGGAGTTCGGAGCCGGAGCCGGGAACCGTATATTCTGCCGCCGACGGCCTCGTCACGGATGTCGAAGAGGTCGAGGAGGCGTGGCTCGGCGGGAAAGCCCTCCGCATAAGCGTCTTCCTCTCGCTCCACAACGTGCATGTGAATCGGAGTCCGATGAAGGGGAAGGCCGTGAAGTTCGAGGAGATACGCGGCGGGTACGCGCCCGCGCTCTTCGAGGATTCGGGCGGGAATTATCGTCATAAGACGCTCTTCGACGGCGAGGGCGGGAGGTTCGTCCTCGTCCAGAAAGCGGGCATGATCGCCCGCCGCATAACGCCGTGGATCGAGGTCGGGGACGAAGTGGAGGCGGGAGAGCGCATCGGGGTGATCCACTTCGGGTCGCGCACCGACATCCTCCTCCCCGCCGACGAATACGAACCCCTCGTGGAGCCGAAAGACAAAGCGAAGGCGGGGTTCACGCCCGTGGCCCGAAGAAGGCGGGGATGACCTTGCGAAACATCTTCACGCTCTCCACGCTCGCGACGTTCGGGAACCTCGCGGCGGGGTTCTCCGCGCTCGTGTTCGCGGCGCAGTCGGACTTTTTGCGGGCGGCGCTCCTCGTGGGTGTCGCCGCCGTCTTCGACGCGCTCGACGGCGCGGTGGCCCGCAACGCCGATGCCGAGAGCGAGTTCGGGGCGAACCTCGACTCCCTCGCCGACATCGTCTCCTTCGGGGCGGCGCCCGCCCTCGCGCTCTTCTTCGCTTCTTTGGGGTCGCTCGGCTCGCTCGGGGTCGCGGCGTGCGCGGCTTTCGTCGTGTGCGGCGCGGCGCGGCTCGCCCGCTTCCCCCTCGTCAAAAACGGGAGCCGCTTCCTCGGCCTCCCGATACCGCCCGCCGGGGTCGCGCTCGCGGGACTCGCGATGGTCGAACCGTCCGCCGCCGTCGCGCTCGCCGCCGTCGCCTCCCTCGGTGTCCTCATGGTCAGCGACATTCCCTTTCCGACCCTCTCCACCTTCTTCTCCCCGAAGCGCCGCGAGCAATCCTCCCACGAGGAATAGCCGGAGAGGACGCATGGATTTCGGAAAGACGGCGCGCGACTACGGAAGGCACCGCGCCGGATTCCCGCCCGAGTTCTTCGAAAGAATCGCCGAACACGGCATCGGACTTCCGGGGCAAAAGATACTCGACCTCGGAACGGGAACCGGAACCCTCGCCCGCGGCTTCGCCCTCCGCGGCTGCGGCGCGATCGGACTCGACCCGTCCGAGGAGCTTATGATGGAAGCGAAGCGTCTCGACCGGGAGGCCGGGGTTTCGGTGGAGTATGTCGTCGGAAAGGCGGAGGGAACCGATTTTCGGACGGCTCCTTCGATGCCGTTTCCGCCGGGCAATGCTGGCATTGGTTCGACCGGAGCGCGGCGGCTCGGGAGGTTCGGCGCGTTTTGAAGCCGGGCGGGAGGCTCGTCGTCGCGCACGTCGACTGGCTTCCTCTCCCCGGCAACGTCGTCGAGGCGACCGAAAAGCTCGTCGAGGATCATAATCCGGAGTGGGGGATGGGCGGTGGGGCCGGGATTTATCCGGCGTGGCTCTCGGATGTCGCGGTGGCCGGGCTCGAGGAGATCGAGATCTTCTCTTTCGATGTGGATGTGCCATATTCGCATGAAGGATGGCGGGGGCGCATCCGGGCGAGCGCCGGGGTGGCGGCGAGCCTTTCGGAAGAAGAGGTTCGGAGCTTCGACGAGAAGCTCAGAAATATCCTCGCCTCCCGTTTTCCCGAAGACCCGCTTTCCGTCTCGCATCGGGTGTGGGTCGTGGTGTGTTACGCTCCGGGGGAGGCCGCGTAAATTGGCCTGAAAGATGCACCGCGCCCCGAGTAGCCGGGCCGGATATCGGGAAACGAGTATTCGGCAAGGGACGTTCCGTGTTAAGGAGAGTCCGAGCATGGAGATAGTCATGGTTCTTTACCCCGGTGGTAGTGGGATGGAGGAGTCGGGAGGGGGTATGCGGCCCCTCCGTGGTCGACATGAAGGCGAGACACGAAGGAGGAAGGATGTTTAAGCGGACGACGATGTTCACGATGTTTGTGGCGGCCACGCTCTTTGCGGTGGCGGCTGTGGCGGGATCCGCGGCGGCGCAGCAAAGCGCGGCGACGGCGGAACTCGAGGATACGGACGGAAACCCGGTCGGGACGGCGACCTTCACCGAAGGGCCGGAGGGCGTCGTCATAGACGTTGTCGTTGAAAGTGGAGTCGAGCCGGGCGAACACGGCATCCACATCCATGAGACGGGTGAGATAGAGCCGGACTTCGAGGCGGCGGGGGATCATTTCAACCCGACGGACGCGGAGCATGGCTTCGACAACCCCGAAGGCCCTCACGCTGGAGACCTCGAGAACATAACCGTCTCCGAGGATGGGACGGCGAATTATCAGACGGTGAACGACCGCATCATGCTCGGCGAGGGGGAGAACTCCATCCTCGGCGGCGACGGAACCGCGCTCGTCATCCACGATATGCCCGACGACAACGTGACCGATGACGACCCGGAGACGGGACCCGGCATGTCCGGCGACCGGGTGGCGGCTGGAGTGATCGAAGCGGACGTTGCCGCGGCGACCGAGGTTCCCGACACGGGCGGCCCCGGTTTGCTCGCCGCCGCGGGCCTCGCCTTCCTCGCCATCGGATCGATCCTCATAGTCTTCCTTGTTCGTCGGAGCGCCGCTTAAAGGCGTTCCAAAGAGTCGTACAAAAGCTCGAAGAAGCGTTCCCGATCCAGCCCGACGCCGACCTCGGCGTTGGGCTTCTTTTTCATAACGCCGTGGAGGTCGCAGACGGTTTCGCCTCGGGTCAAATCGCTCCCGCACTCGACGGCGACGTGCATCGGGCGCGTTTGTAGAATTCCCGGCTCGATGATGGAGGCGACCGCGACGGGATCGTGGAGGGGCGGCGCGTCGAAGCCGTAGATTTTTTCGTATGTCAAGGCGAAGAATTCCACAAACTCTGCGACGATGCCCCCGACCTCTCCGAGCGAGCGGAGTCGCTTCCGCTCTTCCGGCCCCGCGCCCGCTTTGTGCGTCACGTCGAGGCCGCACATGGTTATGGGGAGGTTCGAGGCGAAAACTTCCCTCGCGGCTTCGGGATCGACGTAAATATTGAATTCCGCCGCCGGGGTCGTGTTCCCGAGGCCGACGCTCCCGCCCATGAGGACGATGCGCGAGATGTCTTCTTTGAGGTCGGGGCGTTCGCGGAGGAAGAGAGCGATGTTCGTGAGTGGCCCGACCGGGACGAGGACGACGGGTTCGGGGGAGCTTTCGATGGTGTCCGCGAGAAGCTCCGTTGCGCTCCGTTCGTCGGCGGCGAAGGTCGCCTCCGGTATGTATGGCCCGTCGAGGCCGCTCTCGCCGTGGACGTTCTCGGCGGTGTGGAGGGGGCGTTCGAGTGGAGCGGACGCTCCGGCTGAAACGGGGATGTCGGGTCTTCCGATGAGGGAGAGGATTTTCAGCGTGTTCCTCGTGGTTTTCTCCAAAGGGACGTTTCCGGCGACGGTGGTTACGGCGAGGAGGTCGAGTTTTTCGGAGCCGCAGGCGAGCATTATGGCGGTCGCGTCGTCGTGGCCGGGGTCCACGTCGAGGATGATGGGGGTTTTGCCGTTCATGCGATGCCTCCGTTTCGTAGCGAGTTTGAGTGGGTGGATAGTACAATGGAGTTTGAGTGGGTGGATAGTACAATGCGGGTGCGGAGGGGGATGGAAGACGGGAAGCATGGATCTTCAAGAGCGATTACGCGGCCAAGTTTCGGAAAATCTGAGAGCCACCGAAGGAGTGAGAGGCATGGAAAGAGTGGGAGAGCGGGCCGAGCGGGCGGTCTCGGACGCGGCCGGCGAGGCCGGAGACAACTTCGAGCAATTTCAGGTGGACGCGCAGGATTTCCTGTCCGCCCGCGAACTCGGCGAGGCGGTGAGCACCCGCATTGACGCCCGCACGGCTCCGCTGGCGGAGGCGTCGGAGATACTCGGGAGGAGCTTCCCCGAGAGGAGCGAGGGCGGGCAGTTCACGAACGTCATATCCCCGGTCGTGATGCCAAAGAGCGGCTTTGCCCTGTGGCCGTTCATCGTCGCGTTCTTCGCCGTGGTCGGACTCCTCGTGAGCATCGTCGCGCTGCTCGGCGCCGGACTGAACATCGGCCTCGCCTTCCTCGGGCCGCATTTCTGGATCCTCATCCTCGCCCTCGCCGGGTTCGGATGGTGGAAGCGGAGTTTGGTGATGGTTCCGGAGGGATGCCAGGCTCTCATAACCAAGTTCGGGAAACTCGAAGAGAGTGCCGGCCCCGGTCGCCGCACCCTCTTCAACCCGTGGAAGCGCGTTAGTTATATCGTGAACACGACGCGGGAGTATCCGTACAACGCCCCGATCCGCGAGGCTCCGACATCCGGGCGGGTGAACGCCTCGGTGGACTTGTTTTTGCAGTTCAAGATCGAAGACCCGGCGGAGTTCATCTTCGCGTTGGGTGGAGTGAAAGGCTTCTCGGACAAGCTCCAAAACGCTATAAGCGAAGTAACGCGGACCATGATCTACGAGCAGCGCGCCGAGGCGATATACGATCTCGTCGGCGAGAACACGCAAGTTTTCATACAAGCTCTGAATCAGCAATTCCTCCCCGCCGTCCGCTTCATGAGCGCGAATATTACGCATGCGGAACCGTCGAGCAAGGAGTACCGGATGGATCTCGCCTCCCCGGAGATGGTGCGTGTCGCGAAGGAAGCATACACGTACGAATACGAACTCAAACTCAAGAAAGAACAAAACGACGGCGAGCTTAATAAGGAGCTCGCTTCGCTGCGAGAGACGCTTTCGGCGATCAGCGCGGAGATCGCGACTTATCAGGCGCAGATGGACACGGCGCGCGAGCGGGAGACGAACCGGGCGAACGCGCACGCCCGCCAGCGGATGGTCGAGGCGGAGAGCACGGCGAAGGCGAACGCGGCGCTTCTTGAAGCGCAAGCTCTCGATATCCGGGCGGTGAGCGCGGCTTCGGCGCCGGAGATTTTGGAATATCGGTTCCAGCAGGAAGTACTTGACCGGCTCGGAGGGGTCTCGGAGAGTTTGCCGCAAGTCGTCCAGATCGGGGGCAACGGGGAGAACCCGATAGACTTCCTCGCGACCGCGAGGCGGATGGTCGGCTCGGGCGACGAGCCTCTTTATACGCCGGAGGACATGGAGAAGATCCGGGATCGGATGGAGGAGATACGCTCTCGCATCGGCGAGCGCGAGAAGGAGATCGAGGAGATGAAGACCGCCGCCGAGGAGGTCGAGACGGAGGAGGACATGGCTCCGGACTTTGCCGCCGACAACGAGGCGAACGAGGAGCGGCTGGAGGAGATCCGCCAGTCCGTCGCCGACGAGGAGGTTCAGGAAAGGGTCGAGCGGATCAGCCAGAGCGGCGAGGCCGAACCGGGGGAAGAAAGCCCGGGAAACCCGGATAGCCCCAACGGGGGTGGTGAGCGATGAGCGCGATGCAAACGAGGCAGTTCTCGAAGATAAAGGAAGTCGTTTCCGGGTGGGGCCAGATCCGGGAGTATCTCCGCGGCGGCGACGAGGGCGAACTCGTCCCCGTCGTCATCCCGAAGGATCGCCGCCGATTCGGATGGGCGTTCCTCCTCGGGCTGGCATTGTACGTCGTCGGGGCGGGGGTCTTTTCGGGTATGGCCGTCGGCCTCGGGCTTTCATTGTTCGTGGCGTTCCTCATCGTCGCTATGGCCGGGCTGTGGCTGTGGCGGGGCGCGATCGTGGAGATCGAGCAGGGAACGACCGGGATTCTCACGAAGTACGGCAAGATCGTCGGCACTTTGCCGCCGGGGCGCCATTATTTGTGGTGGCCGTGGTCGAAGGTGGACTTCGTGGTTGACACGACGACGGAGATCCCATACCTCGCGCCCGTCGTGGCGTGTCCGACGCAGGAAAACGTTCCGCTCAAAGCGATCGAGTTCTTCCTCAAATTCAAGATCGAAGACCCGATCGCCTTCGTCCGAACCCTCGGCGCGTCGAACTTCGACCTCGTGCTTTCGAGCGCGGTTCAGGATGCGATCCGCCAAAGGAGCCGCCAGGTCCGCACCGAGCAAGCCTACGACCTCCGCGGCAGCGACGTGGACGACATGCGCGAGAATTTGAACCGCCAACTCGAACGATACGGTGTCCGCATACTCGGCGCGAACATACCGGACGTGCAGCTTTTGGATCAATATCAGCAACATCTCGCGACCCGCGAGCGCGTTTCCAAAGAGCTCGCCGCCTATGAGCGGGAGTGGGAGCTTATCCGCAAGCAGCGCATAGACACGCTCCTCATGGAGATAGAGCGCGCGAAGAAGGAGCGCGACGCGAGGCTCGTTGAGGTGAACGCCGCCCGGAATAAGGCCCGCCAGGATGTGGCGCGGATGCTCGAGGAGCGCGAGACGGAGGCTCAAAAGGTTCGGATGGAGATCGAGACGAAAGGGCGATCCGCGCTCATCGAGGCCGAGAACGAGGCGACGGCGCTTCGCCACCTCGGCCAGACGTACCGCGACAACCGGGCCGTTTTGCAATACGAGCTTGCCAGAAAGCGCATCGAAGTCGGGGAGAACCTCATGAGCCACGCGCCTCGTCCGGTTCTCATACAGGGCGACAGCGGCGAGCAGTCCGCCCTCTCGACGCTTCTTCTGGCGCGGCTGTTGCCGGAGATGGACTCGGGGAACGGCGGCGGAGAGAAGGCGCGAAAGCTCATAGCGAGCGGGGCCGAGAACGTGGATGTCGAGGGTTTGCGGGACAGGGTTTTCGATCGGGAGGAATAGCGGCGGACGGTTTGTGAGAGGACATCCTCTTTATCCGCGAGGCCGTATCCGGGCGATGCGGAACCCGGGCATGCGTTTTCGAAACGTCCGCTTCCCCGCAAAGCCACGTCCACCTTTGGAACGTTCCTTCGGTTCACAGAGGCGGATCGCCCGTCGCTGAGTCGTGTCTACGATGGCGAGAGGGGATGGATGAGGATGCCGGAGAGCCGGGAAGCGCTCTCCGCGAGTTCATTCCCGGTCGAGGAGAAGCATCGAGACGCCGAATGCGGCCCACGCCAAAGCTCCGATCACACCGGTTTGGACGCCGGGAAGTCCGAAGAGAAGGATGGGCCACTCGACGGAGAGCGAAGGGCCTGCGAAGTAAAGCACCGCGTTCGATACGAGCGGGGCTTCGAGGAAGCAGACGAGGAACAAAAGCAAAGCCCGTCCGAACAAAACGTCCTCCCGGACGAGGGCGAAGGCGAAGAGGAGGATGCCGAGCGGTCGTATCCACGACACGAGCGCCGAGGAGACGGTGAACAAAAGAGGCGGGTCGGTGAAAGCCTCGTCCACAGTCGGCGAGGAGAACGGCGGCTGGCTCGCCACGATGTATGCGAGTCCCGCGAGCGAGAGGAGGATTATCACCGCGCCGAAGGTCGCCCACAGCATTGCGGTCGAACCTCCGACGCGGGCGATCAGGAAATAGAGGCCGAGCAAGCTCGCCGTAGCGAGCGCGACGCCGAGAGGCCCGGCGAGCCGGAAGACGCCGGAGGGTAAGACCGTGGATTCCCCGAGCGGAAGCCCCGGAGCGAAATATAGCCATAGTATCCCCGAGAGAAGCAGCAAACTCCCCGCGAGGGACGCGAAGCCCCCAAGCTTCGCGGGCGATATAGTCGAGGAACCTCTTGCCATGACTTCAAGTCTAGCCCGAAGACCCGCCCCGCGCCACGCGGAGGGGCATCGCGGAGCCGAGGCCGCGAACGCCGGAGACGTCAATGCCGCCAACGGCGACGATGTCCCGTACGGGTCATGTCCGGCGACCGGAATCTCGCCGACGGGGCAGCCGACCTTTATGAACCCCGTTGTGGGCGCCGACGACGCGAATGATGCCGTGGACGGCGCCTTGCTCGACGTTAACGACACGCTCGACGGCTTCATCGCCCCGTCTTTTTCTTTGCCGCGAGACTGTGGCGGGGCGTCTCCATCGCGCCTTTCGCCGTTGGAACTGGATCGCGGAGACACCGGCGCCGGAGATGGAGGCGGATGGCGGAGGGTCGGGAAGTGTTCAATCGCGATCAATCATCTTCGGCGTCATTCGCTCTTGTTTGCGAGGAAGACTCCGCAGGCGCATATCGCGAGGCCGAGGATCGCGAGGTAGCCGACTTCCTCGCCGAACATTACGAACGCCCATGCCATCGTGGTCGGGGGCGTGAGATAGAGGAGGCTGCTCACCCGCGTCACGCTGCTTAGCTTGACGTTGAGCCAATAGAATCCATACCCGCCGAAGTTGGACAGCACGACGAGCCAAAGCACGGCCCCCCAAAACCGCGTGTCCTCCGGCGGAGCGAGGCTTCCCTGCGCGAGAGCCACCACCCCGAACACGACCGCGCTCACGGAGCATTGTATGGTCAACGAAACGTCGAGCGGCATATCCGATGCGGCCCTTCCATCGGACACGCGCTCCACGAACGTGGCCGCGACGAGGCCCGCCATTCCCGCGAACGGGAGCGCGTAAGCCCACATCGGAGCCGCTCCGACCATCCCCATGTCGCCCCCGACCACGAGAGCGACCCCCGCCAAACCGATAGCGAGGCCGATCCATTGCCGCCCCGTAACTTTCTCGCCGAGGACGGGGCCGGCGAGGGAGGCGGCGAGAAGCGGTTGCAAAGCGGCGACGAGGGCCGTCGTCCCGGCGGAGACACCCATCTCGACCGCCCCGACGACCCCCCCGAGATACACGCCTTGCGAAAGGAGGCCGACGATTCCGGCATGCACGAACCCCCCGGCGGAGGGCCATCTCCGGCGCATCGCCATCGTCCATCCGAACAATATGATCGCCGCGATGAGGAACCTCCACGCGAGGAGCGTCGAGGTTCCCGCCGTCAATGTGCCGAGGCTCGCTCCGATGAACCCCGAACTCCACATGACGACGAAGCCGGCCTCGGCGAGTATTCGCCCCTTGCCGACCACGCCGACCTTTGCTTTATTCATCGCACGGAATCGGCGATGGCATCATCGCTGTTTGCGAACATCGCGGCATCGGCGATCGAGCCTCCGGCAAATCCCCGGTTCCGGTCGCCGCAGCCGTTTGTTTCGGTCGGGCCTCTCATGTCCGTGGCCCACCGCGAGGCCGCGATCAAACTCCCGAAGAAACTCCCTCACCCTCCCAAACACCCTCGCCAGCCTCCCCGACATACCCACTCTCCTTATGAGTAACTACACCGGTATGTATACTAGCAAGGGATTTTCGTTTGTAAACATACCGGTTGGTATACTGGGAGGAAAGTTCGGGAGGTTTTGGGAATGGACGGCACTGAGAAGCGGACGATGACGCCGGCGGGGGAGCGAGTTTTGCGGGCGGCGTCGGAGATGTTTTATCGGGAAGGGATCCGGGCCGTTGGCGTGGAGGCCATAGCGGCGGAGGCGGGGGTGACGAAGAAGACGCTTTACGAGCGTTTCGGATCCAAAGACGGCTTGATCGTCGCGTACCTCCGCGCCCGCGACGAAAGGTGGCGATCATGGATGGAGGAAAGCGTCGAGGGAAGCGGCGGCTCGCCGAAGGAGCGGCTCCTTTCGACGTTCGACGCTCTGGAAGGATGGATCGAGCGCGAGAACCCGAGGGGATGCGGTTTTGTCAACGCGGCGGCGGAGAACCCGGATCCATCGCATCCGGCCCGGAAGCTGGCGATAGAGCAGAAAAAATGGCTCCGCGAATACTTCGAGAAATTATCCGAAGAAGCCGGGGCCGAAGAGCCGGGCGATTTGGCGGAACGGCTCGTCATCCTCCACGAAGGAGCGACTGTCGCCCACTCCCTCGAAGCCGCCACCGACACCGCGAGGAAAGCGAAGCAAATCGCCGCGATCCTCATCGCCGACCTTCCGGAGTGACGGAGACCGGGAGCCGCGCCGCTTCGCGTTTCGCTTCGGGGGACGGGAAAGGCATGGAGGTGAAACACCGCGTCGCCGCCATTCCAGTCGAGTCCGGCGACAGTCTGCGGGGCGGGGAGGCGGAAGCATCGAGGGAGAGAAAGTCGGGAACACCCGAAACGAGCGAGGCACCGTGATCTCCATGCTGAAAGCGAACCCTCCGCGCCGTAGAATAGGCGCATGTTAGGACGCTACGCCGAACTCAAAGCGCAACTCCCCCCCGACACCATCCTCTTTTACCAAGTCGGTACCTTTTTCGAAACCTTCGAGGAGGACGCGAAGAAGATATCCCAAGCCCTCTCCATACGCCTCACGAGCCGCGAAGCCGCCGGGGAAGGCCGCGTCCCGCTTGCCGGGGTTCCGGGGCATTCGATTCAAGAACATTTGGCGACGCTTCTTCGGAAGGGCCACTCCGTCGCGGTCGCCGAGCAAAGGGCGCACCCCACGAAGCCGAAGCAATTCACGCGCGAAGTAACGCAAATACTCACGCCCGGAACCGTCATCGAGGACAACGTGCTTTCGGCGGGGCATGCGAATTATTTGGCGGCGTTCGTGGTGCGTGACGGGCGGGCCGGACTCGCGTTCGTCGAAGCCTCGACCGGGGAGTTCACCGGGACGGAGGTGGACGAGGAGGAGCTTGCCTCGGAACTCGAACGGTGGTCGCCTCGGGAGCTTGTCGTGCCGGAGCGAACTTCCGTCGAGAATCTTCCGAAGGTCGAGGCGAAGATCAGCCCCGCCCCGAGGTGGACGTTCGAGCCTTCGGCGGGCGGGCAATCTTTGAAAAGACACTTTGAGGTCTCGGGTTTGAAAGGTTTCGGCCTCGATGGGAGTCCCGCGCTCGTGGCGGCGGCGGGCGCGCTCATAAACTATCTTGCGAGTTTGCGGGGCGGGGTCGCCCCGGATCAAATCGTGACCTTCCGGCGATACGAACCCGGCCAAACCATGCTCCTCGACGCTACGACGCGGAGGAACCTCGGCCTCGACGAACTCATCTCGGCGATGGATCGCACGAAGACCCCGATGGGCGAGAGGACGCTTCGGCGGTGGATGGAGAGGCCGCTTCTCGAAGCGAATCGTATCGAGCAACGCCTCGACGCGGTGGAGTCGCTCTCCTCGGACTATATGCTTCGTGAGGAAAGCCGGGAGCATCTCGGGCGCATCCCGGACATCGAGAGGATCGCGACGAGGATCGTCCGCCTCTCGGCCTCCTCGAACGATTTGCTGTCGCTGAAAGGCGCGCTCGAAGCCATCGGGCCGCTGGAAGAATCCCTCGCCCCGGCGGCGGAACGGAGTTCTCTTTTGAGCCGGGTCGTCTCCGCGATGGAGGAGCCGCCGGGGGTGCGGGAACTTATCTCGGCGGCGATCTCCGAAGAGGACGGCGAGGTCATCCGAGCCGGATATTCTTCCGAACTCGATGAGGCTCGGGAGTTCCGGGACGGGGCGCACGAGTGGCTGACGCGCTTCGAGGCCGACGAGCGGGTGAAGAGCGGGCTGAAAAGTTTGAAGGTCGGATACCGTGACGGCGAAGGGTACTTCATAGAAATTCCGGGGAAGGACTCGAGTCGGATCCCGGCGCACTACGAGCACCGGAAGGCTCTCAAACACAACGCCCGGTACGTCACCGTGGAATTGAAAGAACACGAGTCGCGGATGCTTACGGCTCGCGACGAGGTCGAGAGGCTCGAACGGCAAATCCTCGGCGAAGTCCGCGCCGCCGTCAAAGAGGCCGCGCCGGATCTCCAAAAAATAGCCCGTGCCGTGGCGGTCGTGGATGTAGTCGCGTCGTTCGCGGCGGCGGCGAACGAGCTTCGGTACGTTCGTCCCGGGGTCTCCGGGGAGCGGGGGATAAACATCGTGGCCGGGAGGCATCCGGTGGTCGAGCATAAGACGGAGAGTCCGTTCGTTCCGAACGATTCGGAGATCGACGGTGATTCGCGGCTGCAAATCATCACGGGGCCGAACATGGCCGGGAAGTCGGTGTATCTCCGGCAAGTCGCGCTCATAACGCTCATGGCTCAAGTCGGCTCGTATGTTCCCGCCGATGAAGCCCGGCTCGGCGTGGTGGACCGCATCTTCACCCGCGTCGGAGCCGAAGATCGCCTCGCGTCCGGCGAGTCCACGTTCATGGTCGAAATGACCGAGGCGGCGAGTATTCTAAATTCCGCCACGGAACGCTCCCTCGTCATCCTCGACGAGGTCGGGCGCGGGACTTCGACGTATGACGGGATGAGCCTCGCGTGGGCCATCGCCGAGTATCTCCACGACGACGCGCAGCCGCTCACTTTGTTCGCGACGCATTATCATGAGCTTACGCGGCTCGAAGACACGCTTCCGGGGTGCCGGAATTACAAGGCGACCGTCGAGGAAGTCGGGGGGGAGATCGTGTTTCTCCATAAGATCGAGGCGGGGGCGGAGTCTTCTTCGTACGGCGTTCACGTTGCTCGATTGGCGGGGCTTCCTCGGCGGGTGACGGATCGGGCGGGGGAGATCCTCACGCGCCTCGAAACGGAGGGTGTGAAGGATTTCGCCGGATAGCGAATGGTATGATGGCGGCATGAAGAAGCGGAAGGTGGATGGGAAAGAAACCGAGCGGGAGCGGATGGAGCGGCTCGAGCGCGAAGGCGTGGTGAAGCTCGGCACGGGGGAGATCCCCGACGAGTTTTGGGAGAGTGAGGGGCCGGAGGATCCCGACGGGCTCGCACGCCGCTATCTCATCGAAGATCGTCGGTGAAGTTTTGGGATGCTTCGGCGGTCATGCCATTGATCGTGGCGGAGGTGGCCTCCGCCGAGGTTCGGGGTATTCTGCGCGCCGACAGGGACATGGCGGTTTGATGGGGAACCCGCGTCGAATGCGTGGCCGGATTCAATCGCCTTTCTCGTGAAGGGGTTTTCGACGAAGAGGGTCTCAAAGAAGCGATGAGCCGACTGCGGACTCTGTCCGGCGGATGGACGGAAATCCGCCCGGACGACGAAATGCGACGCCAAGCGGAAGACCTCGCCGGGAAACATCCCCTCAAAGCCGCCGACTCCCTCCAACTCGCGTCGGCTTTGGTTTGGTGCGAGGGCGATATGATGGGAGCGTACTTCGATGTTTTGCCGGAAGCATGAGGGGTTTGGCGCGGGCGCGAATGGTATGATGGTGGCATGAGTGAGCGAAGAAAAAAGACGCGCCTGACGGAAGAAGAGCAAAAACTAAAAGAGCGTTTGATGAGAAAGAAACTCGAGCCG
>JACDAJ010000241.1 GCA_013695475.1 Rubrobacter sp. | reverse complement strand
GGATGGGCGATGGTGAGGTTCGCCCCGGTGAGGGCGCATCCGACGGCGAGCGAGTGGGCGACGTTGTTTCCGTCTCCGATGTACGCGATGCTTATGTCTTCGAGCGCGCCGAATTCCTCCTTTATCGTGAGGAGGTCTGCGAGAGCCTGGCAGGGATGGTGCATGTCCGTGAGTCCGTTTATGACCGGGACTTCGGCGGCTCGGGCGAGTTCCTCGAGTTCCGCGTGGCCGAACGTCCGAACCATGATCGCGTCTATATAACGTGCGAGGACGTGTCCGGTATCCGACGGCGTCTCCCTTTTCCCGAGCTGGATCTCGTCGGGATTCAAATAAAGCGCGTGTCCGCCAAGCTGATACATCCCGACCTCGAACGAGACGCGAGTGCGATTCGACGGCTTCTCGAAGACCATCGCGAGGGTGCGCCCCCGGAGCGGACGATACGAAATCCGCGACTTTTGCCACCCTTTTATTTTCACCGCCTCACCGAGGATGAGCTTCATTTCGTCCGGCGAGAACTCGGCGAGGGTGAGACAGTCGCGTCCGGCGATGAGGGAGGAGCCGGGCGCGGGGTCGGCGGCGGGGATCACGCGACCGCGGCTTCGGGCATCTCGATGGCCTTCATTGCGTCCACGCCGCCTCGAAACGTATTCAGCGCATGCCGAACCTCCGTCCTCGTCACCGTGAGCGGCGGCGCCATCCGGATAGTAGTTCCTCCGATGAGGTTGACGAGAACCTTCTCCCCGAGGCAATATTCGAATACCTTCGGCCCCATATCCTCCCCGAGGTCGAGTCCGAGGAGAAGCCCCTCCCCCCGAACCTCCGCCCCGTCCGTCCGGCGGGCGAGATCTTCGAGTGCGTTTTTGAGAACCTTCCCTTTGAAACGAACCTCTTCCAAAAACTCCGGCGTGTTCACGGTTTCGAGGACGGCTTTGACGGCGGCCATCGCGAGCGGGTTCCCCCCGAACGTCGAGCCATGCGTTCCGGGGGTGAGCGCGGCGCATTCTTCTTTCGCCATCATCGCCCCGACCGGGAAACCGCCGCCGAGACCCTTCGCGCTCGTGAGAACGTCCGGCACGACCCCCATTCCCATATACGCGAAGAGGTGTCCCGTCCGTCCCATCCCGGTTTGAACCTCGTCGAAGATGAGGAGCGCATTATTTTCGTCGCAGAGTTCACGGAGTCCTTCGAGGAAACCTTCCGGCGCGACGTTTATCCCGCCTTCGCCTTGAATCGGCTCGACGAGGATCGCCGTTGTTCCGGGGCCGACGAGTTTTTCCGCCGCCTCCAAATCCCCGAACGGCGCGTACCGGAAACCCTCCGGCATCGGGCCGAATCCTTCTTGAAGAGCGGGCTGCGCGGTCGCGGTGAGTCCGCCGTATGTCCGTCCGTGGAACGATTTCGAGAAGGTGAGTATTTCGTGCTTCGCCTCGCCGTGGTTCATGAATGCGTGCTTCCGCGCCAGTTTTATCGCGGCCTCCACGCTCTCCGCTCCGGAGTTGCAAAAGAAGACTTTGTCGAAGTCGGTCGCGTCGGTGATCATCCCGGCGACTTCGGCTTGAATGGGAATTTCATAAAGGTTCGAGCAGTGGATGAGCTTCTCGGCCTGTTCTTGAATCGCCTTCACGAGCTTCGGGTGGGAATGCCCGAGCGCGTTCGTGGAGATCCCGGCGATGAAATCCAAATATTTCTCGCCGCCCTCGTCGAAGAGCCAGCTTCCTTTGCCCTCCGTCGGGGCGATGTTCAAACGCTTATATGTCTCCATCACGCTCTTCATGTTCGAGTTTTCCATCACGCGACTCCTTCCGATCCGTCCGATATGACCGTTCCGACTTTCCCGCCCGCGACGGCTTTCGCGAGCGCGCCCTTCGTGTTCCCGTTGATAATGCGAGCTTCCACGCCGCTCTTAGCCGCCTTCGAAGCCGCCCGGAGTTTCGGGGCCATTCCGCCTTCGGCGGCTCCGCTCTCGATATACGATTCGGTCTCCCCGACCGGGATCCCCGCGATGACCTCCCCGCCTTCGAGGAAACCATCCACATCCGTCATGAGGAAAAGATGCGATGCCCCGAGCGCGGAGGAAATAGCCGCCGCCGCCATGTCCGCGTTCACGTTGTATGCCCCGACGGAATCCCCGGAGCCGCCGCCGACCGGGCCGACGCCGAGCGGCGCGACCGTCGGGACGAACCCCCCCGAGGCGATAGTTTCGAGGAGCTTCGTATCCACGCGCACGATCTCCCCGACGCGCCCGAGTTCTTCGATCCCCTCGACGAGCAAAGTCGGCCCGTCGGTGCCGGAGATCCCGACCGCCGGAACCCCGAGCGAAACGAGTTCCCGGACGAGCGATTTATTCACCTGCCCGGCGAACACCATCTCCGCGACTTCGAGCGTCCGCTCGTCCGTGACGCGAAGCCCC
>JACDAJ010000176.1 GCA_013695475.1 Rubrobacter sp. | reverse complement strand
CCTTAGATTACTCTGGCTATCCCGATTGTCGCCCCGATTATATTCAGGCAATGCAGGAAGTTTTTAGGTTAGGGACAAAGCAAGGTAGAGAAGGGGAAGCAATTAAAATAGTTGCACCGCTCATTGACCTAAAAAAGACTGAAATCATCCAACTAGGCAACAAATTAGGCGTACCTTGGGACAAAACCTGGTCTTGTTATGCAGGAAACGAGAAAGCTTGCGGCGCGTGTGACTCTTGCAAGCTGAGACTAGAAGCGTTTAGTGAATTGGGATTAGTCGATCCCATTGCCTATCAATAAACCTGCTTTGAAAATAGAGGATTAGCCAGGTGGTTGAGCGGTTGCAATAGGAGCGACTTTTTTATGCCTAGCGTTGCAAGAGTTTTATGGCTATCTGTCCCATTTGGTGGGTATGGGCAAGCTGAACTAACAGCATTCCTGCGGGTTCAATGTAACGAGTATTTTTTAACGCTCCAGCGTCAATCGCTTCAATCTCCGTCTCCCGCAGCAAGTCAGCCACGATCGCTTTTGCTTCTGCATCATTCTCCTGGTGTAGTTGTTCAAAAAATTTTACTTAGGCGATCGCCTATTCCCTGGATACAGCCATCCCCTAAACAGCTTGGTCAGTCGAGGCATGACACCATAGGTCATGATTGAAACCATTAACAAAACAACGACTAGAGTTCGCAGTAGGGGGGGTAGTGGCTGAAGAAATGGTACTACGAACATCGTGGCTAAATTAAGCAGAATGAAAATAGCAATCGCTGAAAGAACAACCATTTTGTAACGCGGTGGCGGCGGTAATCCGGGTTGGGTTGAGAGAGTGAACCAAGTTTCTAGTCCCGTGAGGATGGAGGTTTGCCCTGGATCAATAGTGAGTTGACGAGCTTGTTTGAGCAATTGCTGCCGAATTGTTGATGACTCTCACTGTTTGAGGTGACTCACACGGTCAAATTTAAAGACAACTCGATATTCAGGCTGGGCGCTGATGCCACGAAATACATTCACACCAAGATGACCCTCAAAGGAACGAGCGGCGGCGATTAAATCCGTGAGGACTTGCTCAAAAGCATCCTCACAACCTGGTTTGACGCGTTGCAGCACATCAACGGTGACTGGAGGATCGTCACCGTTGTTAACGGCATCTATGATATTCAAGCTGGTTATTCCCCAATTTGTAATCCTGGAATCCCTACTTCCAGACGAACGACCTGTCCAGGTTCAACCCCGGTAGAAGATGGAAAGGACATACCGCCATTGGTAACGACATAAACACCTGTGCGATCGCTCTCACTTCGTCCAAACGCCAGAGCCGTTGCCTGTCATCCCTTCTGCTGCATTGGCAATGATAGTGATATCGCCTGCGGGTGAAATTTTTACGACACTGTTGTAAATGTGAGTGGTGCCGTAGAGATTGCCCTGTCGATCGAAGGCAAAGTCATCAAGATTGATCGGAGCTACAAATACTTTGGGTTCTCCAGGTTGCCCGTTGATGATGGAAATTTTGACCAGTTGCATTTTTTCTGTGTTGGATGCGTATAGCACTCCATCAAAAATTTTTAGCCCATTCACCGCCGGAAACTCCCGATCGGCAGAACTGCGAGCTAATAGAGGGTGTTCGAGCCAGATGCTAACTGTTTTTTCGGCTACATTGAGTTGCCAGATAGCTCCCCGGTAGGAATCGGCGATTAAGACACTATTGCTATCTAGGAGCGTCATCCCATTGAGAAAAATAGCGTCGGGGAGGGTTACTAAAACGCTGGTTTCTCCATCTGGTGAAATGCTAAACACGGTAGGAACATTCTGATTATCCCAGGCACTCAGCAGGAGATGACCATTTGGCAAAAAAGCCAGCCCTACGGCCTTTCCGGTAATCCTCGTATGAAGCACGGGCTGAGTGTCTGAGTGTATACGCCACACGCTGCCATCTAGGTGACTGGTAATAAACAGGGTATTATCGGCGCTAATGGCAATGCTTTCTAGAAATGTATTAACTGGAAATTGGGCGATCGCCTTTGCTGGCACTAGGGCGATTGGCGTTTCTGCAAAGATGGAAGGCAATTCTAGTGAGTCAACCATGCACATATCTCCAAATCTTTTTCAGATACCACTAAAACTACACTAAATTCACCCAAATAGTTTTGTACTGGGTATACTCTCTAAAGCTTCTGCGCCCTGTTCGCGTTCATAAGCCGACATTTTGTAACCGCCAAAAGGTGCGATTTCAGTTTGGTTTGATGTGCTGGCGCGGATGGCGAATTTTAGCACCACGACCATTAAATTTAACTTTTATCCTATCTGTAGCAGCTATTTAATAATATGGCATCAGTTCCTAATTCACGCCGGAGGTGTAATAGTTTGACGGCGCATTTTAATGTGATGCAAACGCGCCCCATCAACGGAAACGATGGTAAATTCTAGGTTTTCATAAGTTAAAGTAGTCCCAACCGGAGGAATTTTTTGTAACTGATATAGCAAAAAGCCCCCCAATGTCTGATATTCGTTTTTCAAAGGCAAACTTAACTTTAATAGCTCATTAAGGTCTTCTAAATTCATCTGCGCTTGGACTAAATAAGTTTGCTCATCCAAGCGTTCGATCATCAGTTCCTCAGCGCTTCCTGGCTCCCCAGTATCGCCAATAATTTCCGCTACCAAGTCTTTGA
>JACDAJ010000195.1 GCA_013695475.1 Rubrobacter sp. | reverse complement strand
GCTTGAACGTGGTCGGGCGTCGTCCCGCAGCATCCGCCGACGATGTTCACGAATCCGCTCGATGCCCATTCCCCGATCTCCTCGGCCATCGCCTCCGGCGACTCATCGTATTCCCCGAACTCGTTCGGAAGCCCCGCGTTCGGATGGACGCTCACGTTCGTGTCCGCGACGCGGGAGAGTTCTTCGACGTATTGGCGGAGTTCCTTCGCCCCGAGGGCGCAATTCAAGCCCACGCTTATGGGGTTCGCGTGTCGCACCGAATTCCAAAACGCTTCGGTGACTTGCCCGGAAAGAGTCCGTCCCGACGCATCCGTGATCGTGCCGGAGATCATGATGGGAACGTCGAGTCCTTCGTCCTCCAAATATTCCTCGACCGCGAAGATGGCGGCCTTCGCGTTCAAAGTGTCGAAGATCGTCTCGATGAGAAGGAGGTCCGCTCCGCCCTCGACGAGACCCCGCGCCTCTTCTTTGTACGCTTCTTTCAGTTCGTCGAAGGTCGTGTTTCGGAAGCCGGGGTTGTTCACGTCGGGGGATATGGAGGCGGTCCGGTTCGTCGGCCCCATCGCCCCGGCCACGAATCGCGGGCGGTCCGGGTCTTTTTCGGTGAAGTCGTCGGCGGCTTTCCGGGCGACTTTGGCGGCCTCGAAGTTGAGTTCGTATGCGTGGTCTTCGAGGTGATAATCCGCCTGTGCGATGCTCGTCGAAGAAAAGGTGTTCGTCTCGACGATGTCCACTCCGGCGTCGAAGTTCGCGGTGTGGATGTCGTAGATTATGCCCGGCTGGGTTATGGAGAGGAGGTCGTTGTTCCCTTTGAGATCCGAGCCGTGGTCGGCGAAGCGTTCGCCCCGATAGTCCGACTCTTCGAGGTCGTAGCTTTGGATCATGGTTCCCATCGCGCAGTCGAGGATGAGGATTCTTTGCTTCAAAATCTCGCGGAACTTCTCGACTCGCTCGCTTCGGCTTCCGGTGTTCGCTTGGTTTTTATCCGTGATCATGTTCTTTTTATACCTCTATTTCGCCGACGATGCGGTTTCGCGGAACTGTTCGAGGCCGACGACGGAAAGCATCTCCGCCGCGATCTCCTCGGGCATTCGCCCGGAGGACGCATCCGTCCCGGCTGACAGGCTGACGAGCTTCAAACGCTCATCGCCTCCACCACATCCCCCGCGAGTTCCGGCGCGCTCGCGGGCGGCATTATGTACGCCCCGTTCACGAGCGGCTTCGCCTCGACGAGCAGATTCTGCGCGACTTCCACCCCGTATTTCGGTGCGTCCTCCGGCGAGAGTTCGGCGAGTCCTTTCCGCACGGTTTCCGGGATGTTTATGCCGGGGACTTCATGGTGGAGGAACTCGGCTTGTTTCGCGCTCCGGAGCGGCATGAGGCCGAGGAGGAGCTTCGCGTCGTCGGTGAGTCCCGCCGCCTCGATCTCTTCGATGGCGCGTTCGAGATCGTCTATTTTGAAGACGGGCTGCGTCCAATACGCGTGCGCCCCCGCGTCAATCTTCCGCTTCAGTTTTTGAACCTCCGCCGGAAGATCTTCGGCGGTCGGGTTGAATGCCGCGCCGATGAGGAATCCCGGAGCGCGTCCGATGGAATTCCCGGCGAGGTCGCGGCCTTTGTTCATCTCGGCGAGGATGTGGACGAGGCCGATGGCGTCGGTGTCGAAAACCCCCGTCGCCTCGGGATAGTCGCCGATCATGGGCGGGTCGCCGGTTATCGCAAGAATATTATGAACCCCGAGAGCCGCCGCCGAAAGGAGGTCGGATTGAAGACCGATCGTGTTCCGGTCCCGGCAGCATATGTGCGCCACGACCTCGATGCCGACCTCTTCTTGAACGATCTTCGCCACCGCGACCGGGTGCATCCGGAGCCGCGCCCGAGCGCCGTCCGAAATATCTATCGCGTGGACGCCGCGGTTTTTCAATGCCCGCGAGGCTTCGATGACCTCGGAGATGTCGTTTCCGCGGGGGAGATCCACCTCGACCGTGACGGCGAACCCATCTTCGATCCGCTGCGCGAAGTCGGAGACCGGCTCGGCGGCGGCCTCTTCTTCGACGTCTTCCTTCACGACAACGTTTCCGTACGTTTTCGTATCTCCGACCTCGAAGTCGCGGAGCGCGTCAGAGATGGCCTTCGTATGCTCCGGCGTCGTCCCGCAACATCCGCCGATGAGCCTCGCCCCGGCCTCGGCGAGCTTCACGGCGTACTCGGCGAAGTGTCCGACGTCGCGCCGGTAATGAATGGTTCCGTCAATAATTTGCGGGAGTCCGGGGTTCGGCATGGCTGCGACCGGCCCGATCTCCGCCGACATTTGCTCGATGATCCCGACCATCCGCTGCGGCCCGACGGTGCAATTCGACCCGACGAGTTCCACGCCCCATCCGGCCATCTCCCGAGCCACCTTCACCGGAAGCCCGTCCGCGAGACGTTCGCCGTCCTCGACGAAGGTTTTGTACGCGAGTATCGGAAGTCCGAATTCTTTGGCGGTTTCATAAGCTATCCGAAGTTCGGTGAGATCGGTGAAGGTTTCGAGGAGGATGGCGTCCACGCCGCCCTCGACGAGGGCCTCGCTTTGATCGCGGAAAATCCCTTCGGCCTCGTCGTGCGAGATTTGCCCGATGGGGGAGAGGGGCTTCCCGAGTGGCCCGATCGCCCCGAGGACGGCGGGCTTCTCGCCATTCGACGGCGCGTCATCCACGGCTCTCCGGGCGAGGCGCGCGCCCTCGATGTTTATCTCGCGCACCTTCTCTTCGAGTTTGTATTGTGAGAGTTTCACGCGGTTCGCGGAAAAGGTATTCGTCTCGATGAGGTTCGCCCCGGCGCGGATATATTCTTCGTGGAGCGTTCGAACGAGGTCGGGCTTCGAAATATTCGCCCGGTCATAGGGATGTTTGAAGCCGACGCCGCGTTCTCCGAGGAGGGTACCCATCGCGCCGTCGCCGATGAGAACCCGACCTTCCATCCGTTCGGTGAAGCTGAAACTCAAAACACAAACCTTTCTCCATAGCCGACCAAAAATCGCGCTCGCATGAAGAGAGGAGTCCGGTGGTCCGACTCATCTCTCGGAGGCCGCCCTCCGCGGGAGTTGGCACCTGTCGTGGGGGAAAGCCTCCCTCTCGCCGGTAGCCGCGGTGTCATAAGGCCCGTCCCTCGACCGCTCTCGATGAGCGCTGCCTAATCTGCCTCGCAGCCGTGAAATTACATCACGGCGAGACGCGGAATACAACCGACGCTTCGCGCCGGGGTTGTTGGTTATTGGTTTGTGGCTATTGGCAAAAACTAAAAACCGACAACCCTGACGGTCGAGGCGGACATGGCCGACACGCTCGAGTTTTTGGCTTTTTCCAACAACCAATAACCAACAACTAAAAACCAGGCGCGGAGCGACCCGCGAACCGACCGAAGTGGAAAATTCCCCACACGAGATGCCCCCGATTCCCGCCGTCCACCCAATGCTTCAAACCGGCCTTCATGCGCTCGATGTATTCTTCGCTCGTTATGTCCGCGAGTTCGTCTTCCCGCTTTTCGGTTTCTTCGAGGACGCGGGCATAGTGCGTGGCGAGTTGTTTCGTGTGGTTCTCGAAGGCGAGTTCCCTCATTCCGAAGCGCCTCGCTGTGTCCCGGTAGAATTCCGGCGAGCCGAGGGAGTCGAGGTGGATGCGGTTGAGTATCGGCTGAAGCACGTCCTCGGGGCAGCCGTCGGACTGCATCGGATCAGTGAACACGAACTCCCCGGCGTCCTTGAGAACCCTCGAAACTTCCTCGACGACCTTCTCGCGCTCGCCACTGTGGAGGATGGCGTCTTGCGACCACACGACGTCGAAGGAGCCGTCCTCGAAAGGAACCTCTTCGAAAGAGCCGTCCACGACCTCGATGAGATGGTCGAGGTTCGCCTCCTCGTTCATCCTCCGGTTCCGCTCGTTCTCGACCTCGCTGAGATTGAGCGCGAAAACTTTGCACCCCCGGCTCCCGGCGAGATGCCTCGCCGCCCCGCCATATCCCGCCCCGATGTCGAGGACGCGGGCGTTCTCGCCGAGGCCATTGAGCCTCGCGGCCATCCGCTCGACGGTGCGTCGGCTTGCGTCGAAGATCGGTTCGCCCTCGTTTTCATACAGCCCGACGTGGATGTCTTCGCCGCCCCATATCGTGGAGTAAAAACCGTCGGCATCGTCGGAATTGTAATAATCCCGCGCGACGTCCACGGAGTCCGGTGTCCCGTTCGAGAGTTCCTTCTCGCTCACTTTCCCCCCTCGGTTTCGTCCTCGATGTACATTTTCTCGGCTATGTGGATGAAGAAGTCCGGCTCTTCCTCCCGGTATGTTTCCTGGAAATCCCCGTACGTCTCGATCCTCTGGAAACCGACTTCCTCCATGAGCCGCCGGACGTATTCTTTTCTGAGCGGATACATATTCAGGTGGAACTCCGCGCCGTCGGCGAAGTCGTAGCGGAAGCGGGCGAGTCCCTCGTCCACGTACTCCGGCTCGACGTTCACCGCGTCGCCGCAGTAATAATATGTGTGCTTCGACGAGTATCCGTGGTCGAGTATCGCGTCGTAGTTCCGCTGATCGAGTATGAGAACGCCGTCGTGGCGGAGCATCGAGTAAAACTCGGCCAGCGTCTTCCTCCGATCCTGTTCGGAGAAAAGGTGCGTGAACGAGTTGCCGAGGCATATGATCGCATCGTACTCGCCGTTCACATCGCGCCTCAGCCACCGCCAATCCGCATGAACCGTTCTCAAAA
This sequence comes from Rubrobacter sp., assembly GCA_013695475.1. Classification (GTDB taxonomy): domain Bacteria; phylum Actinomycetota; class Rubrobacteria; order Rubrobacterales; family Rubrobacteraceae; genus JACCWD01. Next base: position 9,380 of record JACDAJ010000195.1, on the reverse strand, counting down.
TATGCCCGCCGAATTCGCGTCCGTTCTCGAACGCCTTTATGAGCATCTCCGCGCTTCCGTCGGCGCTCACGACCTCGAAGCCCTCGTTGAGAAGCCGCACCGAATGGAAGCCCGTCCCGGTCGCCGCGTCGAGGATCTTCACCGCGCCGCGTTCTTTGAGGCGTTCGATGAAGAAATTGCCTTCGCTCTCGCCCCGCGATTCCCAGTCAATGAGTTCGTCCCACTTCTCGACGAAACTTTGGACGTACTCGATCTCATAGTGATCCGTCTCCCGAACCCCCGTGGGATTGCTCCCGAAAGACTGCTCGCCATCCGCCGTCACGAAACCCCTCCATATCCATAGCTTGTGCTTCCCAGCCCGCCGCACCGCCAATGTCGGCGGCGAAACTTGGCTCGATACATAGCCAATTACCCTATACGCTGCGATCCCAAAATGCAAAAAATTTCCGTTTTGCAGGAAAAACAGGAACGGGTTGCGTAATGAGAACCGCGCTTTTCGAGACTCGGAAGATGCTTCCGAGGAGGATGTTCGGGGTGTGATCGCGGTTAGTTTTCAGGCGAAGAGCTTCACGAAGATTCGGCGAGATGCCCCGGATGCGCCTATGTCGCGGGGGCTGTGCGGCGGAACCTTGCCACGATGTCGCCCGGCTCCTTTGCGGCGCATGTTGCGGCGACCGAGACCTTCTTTGCGAGCGAGGTTCGGGCGCGACCGGAGAACACATCGTAGCCTCGGGCTTCGATGCGGTCGAGGATCCCCGCGTATAAATTCCGCGCCACGACGACGGGGAAACGCCTCCCTTTCGGAATGTACCCCATGCCCTCGTCCGCGACGGCGTAAAGGCTCCGCGCCCGCTCCATCTCGAAAGCCATGAGGGATTTGAATCGCCCGTCCACGACGGCGTTCTCGAGGTCGCGCTCCGAGTAGCCGAAGCGGTCGAGGTCTTCGAGCGGGACGTATATCCTTCCCCGGAGACGGTCTTCCCCGATGTCGCGGAGGAAGTTCGTGAGTTGCATCGCCGTCCCGAGGGCTTCGGCGTGAGGCCGGGCGGCCTCGTCCCGCGCCCCGATCACACGGCACATCATCAGCCCGACGACCGCCGCGCTCCCATACGTGTACCCTTCGAGATCCCCGAACGTCCGGTACCGGAAAACACCCGTGTCCATCTTCATGGCTCCCAGGAAAGCCGAGATGTCTTCCTTTTCGATGCCGCACTCACGCACCGTGTTCCCGTACGCTCGAAGCACCGGGTTCGAGACTTTCTCCCCTTCGACGGCGGCCATCGTCTCGGACTCGAAGGTTTCGAGGAGGATAAGCTGTTCATCGAGGGTGAGGCTTCCCGGATTGTCCACGATCTCATCGGCGTACCGCATGAAGGCGTAAAGAGCATGGACGTGCCGGGCGACCTCCGGCGGAAAAAGCCGGGTCGAGAAATAATACGTGCGGCTGTGGGATTTCTGGACGCCCTCGCACAGCGCGTAGCATTCCGCGAGCGAGAGAGTCGCGTCCGAGAGCGGGTTCCTCGCCGGATCGAGGCGCATACTATCCGATCTCCCGAAAAATACGGTTCGCAACGAGCCTCGCCCCGATGGTGACGAGTGGAACCCCCGTCCCCGGCCTCGTGCTCGCCCCGACGAAATACAGATTCTCGACGCTCCGGGATTTCATCGGCGGCCGGAAATACCCGACCTGGAAAATCCCGTGTCCCAGCCCGAAAGCCGCGCCTTCCTCGAGGTTGTATTCATCGCGCCAATCCTCCGGCGTCCGAACCTTCTCAAAGACGATATGCTCCCGGATGTTTTCGATGCCGCATCGCTTTTCGAGCATCGCATAAACCTTTTCTTTGAACGCCGCGCCGTCTCGTTCCCAGTCAACTTTCGGCCCGAGGTGCGGCACCGGGACGAGGACGAAAAGCCCGTCCATCCCCTCCGGAGCCATGCCCGGCTCCGTCTTTGACGGCACGACCGCATAAAAAGACGGGTCTTCCGGCAACCCGCCGTCGCGGAATATAGCCTCGAAGTTCTCCTTGTACCTCGATGAGAGGTAAAAGTTATGGTGCGCCATATGGTCGAGCTTCACGTCGAGGCCGAGATAAAGCATGAACGCCGAAGCGGTGTACTTGAGTTTCCCGCGCCTCCGCGTCCGAAAGTCCGAGTCGTGCCCGCCGGAAAGAAGCTTCCGGTACGCATACGGGAGGTCGGCGTTAACGAGGACGGCGTCGTAGAAAAATTCTTCGCCGCCGACAACGACCCCGGACGCCCGCCCTTTCATTGTCGGAACCTTCTCGACCTCGCTGTCGAAATGGAACTCGACTCCGAGTTCGCGCGCAAGCTCCGTCATCGCCTCGATGAGGGAGTACATGCCGCCCTCGGGGAACCACAGTCCGTCCTCGGCGAGTTCGGTGTATGGGAGGAGCGTGTAAACTGCCGGAGCCTCGAATGGCGAGAGTCCGAGGTACATCGTTTGCAAACTGAAAGCCTGGCGCAATTTCTCCGTCTCGAAATAGCTCGACACGGATTTGTAATAATTGCTCGTGGCTTTTGTCTTCAGTAAAAGGTTAAGGTTGCGGAGGCCAAAGAATGACTTCGCGTTCTCGAAGTCGCGTTCGACGAACTCGCTCCGTCCGAGACGGTACCGGAGGCATGAGTCGGCGAGGAAGCGGTAAAAACGCGGGGTTACGCCCGGTTCGATCCGTTCGAGTTCCTTTATGAGTTCCGGGAGCGTGCGGTGTATGCGGAGTTCATCCCCGTCCCCGAAGTTAACCTTGTAGTTTGAGGTTATGGGGGTGAGGCGGACATAATCCTCCAAATTACGTCCCGCGAAGGAGAAAAGTTCGCGGTACGTGTCGGTCATGAGGAGGAGCGAGGGGCCGGTGTCGAAGGTGAAGCCGTCCGATTCGAGTCGGTTCATACGGCCGCCGGGGGTCGAGTTCTTTTCGAATACTTCGACGGAGAAGCCGAGTCGGGCGAGGCGGATGGCTGCGGCGAGGCCGCCCATTCCGGCTCCCACGACGGCGACCTTCCTCTCCTTCGGCGAATTGCTCAGCGACTGTCTCCTTCCGCCGTTCGGCCTTCGGCTTTCGGCGCGTGCGGGTAAAGTATTGGATATACGTTGCGGATGCTAACAGAGTTCACCGTCTCGGCGGTAAGGGAGAATACACGGGTTTTGGCGAAGAGGATTGCGGAGGCTGTGGTCGGCGGGCGCGGCGCGAAGAGGGTGCGCTCCGGGCATCCGTGGGTGTATCGGTCGGATGTCGAGGTGATGGCCGGGGGGGCCGGGGACGTGGTTCGCGTCGTGGACCGGGGGCGGAACTTCCTCGGGATGGCGTTCGGAAACCCGGAGAGCGAAATATCCCTCCGCGTCGCGAGTCGTCTCGACGAGGAGATCGGCGAAGAGTGGTTCCGGGAGAAAGTTCGCAAAGCGCTTGATCTCCGACGTTCGCTCGAAATAGACGCGAGCGCGTACCGTCTCGTCCACTCCGAGGCGGATGGGATCCCCGGTCTGATAGTGGACAAATATGGTGAGTATCTCGTGCTCCAAGTTGGAGCCACCGCCGTCGAGAGGAGGCTCGATATTGTGGTGGGAATCCTCGGTGATGAGATCGAAGCGTCCGGCGTCCTCCTCCGGGGCGACACCGCATCCCGGAAAAAGGAGGGGCTCGACCGGGAAGTGCGTGTCCTCGGAGGGGAAGTGCCGGAGAGCGTCGTCATCCGGGAGGGGGAGGTTCGGTACGCGGCGAGCCTCCGGGGCGGGCAAAAGACGGGTTCATTCCTCGACCAGCGCGAAAACCATCTCGCCGCCGGAAGGATCTCGAAGGGAAGGGTTCTCGACGTTTTCACGTACGCCGGGGGATTCGCGCTCCACGCCGCGAAGAACGCCGATTCCATCGAGGCCGTGGACGCGAGCGGCCCCGCGCTCGACGCCGCACGGAAAAACGCCGAACTGAACGGGATCGAGGACATCACGTTCACACGGTCGAACGCTTTCGACCTTCTCCGCGGCCGCTCCGACGATGGTGAGAAATATGACACGATCATCCTCGACCCGCCCGCGTTCGCGAAATCGAAGCGGGAGCTTCCGAAGGCGAGGCGGGCGTACAAAGAGATAAACCTCCGGGCGATGAAGATGCTCGATCCCGACGGCGGCATCCTCATAACGTGCTCGTGTTCGCATCATCTCTCGCGGGAGATGTTCGAGGAGACGCTCCGCTCGGCGGCGGGGGACGCGGGAGCGAACATGCGGGTCGTCGAGTGGCGCGGGCAGGCGGGGGACCACCCCGAAACACTCACCATACCGGAGACGGGCTATCTCAAATGCGCGGTTCTCCGGAGGATGTGAATCAGTAAATGATTTCCATTCGAAGCCTGCGGGAGTCTGTCCGGAGTTCTTGAGGAAGCCGCTCAGCTTTTCCCTCGGCGAAGCGTTTTGCGGTCCAAGCCGCGACTATCGCGTCCAGCAGATCGTCAGGCTGCGCTGGAGTAGCGATGCGCCTTGCTTCCTGCCTGGAGGGGAAATTGATTGTTTCAAAATCCTTCGCGAGGTAGCTTCGTCGTTCGTCAAAACCCTCTGGCTTGCTCTTGCGGAAGGTCATGGGGCGACCGGCGAGCGCCGAGAACGAGACCTCGGGGTGGATCTCAATCAACTTATCCTGCAAGGCTGGAGTTATCAGGCGATCCACCTCTGCTATTTTCGGAAAGATTCCAAAAGCCTGCCTGGACACACCTTTCGCGTAAAGCTCCCGCGACATCTCATTTGTCTGGGCATAGTCCAGGTTTCTTGAAATGGCGGTCTCCAGCAGTCTGCGGTTCGGTGTGGGAAACACACTGCTCCGTCTCGATCCGAGAACCTTTCTTGCTTCGATGTCGCACAGGCGAGGCTCTCCCTCGGGAAGTCCGATAGGCATGTCTACTGCGACGCATGAGGCACTATCGTATTCAGCTATTATCTCAGTCATGGTGGTGTGCGTGCATATGTGCAATTTGCGTTCCCCGACATCATAAACCACCGCTACCCATCCTCCGCGGCACCCGTCCACGCCTACGACGCGCATGAGATATCTCCCTTCGTCGGGACGACGTTGTCGCCGATTGTAGCCGACTCACTGTTGAGTATTGAAGTGAGGTTCATAGCGGCTCGAAGCCGCTCGGAGTGATGCCCGCCTGGCGAAGTATGCTCCGAAGAGTCCCGACGGCTATCTCGCGGTGGCGCGGCACGATGGTGGTTCTCACGCCATCTTCGGTCTGCCGCGCGAATTTGACGTGGCTGCCTTTCTGGCTCGTTTCCACGAAGCCCGACGCTTCCAGCCTGCGTTTCACCTCGCGGTACGGGAGCGGATTAAGCTGCGCCAACCTCCACCTCTATGGTTTTTATCTTTGGTTCGGCGGTAGGAACGGGTGGCTCGAAGTGAAGCTCGATGGCCTCCTTGAGATTGGCGAGAGCCTCGTCCTCGCTCTCGCCCTGGCTGGCGATGTCAACCTCCAAACACTGCGCGACGTGCCAATCCCCTTCCCGAAAGACGCTCGCGGAGAATTTCTGTTTCATTCGCATACCCCTTCGGAGATCCACGACGACAAAAGCAGTCTATCATCGCCGGACGCGCTGCCTTGACTGTGGCCCCCCGTCTTGTGAACATACAGGCTGTCTGGGTAGTCGCAAGGTTCGGGAGAGCGGGGGGAATTATGGGCCGGATCGTGGATCGGGCGTTTCTGCAAGGTTTGTATTGTCCTTTCCTATCCGTGATGAACAAGCACGCCCGCGCCGCCGAGGAGGATTCGCTCGCGTGGGCGGAGAACTTCGGACTCTTCCGGGACGCGCGCTCGCACAAAATCTTCCGCGCCGGGGGCGTCGGGCTTCTCGCCGCGAGGTTCCATCCTTTTTGCGAGTCTGGAAATCTGCGGCTCATATCGGATTTTATGCGTGGATGTTCCTTCAGGACGACCTCCGCGACGAGTCGGACGTCGGCCACAGCCCCGACCGCCTCTCAGAATCGGACCGCCGCTCCCTCGACGTCCTCGAAGGCGACGAGGCAGCGGAGGCCGACGCCCCGGTCGTGTACGCCGTATGCGACCTTCGGGAGAGGTTCCAGGCCATCGCGCCCGGCTCGATGTGGATGCGGCGCTTCACCCGTGCCATACGGAACTATCTCGAAGCCACGGTGTGGGAGGCGTCGAACCGGGCGAGGGGGATCGTCCCGGACCCGGAGTCGTACCTCCGAATGCGCCCGCTGACCGGCGGCCTCGACATTGACGAGGAACTCATCGGCCTCTCCGAAGACGCCCGCCTCCCGAGGCGCATCCTCGACGACCCCCCGGTCAGGCGCCTGACGCAAGCCTCGTTCAACGTGGTCTGCTGGTCGAACGACATCCTTTCCCTGGAAAAGGAACTCGCCCACGGAGACGTCCACAATCTCGTCATCGTCCTCGCCGCCGCCACCGGACTCACCCTCGAAGAGGCGGCGAGGCGAGTCGTCGAAATGCACAACGCCGAGGTGCGCGATTTCATGGCCCTCGCCCCGGATCTGCCGTCGTTCGGAGATTCGGCAGACCGAAACCTCTCCCGAAACCTCTCCCGAAACCTCTCCGTCCTCGAAGCCCGAATGCGCGGCAACCTCGACTGGTCGCTCGAGTCCGGACGATACGCCCGCGCCGTCGGCTCGGGGCAACTCGGGTGAGCGGCTTCGCGTGGCGGCTTCGCCGCGCTTGTCAGCTTGTCAGCCAGTCAGGATTTCAGCGAAAGCATGGCCGACCTTTTCGAAGACCGCCAGCCATGTCGAGTGCGCCCGTTCGCCACCGTATTCTCCGAGACGCGGCCATCCGCTCCGGTCGAGTGTTTCGCGCATATTGTTTTCTTCGGCGGGACCCGGCGCCATAGGCAAGCCGCGTGACCTCCGCCACGCCGGATCGTCCGCGAGGACGCGCCACCGGACCGTAGCTACGACGACGATTCGGAGTGTCGAACGCGGAACCCATTATATATTTATATATGGTCGGATCCGCATCATTTCCGAAAGACCGCCGATCGCGGCTTCGCCCCCCACCCCGAAGCGGACGAAGCGCGGAGCGATGGATGCTCCATGAAACGCTTCGGGTCAAAAAGCTGACAGGCTGACAAGCGGCGAAGCCGGAGGCGAGCCACTCACCGCCACACCCGGTCGGCGGCGAGGAGCGATTCGGCGGCTTCGCCCGGCACGGGGCGCGAGAAGAGGTATCCCTGCCCGTAGTCGCAGCCCGCTTCGCGGAGGCGGTCGAGCTGGTCGGTGGTCTCGATGCCCTCGGAGACGACGTCCATGCCGAGCTGGCGGGCGAGGGTGATGATGGTCTCGACGATCTCCGCGTTCTCCCCGGATGCTTCCTCGGACATCCTCCTCACGAACGAGCGGTCCACTTTGAGCGCGTCCACCGGGTATTCGTGGAGCCTCCCGAGCGACGAGTACCCGGTCCCGAAGTCGTCCACGTGGAGCCTCACGCCGAGCGCCTTCAGGCGCGAGAGGGCTTCGGCGGCGACTTCCTCGTCGCGCATGATGGCGCTCTCCGTAATTTCGAGGGTGAGGTCGCGTCCGGCGAGTCCGGTCTCTTCGAGGGTTTCGGCGACTTTGTCCGGGAAGTCCGGGCGGATGAGCTGCGCCGCCGAGAGGTTCACGCTCGCACCGAGCGGGCGGTGATCCGGATACCGCTCGCGCCACAGGGCCGTCTGGCGGCACGCGCTCCGAAGCACGGACAGCCCGATCGGCACGATGAGTCCGGTCTCCTCAGCGAGCGGGATGAAGACTCCGGGCGGGACGAGGCCGCGCTCCGGGTGATCCCACCTCACGAGAGCCTCGAAACCGTGAACCCGCCCGCTCGCGAGGTGGACTATCGGCTGGTGATAAACGACGAACTCGTCGAGCTCGACGGCTCGCCGGAGATCGGTTTCGAGTCGGAGGAGGGACACCGCCCTCGTCCGCATCGCCCGGTCGAAGACGACGTGGCGCGCTTTCCCGCCGTCCTTCGCCCGGTACATCGCGGTGTCGGCGTCGCGGAGAAGCTCCTCCGGCTCCTCGTAGCCCGTCGGGTTGACGACCACCCCGATGCTCGCGGTCGTGAAGATTTCGTGGCCGTGGATCTTGAACGGGGTCTGAAGCTCGCTTTGTATCCGCTCGGCGATGGAGGCCGCGTCATCGGAACCCTCCATGTCCTCGAGGAGGACGACGAACTCGTCTCCGCTGAGTCGGGCCACCGTGTCGGTCGGGCGCATGCAGTTTCCGATCCTCCGGGCGATGCCGACGAGAAGCAAATCCCCGATGCCGTGTCCGAGGGAGTCGTTGACGTTTTTGAAGCGGTCGAGGTCGAGGAAGAGAAGGGCGTAGCTGCGCGAGCTGTCGCGGGGGGAAAGCTCCATCGCGTTCGCCAGCTTCTCCATGAAAAGCATCCGGTTCGGGAGGTTCGTGAGCGGGTCGTGGGTCGCTTCGTGAAGGAGCCGCTCCTTCGCTTCGCGCGCTTCGGCGAGGGTCGCCATCAGGCGCGTTTTGAATTGCCAGAGAAGGAGGAGGATCACCGCGACGGCGGTCGCGAGAGGCGACGCTGAAGAAGCTCCCGTACCACGAAGGCACGTTCGATTCGGAGGGGATCACCTCCCCGAGAGCGGCGACGGAGATGGTCGTGAGCCACGCCGTGACGATGAGCGCCCCGAGGACGCGCCCGCTCGCATACGGGAGCGCGACCGCGACCGCCATGAGCGGACTCACGGCGAGCGTCGGGATGAGGTGCGGCATCACCGGAGCCATCGCGAGCGTCGCGGTCAAAAACGTCGCGCAGATTATGACGACGGCGTAGCTCCGGTTCCCGCGCCGCACATTCGCCCATGCGACCATCATAAGCAGCCCGAGTCCGAGAAGCACGGCGGCGGCGACCCCCGTGCGCGAGTCCCCGAAGGCGAGGAAAGCCGCTCCCTCGAGAAGTGCGAAGGCCGCGACGAGGGGAATGAGCCACCGAAGGAACTGCCGGAGCTGCGCGTTCTGTGCCTTCGGGCTGTCGGCGGGGTCGGGGTACTCGTCGAGGCGCGTCCGGAGCTTGAAAACCGTCTCCCCGGATTTATTCGTCTTCGAAACCACTGTTCGCCTCTTCGATCATGCCGAAACATCTCCTTGCCAACTTCATCGTGGCATCCTCCTGAAAAACGTTTGTCGGTACAAAGCGGGAGGAACTTTAGTTTTCGCTACGAGGGGAACGATGGCGGCTCCGCGTCCGAAGGGGCTTCCGGCCAAAGCGGCGGTCGAACCGTGTCCGGGCGATGGCTCCACCACTCGCTTCGAGGGCGGCTTCCTCCCCCGACTTCCACGCGAATAAAGGCGTGATTCGGCACCCGCTCGATCGGCTCCGTCACCCGGACTCGGAGGCGATATTCG
>JACDAJ010000189.1 GCA_013695475.1 Rubrobacter sp. | reverse complement strand
CCTGGGAGGATGCGGCTTGTCGAAGGTCGCATACCAAGATCAGGGGGTTCACTTTGCGGGTGCAGCGTAGCAAGGGTTCGGGCCGGTTCGATGTCACCGATGATGGCAGGGGCCAGACGAGCCGTTCGGGCCTGGCGGCGGTGCGGGAGGTGGCCGATCGCATCGGGCTCACCAGCGGGTTGTCAGCGGCGGCGGCACCCTCGTGTCCGCCCGATGTGCTGCACGACCCGGGCGCGGTCCTGCGGGATCTGATCGTCACGCTGGTCGACGGCGGTGATGACTTCTCCGCGATCGAGGTGCTGCGCGGACAGGCCAAGCTGCACGGGACGGTCGCGTCGGACTCCACCGCCTGGCGGCGCGTGAACGACCTGGCCGGTGACGACGTCGCGATCGCCCGTCTGGACGTCGCCCGCCGCGTCGCGCGGCAGGCGGCCTGGAGGGCCGGGGCGGCACCCGCGGCGGTCGGTGACCCGGCGGCGGGACCGTTGTGCATCGACCTGGACGCCACACTCGTCACGTCGCATTCGGACAAGGAGTCCACCGCCGGGACCTACAAGCGCGGCTACGGGTTCCATCCCCTGCTGGCCTACCTCGACCGCGGGGACGGCACCGGGGAAGGGCTCGCCGGGCTGCTGCGGCCGGGCAACGCCGGGGCGAACACCGCCGCCGATCACATCGACGTGTTCGAGTCCGCCCTCGCCCAGCTGCCCGACCTTCCAGAGGAGACCCGGATCTTGGTCCGCGCCGACTCCGGCGGCGCCTCTCAGGCGTTCCTCGCCTACCTGCGCCAAGCGCATGTCAGCTTCTCGGTCAGCATGCGCTTGACCGATCCGATCCGCGCGGCGATCCGTACCCTCCACGCCCATACCAGCGTGTGGGCCCCCGCGCTCACCCAGACCGGCGAGGTTCGCGACCGCGCGCACGTCGCCGAGGCGACCGGGATGCTCGACCTGTCCGCCTACCCGCCCGGCAGCCGGTTGCTGATCCGCCGCGAGCCGCTGCACCCTGGCGCCCAGCAGACCTTCGATGACGAGGACGGCTACCGGTTCACCGCGCTGCTCACCGACCAGCCCGAGGACGATCTCGCCCTGCTCGATCAGCGGCACCGCGCCCACGCCCGGGTGGAGCAGCGCATCCGCGACGCCAAGGACACCGGCTTGGCCAACCTGCCCTCGGCCGACTTCGCGATCAACACGATCTGGCTCCAGCTCGTCCTGTGCGCCCAGGACCTGTTCGCGTTCTTCGCCGCCCTCGCCCTCGACGGTGAGCTCGCCCGTGCCGAACCGAAGACGATCCGTCACCGGCTGCTGCACGTCGCCGGACGCATCACCGTCACCGGTCGCATACCGACGCTGCGCCTGGACCAAGACTGGCCCTGGGTCCAACAGCTACTCACCGCCTTCCAACGGATCAGAGCGATACCGCTGCTGCTCGCCTGAACCCGCGTCGCTCCTTGACAACCGACACCGTCCACCGCGGCCACCGGCCGCAACTTCCCCATGCCGCCAGGTCGACGTTCTTCACACTGTCACGCTCACCGAAGACCTCGACGTCACCCCAAGCCGCCACGGACGGTCTCAGGCGCCTCCACCTCAGACCCATGAAGAATCGGGGTTAACCGACGAGTTCGCAGAATTTCGCCGCATTCTTCACACCTGTGGCCTTCCCGATATCGCCGTGAACCGGATCGAGCAACGAGGTGGGCACATGACTCGTTGGATCGATGCCCTCGCGGGCCTCTGACTCCGGGAGCATCGAATAGATGGCCAGGAGCGATTCAGACGCTCAGGACCAGCACCGAGCAGACCGGGGAGCGGAGTCCGGTCCAGGTTCGGAACGAGCGCCGCCAGCGGGAGCAGTGAGCACACCGGTGCTCACGGCCCGGTGTTTCGGTGCACGACCATTCCGTCATCATCGAACTCGGACCAGCTCCGACCCGCCTCCATGAACTCGCCGGTCAGATCGATCCCCGACGCCGCCTTGCTCAGCCCCGCGCGCACGCTCGCTTGGTCGTCGGCGGGAGCCGTCGCGCGATCTTCGTCCACCATCTCAAGCTACAAAGACACGGGCGCCTTCGTTTGTAGCTCTGGTCGAGTGGGGCCAAAGACCGTTGAAGCTCCCAGGGCGGCTCGCCCCTCAGGACCAGCCAGTCCGGCCCCTCTCGGCCTCGGGATCGACCCGCACTGCGAACACGCGACCGTTCCCCCGGCTCATACCGGTGCGCACCTTCCAGTTGCGGCGCCGGGCGGCGACCCGAGCGGCGGCGCGCCATTCGTCGACGGAGTCGATCTGGTCGACATCGACGATGACGTGCCCCTGGAGCAGGTCGCGAGCGAGCTCGTCGGCGAGACGCTCGATCCGCCGCTTGCGGAGATCGACGACGGTCGCTCCGGCTCGCACGTTCAGCCTCCCTCACACCAAATGTTCGGTAGAGATCCGGTAGAGATCGGGGGTTTTCGAGCCTCCCGCAAGCCCCTGACCTGCACTTTTACCGTGGGCGAGGGGGGACTTGAACCCCCAAGTCCTAGAAGGACACAGGAACCTGAATCCTGCGCGTCTGCCAATTCCGCCACTCGCCCGAGCGGCAGCACCGACCGTGCTCATGCGCCGGCGCAGCGGA
>JACDAJ010000188.1 GCA_013695475.1 Rubrobacter sp. | reverse complement strand
TGGTTTCTCCTTCTCCTCATATTCGCCGGGGTGATACTCGGTGGGATCGGGTCGGCGTACGGGGCGATGATCGGGAGCCTCATAATCGGGATCGCGCAGGAAATGGCGACCCACTCCGCCATCGGGCTTCCGGCGGACTTGAAAACGGCGGTCGCGTTCCTCGTCCTCATCATCGTGCTTCTCGTCCGTCCGCAAGGAATCTTCGGAAGAAGGAAGGCTCTATGATCGCGTACTTCCAAACCGTCCTTATCACGGCGGGCATCTTCGCCCTTCTCGCGCAAGGTTTGAATTTGCATCGCGGATACACCGGGCTTCTCAATTTCGGGCATGTCGCGTTCTTCGCCATCGGTTCGTACACGATGGCGATCATGGTCACGCAGTTCGAGTTCGGGTTCTTCACGAGCTTCATCGGCGCGATAGTGGCCGCGACCATATTCGGCGTGATCGTCGCGCTCCCGGCGATCCGGCTCCGGACGGATTATCTCGCCATCGTCACGATCACCATCGGGGAAATCTTCCGCCTCGTCATACAAAGCGGCCCCGGCGTGACGGAACTCACCCGCGGCCCGCGAGGTATCCGGGGGTATTCGAATGAGTTTTTCTTTCTCCGTGAAGACCTCGGACTCGGCTTCCTCGATCCGCAAATGTATCTCCTCGCTATCGTGTGGACGGCGGTGATCGTGGTCGGGGTGCTTCTTTTCTTTCTTCTTCGGAGTCCGTGGGGGCGGGTTCTCAAAGGCATCCGCGAGGACGAGGATGCGATGCGCGCCCTCGGCAAAAACGTCACTTCGTACAAGATTCAGTCGTTCGCCATCGGGGCGGCGATCGCCGGACTCGCCGGGGTTCTCTTTGCGATGGACATCGGGAGTTTGTCTCCGGTGGCGTATTTGCCGCTCATAACTTTCCAGGCGTGGACGATCATGATGCTCGGCGGGATGGGGACGCATTTCGGGCCGATCATCGGCTCGATCATTTTCTGGTCAATTTTCAATGGGACGCTCTTCATACCGGACAGCATTGTTTCCGGGGCGGAGGCGGCTTATTTGCGCCAGATCGGGGTGGGCGCGCTCATCATGCTCATAATAATATTGCGGCCGCAGGGAATTCTCGGCAGCCGGGAGGAGATGGTTCTCGATAAGTGATGCGATCCTCAAAGTGGACGACCTTCAACTCAGCTTCGGCGGCCTCAAAGCCGTGGACGGAGCGAATCTGGAGATCGAGCCGGGCAAAATAACCGCCCTCATCGGCCCGAACGGCGCCGGGAAAACAACTCTTTTCAACGTCGTCACCGGATTTTACAAAGCGGACGGCGGCTCCATCTCCTTCGACGGGAACTCGATCATGGGCAAGAATCCGCACTCGGTCGCAAAGCGCGGCCTCGTCCGGACTTTCCAATTGACAAAGTCCCTCGGGCGGATGTCCGTCCTCGAGAACATGATGGTCGCCGCGCCCTCGCAGGCGGGCGAGAAGCTCTTCGCGGCGTGGTTCGTGCCGTGGGTGATAAACAGACAGGAAAAGCAAAACCGCCAGAAAGCCATCGAACTCCTCGAACTTTTCAACCTCATCGAAAAGAAGGACGACTATGCGGCGACGCTCTCCGGCGGGCAGCGGAAGCTCCTCGAACTCGCCCGGGCGCTCATGATGGAGCCGAAGATGATCCTCCTCGACGAGCCGATGGCGGGCATAAACCCGACCCTCGGCGCACGCCTCCTCGAACACGTCGGCGAACTCCGCGACAAAGGAATGACCTTCGTCCTCGTCGAACACGACATGGATGTCGTGATGCGTGTCTCCGAGCATGTCATCGTGATGGCGAACGGGAAGGTCATCACACAAGGCTCCGCCGACGAGGTGCGCCAAAATCAAGAAGTCATAGACGCATACCTCGGCACGGGAGGCGGCGCGGTGGAAGAAGCCCTCGACGAAGTCATGGAAGGGAAGCCCGCCGATGGCCGAGAATAAAGACTCGAACGAACGTCCCGAGACGGACGGAGCGAAAGAGACGAACGACTCGAACCCCTCGAACGAAGCGAACGTGAACGAAGCGAGTGAGATGAGCGGCTCGAACGAGACGGACGGAGCGAAGGAATCGAGCGGAGCGAACGAGGCGAGGGGAATGAGCGAGTCGAACCTCTCGAACGAGGCGGGGGAAATGAGTGAGGCGGGTGGGGCGACGAGGAATCTTCTTCTCGAAGCGCGGGATCTTTACGCGGGGTACGTCCCCGAGGTGGACATCGTGCGCGGCTGCGACGTCGAGGTGGCCGAGGGCGAACTCGTCTCCGTCATCGGGCCGAACGGGGCCGGGAAATCCACGCTTATTAAGAGCCTCTTCGGACTCGTCCCGGTGAGCGGCGGAACCATCTTTTTCGAGGACACCGAAGTTACCCGCTCCCCGACGCACAAGCTCGTCGAGGCGGGCATCGGATACGTCCCGCAAACCGAGAACGTCTTCCCGACCCTCACCGTCGAAGAGAATTTGGAAATGGGCGCGTACCTCCGCCCGGAGGTGATTCAAGAGCGTTATGAGGAGCTTTTCGAGTGGTTCCCGGTTCTCGCGGAGCGTCGGAGCCAAAGGGCGGGGACGATGTCCGGGGGGCAAAGGCAACTCGTCGCGCTCGCGAGGGCGCTCATGCTCCAGCCGTCACTTCTCCTTCTCGACGAGCCGTCGGCTGGGTTGTCGCCCGCGAACGTGGATGTGATCTCCGACCGCATACAACTCATAAATTCAAAGGGCGTCGCCATCCTCATGGTCGAGCAAAACGCGAAGCGCGCCCTCGCCATGAGCGACCGCGGATACGTCCTCGAGATGGGGCAAAACCGTTTCACCGGTCCCGGCGAGGAGCTTCTCAACGATCCGAAGGTCGCCGATCTTTATCTCGGAGGGCGGGCGCGAAGCGCGTAAAAACGGGGAGTCGGGAGGCACCCGCTTCGCTCGTTTCGGGAGTGGTGAAGAGCCGGAGGGGAATCTTCCGACATCGGAGCCGCATTCGGGTTTACGGGGTTTCGTCGTATGATGCCGAGTCCGAGTGAATGCTTCGAGACCCTCGTATTTTGCGAGTACGTGGGCCGGAAAGCACCGATCTCACGAAGCCGCCGACCGAGTGCCGGACTCTTTATGAAATGTCGAAAGTACCGGGGAGGAGCGGGTCGAAATTTATTCCTCGACCCTCGACTCCCGACTCCCGACCCCCCTTTTTTCCTCTCGCTTCGCGAGATACTCGCCGATGTATTTCACGGCGATGAAGCCGACGACGATGAGGGCGAGGAAGCCGACGGTGAGGACTTCGAAGTATTCGTCAATGGCGGTTTGTATGGCGGGGCCGAAGATGAATATGGCTCCGGCGAGCGCGAAGAAGCGTCCGCCGCGGGCGATGACGGAGACGAGGATGAACCGAAGGAAGTTTATCTCCGCGATGCCGGCTGTGATCGTGAACACTTTGTACGGTATCGGGGTGAGCGCGGCCGCCCCGACCGCCCACACGTCGTACTTTTTATAGAGGTTCTCGGCGGTCTTTATCTTTTTCTGGCTGAAGATGCGGTCCACGATCGGCTGCCCGCCCCATTTCCCGATCCCATACCCGAGAGCCGCGCCGGAGACGGACGCCACCGTGCATATAGTGGCGAAGAAGAGTGCGTTCTCCGGGCTTCCGACGGCCATCGCAATGAGGAGCGGGTCGGTCGGGATGGGGAAAAAGCTCGACTCGAAGAAAGTGAGGACGAAGAGAGCCACGAGCGCGTACGAAGAGTCCGCCCACGAAATAATCCAGTCAACCGCACTGTGCAAAAGATCCAAAGAAACGAGCCTTTCTTAATTTCGCAACAGTCCGAGAGTATACACGCGAACATCGGGGGGCGGCGCGTTTCATTTCTCCGCCTTTTCGAGGATGGAGCGAAGGGCGTCGCGTTCGCTCTCCGTGAGTTCGACGCCTCTTTTCTCGTCGTCGGGCGGGGCTTTCCGGTCGACCTCGACGAGGACGGAGGCGATTGAGGCGATGAAGTATGAGAACACCCCGATGGCGTAAAGCATCATGAGGAATGCGAGGACGCGTCCGCCTATGGTGACCGGATATAGCTCGCTCGATACCGTCGTGATGAGCGCCGCCGACCACCACAAAGCGTCCCCGAAGGTCTCGATGTCCCCCCCCGCCGCCCCTTCTTCGAGGAGGAAGGCCGCCGCGGCGCCGATGAGGACGACCATCGCGGAGACGATGGCGAGCTGCCCGAGGCGCCGCCTTTTAAGGAGCGCGAGCGTCGAACTCGACCCCCGCCCCCCGAACACGAGAAGCCGGAAGAGCGGAAGCCCCCGCGTCGCCCGAAGAATGCGGAGCGTCCGAAGGAGCCGAAGGAAAGGAAGGAGGAGTATGAGGACGTCGAGCCAATTCTTCCGGAGATAACGCCGCTTCACCGGGGCGAGCGCGAACTTGGCGGCGAACTCCAGAAAGAAAAGACTCCACACCGCCCAGCTTAGAAATTCGATTCTCCCGGACCACGGCTCGCCCACCTCCCCCGTCAACTGGATGACGACGAGCAAAACCACCACGACCGAGGCGAGCGCCAAAGGGACGTCCAAATATCGGTCGAGCTTCTCGCGCATCTCCTCGCGGGCCGGGAAATCCTCCCACAACCGCCTCTCGTCTTCCGGCATGGAGCCATTCTACAAGGAGGAAGGCTTCGCGAGACGATAAACTTAACCCCGAGGAGAGATACGGAAAGGACGTTTTCATATGACATACTCCATCGAAGTCCCCGAATACGAGACCCACGACGATGTCCGCCTCGACCCGGCGAAGTCCGCCCTCATAGTCGTGGATATGCAAAACGACTTCGTGAAAGAAGGTGGCTCCCTTCTCGTCCCGGACGCGGAAAGTACCATCCCGAACATAAAGACCCTCCTCGAACTCGCCCGCGAGAACCACATGAAGGTCGTCTTCACACAAGACACGCACTCCGACGGAGACCCGGAATGGGAGATATGGCCCGAACACGCCCGCGAAGGCGCGTGGGGCTGGCGAATAGTGGACGAGCTTTCGCCGAAAGAAGACGAGACGGTCATTCGGAAGGTTCGCTACGATGCTTTCTATGGGACGCACCTCGACCATTTCTTCCGGCTGTGGGGCGTGGACACGCTCGTTATTTGCGGGACGGTCGCAAACATATGCGTCCACTATACGGCGGCGAGCGCGGCTCTCCGGTGGTACGGCGTGGTGGTGCCAAAAGACGCGACATCCGCGCTCGACCCGTTCGACCTCGAAGCCTCGCTGCGGCAGACGAGCTTCCTTTTCTCGGGGCGGATCACGACGAGCGCCGGCATAAAGCTCGAAGCCCCCGGATACCGGAGCAAAATAGAGGAGGCCGCGAAAGAGGGATAGGCGTTTCCTCGCGTCGGCGCATAGAAACGAATTTTACAAAGACATGAGCGCAATCTAACGTTCGTTTAACCGTCTTTTAACTTTGGCGGGCCATCATTCCGTTTCGTGGCGGAGTGTGTCCGCGCCGGAGGAAAGATGGAGGTGTCGAGCGTGAGGATTGTGATCGCCCCGTCGGGGTTCAAGGAGAGTTTGGAGCCGAAGGAAGCGGCGGATTGCATCGCCGAAGGCATCCTCCGCGTGCTTCCCGGCGCGGAGATCGAGAAGGCTCCGCTCGTTGACGGCGGCGAGGGGCTTCACCCGCGCCCTCGTCGGGGCGACCGATGGCGAGCTTGTGGAGCGCATGGTCACCGGCCCGGTCGGAGACCCCGTGAAGGCCCACTATGGCTTCCTCGGCGGCGATGTTCCGGCGAAGACCGCCGTTTTGGAGATGGCTTCGGCGGCGGGTTTGAGTCGAGTTCCTCGGGAAGTGCGCGACCCGTGCGTGACGACGACCTTCGGCGTCGGGGAGCTTATAAAGGCCGCGCTCGACGATGGGGCGGAGAGGATTCTCCTCGGGTGCGGCGACTCCGGGACGAGCGACGGCGGGGCGGGCGCGGCGCAGGCTCTCGGCGTGAAGCTCCTCGACTCGAAGGGGCGTGAACTCGAAGCGAAGGGCGGCGGGGAACTCGCGAGGCTCCACCGCGTGGATCTGTCCGGGCGGAATGCGCGCCTCGATGATGTCGAGATAGACGTGGCTTGCAATTGGCATAATTTGCTGTGTGGCGAGAACGGCGTCGCCCGTGTGTTCGGGCCGCAAAAGGGGGCGACTCCGGAGCAAGTCGAGGATCTCGCATCGGCTCTCGAACGGTACGCGGGGGTGATCGAGGAGGATCTCGGCCTCGACGTTCGGACGATGCCGGGCGGCGGCGCGTCCGGCGGACTCGGGACGGGACTGTCCGCGCTCCTCGGGGCGAAGCTCCATCCGAGGTACGACATCGTCATGAAATACCTCGACATTGACGGGCTTCTCGCGGGCGCCGACCTCGTCTTCACGGCGGAGGGCGGCATTGATTTCCAGACTCCGCGAGGCAAAATCCCCGCCGAGGTCGCGCGGCGGGCGAAGCTCCACGGTTTGCCCGTCATCGCGCTCGCGGGAACCGTCGGAGAAGAGGCCGACATAAACTACGAACATGGAATAGACGCTTTCACGGGCATGATCCAAGCTCCCGGAACCCTCGACGAGGCGATACAAAACGCCTCGGAACTCCTCAAAGATTGCGCCGAGGGCGCGATGCGGATGGTCATGGTCGGACGCGGCATGAGCCACTCTGAAAGCTGAAAACTTCCTCTTTTGACGACGAGCGCCCGCACAAAAAGGGACGTGCCGCATGGCCGGAAGGCTCGGCCCGGCAGCCTGTGGAGCCGCGTTGACGAGCGGCGCGAGACGAAGCGCGAGACACTCCGGCCCGCCGCCGAGCCGCCGCCGAGGAGGCCGAAGTTCCGGTGGGTCGTCGAGGCGATACTCCCGCTCACGCTCCTCGCCGCCGCCGGGGTCGCGGTGAGTTTGCCCGAGTCTCTCGCATTCGAGGCGAGGATGGCTCTTTTCGGGTTCGCGTTCGCCACGGTATTGTGGTCAACGACGAAGCTCAATTCCGCGTACGTCGCGCTCGTGGCCGTCATGCTCACGATCTTCATGGGCGGGGCTTCGCAGGAGGAATTGTTCGACTCGCTCGCCTCCGATGTCGTGTGGCTCATGATCGGGGCTTTCGTACTCGGCGGCGCGATGCGCCTGACCGGACTCGCCGGACGCCTCACCGGACTCGTGGTAAAGAGGGCGAAAACCGTGCGGGGCGTTTTCTGGATGATAACGACCGTCCTCATCCCGCTCTCGTTCTTCGTACCCTCGACCTCGGGACGCGCGGCGGTCGTCATGCCCGTTTTCAATAGTATTTCGGAGTCGGCGGGGGACAAGAAAATAACCCGCGCCCTCGCGCTCCTCATGCCGACCGTGATCCTCGTTGCGACTATTTCCACTCTCATCGGGGCGGGGTCGCATCTCATCGCGATAGACCTTCTCGACGAGATCTCCGGCGAGAGTATTTCGTTCGCACAGTGGGCGATGTGGGGCGTGCCATTCGGGGCTGCGGCGAGCTATATCTCGTGCGGGGTCATCATGAAGATGTTTCTCGACAAAGGCCGCCTCGACCGCGAATTCCGCCAAAAAAGACGCGACGCGGGCGAGGCGGCCCCTTTTTCGAGGAACGAGGAAGTCACGCTTTTCGTACTCCTCGCGATGGTCGGACTTTGGCTCACGGAGGCTCTCCACGGGGTGGAGATAGCGACGGTGACTGTGGCGGGCGCGCTCCTCCTCACGCTCCCGGCCGTCGGGGTGATGAAGTGGAAGGACGGACTCAAAGCCGTTTCGTGGAACCTCATAATTTTCGTGGGGGCGGCTCTCGCGCTCGGGAACGCGCTTATAAAGTCGGGGGCGGCGCAGTGGATCATAGACAACCTCTTCGCCCTCTCGGGGATAACGGGCATCGAATCCACGTTCCTGATTCTCCTCGTGATCGGCTTCATTTCCTTGACTTCGCACATATACATGACATCGCATGCGGCGCGGGCTGTCGCGCTCGTGCCGCCGTTTTGTATTTGGCGGGGAGCCTCGACTTGAACGCGACGGCGGTTCTTTTCATAAGCACGCTCGGGATGGATTATTGCCAGACTTTCCCGGTGAGCTCGAAGGCTCTCCTCATGTTCCAGGAACAAGAGACGGAGACGTTCCAGCCCGCCGATTTGTTGCGCCTCAGCGCGGTTTTGCTCATAGTCCACATCGCGCTCGTCGTCGTCTTTTATTACGGGTATTGGCAGTGGACGGGGCTGGCGTTATGATGCGGCTCTTGCTTCGCTTGTCAGCAAAAGACAAAAGCTGGCTCACGGAGTGTGGAAGCGTATGTTTGCGCGAACTGTCTTTCACCGGGTGGACGGGGCAGCGGTGCGTCTGTCTGTGGGGTGGAAAGCATGTTCTTTCGTTCGGACTCGGTATGAGTGGACGCGAATTCGGGAGGATCGGATGAGTCTTCGCAGGAAACTCGTCGTCACGTTTGGCGGGCTTGGCTTCATGACTTTGATGGTCGCGGTGATCACGGTATGGTCCATGATGGGTTGGAGCGACAGCGAGCAGGAACTCCGCGAGCATTACCAGCGGAGCCTCCTTTTGCAGGAAGTCCGGGCTCGCTCCTCGCAGGCGTTCCTCGAAGTTCCCGAAGGTCTCACCGGGAACGACCCCGACGCGAGGCGGGATTTCGAGGAGACGCTCGATCCCGCCGGAAGGTTCTTCGACCAGTGGGCCGACCTCGCGGACAACGAATCCGAATTCCGGGAGGTCGAGGAGGTCCGGAGCGCGTACCGGCTCGCCGTGGACGGGGCGAACGAAGCCTTCTCTCTCATAGAGGAAGAAAATTTCGAGGAGGGGGAAACCCTCTTCGACGAACTCGAAGACAACGAGTTCGAGAACTTCCAGCAGACCGCGCTCCAGGCCGCCAGAGACGACAGCGACCGACGGCAGGAGATCCGAGACAACACCGAGAACACCCGCCGGACCGCCCAGACGATGCTCGCCATCTCCTCGTTCGGGGCGCTCTCGCTTGTCCTCCTCCTCGCCGGATACCTCGCCTCCGACCTCTTCACCCCGCTCCGCGACATACGAAGCGGACTGAAAAGCGTGCGGAACGGCGACCGTCATATCCGCCTCACCGAGGAGAGATCCGACGAGATCGGCGACATAAACCGCGAGTTCAACCGGATGGTCGCCGCCGTCTCCCGCCGCGAGCGGAACGACGGCACGACCGCCTCGACGCCGATCCGAGGGAATGGCGGCGGGGCTGTGGAAGGTGGGGATAGCTTCGAGGAGACGGCGAGGATGGATCTCCCGACGCGGGTCGCGCTCCATCGCATGATCTCCGACATGCGCGAGGAGGTCGGGAGGGTCGGCGGGAACGGGCATTCCGCCGAACATGCCTCGGCTCGCCTCGAAGAGATGGCCCGCGAGGTTTCGCGGCTCGCGGATTTCAGCTATCCGATGGATCTCGAACTGGAGAGAACCGATGTGCGGGCATTGGTATACGGTGTCGTCCAGCGTTTCCAGAGGCGCATGATCGAAAGCTCCGTGAGCCTCGAAGTGGATGTGTCGCCCGAGGTTCGCCACGCCGTCGCCGACCGCCTGAAACTCCGCGAAGCCGTCTGTGAACTCCTCGGCAACTCCCTCGACGCGATCCCCGACCGCGGCGGACGCATCGGCCTCCGGGTGAGGGCCGACGCCGACGACGGGGGCCACGCCCCCAACCTGCTCATCGAAGTCGCCGACGATGGGGCGGGCGCGGATCAAAGCCTCATAGACCGCTCCTTCGACCGCGGGGAAAGTTCATACAGCGGTCTGGCGATGGTCCGGGCGGTCGTCAAGCAACACGGCGGAAGCCTCGAAATAGAGAGCGAGCCAGGCGAAGGAACGTACGCGCAGATACGCATTCCGCTGCGGGATTGAAGTCGGCTTCGCCTGTCGCTCCCTTCGGTCGCTCCGGTTATTGGTTATTGGCAAACACGAAAACCAGTAACCAATAACCGGGAGCGACAGCGACCCAGCGAAGCGACCCACGATTAACTTCCCGCCGTTTCGGGAAAGACAATATCGCTGAACCAACACGTTATGTAGTATTGGTTTCGGGAAAATGCATACCGAAGAAAGAGGAGGAAGCATATGGCGACTGCCGAGAGGCAAGCGAACGTAAATTGGAATGGGGATCTCCAGAGTGGATCGGGTACGTTCGACCTCGCGTCGAGCGGAGTTCTCAAGCAAAGTCCGGTCAGCTTCGCCACGAGGTCGGAAGACCCGGCCGGAAACACAAGCCCGGAGGAGCTCATCGCGGCGGCTCACGCGAGTTGTTATGCGATGGCGTTCTCGAACGTCCTCGGCGAGGGCGGCAACCCGGCGGAGGAGCTCGACGTGAGCGCGAACTGCGTCCTCGACCTCGGGAGCTTGAAAGTAACCACGGTCGTCCTCGACGTGCGCGGCAAGGTTCCCGGCCTCGACGAGGAGGGATTCAGGAACGCCGCCGAGCAGGCCGAGCAAATGTGTCCCGTCTCCAACGCGCTGCGCGGCAACGTGGACATTCAGCTAAACGCGAGCCTCGCGTAGCCACAAAGAAGAACGAATCATCGAGCCTCCGCTTCTTTTTGGCGGGGGCTTTCTTTATGCCGTGACCCTCGCCATCGAGTATGCGTCCACATATTCGCCGTCGCGGAAGGCGAAGCGGCGGTGGGTTCTCTCGACCTCGAAGCCAAAGAATATCACCCCGCCACCATTGGCCTGACTTCTCGTTCTATCTGCTCGCCGTGCTTTACTTTCGCCGTTTCGATGTCGTAGCGGGACTGCAATCCTATCCAGAATCTGTCGTTCATCCCGGACCAGCGCGAGAGCCTCAGGGCCATCTCGGCGGAAATGCCACGCTTCTCGGCCACGATGTCATAGACGTTTTGCCGATCCACGCCAAGAACTTTCGAAAGCTGGTTGGCGTTCATTCCCAGCGGCTCGAGCCACTCCTCACGCAACATCTCGCCGGGGTGGACCGGAGGATGGACTCTCGGATCCCTCTCTATTTCCTTGCTCCAGTCGCCCATGGCGAAGCTCCTTTTCTAATGATAGTCCGTGGCCTCCACGTCATGCGCGTCTCCGTCCTCGAAGCGGAAGAGGATCCGGTACTGCCTGTCCACATTGATCGCCCATTGTCCTTCGCGGTCGCCGGAGAGCTTGTGCAGCCGATTGGAGGGCGGCGTAGCCATGTCCTCGACTTTCTCGGCAACATCCAATTGCTCCAGTTTCCGTATCGCCTTTCGCGTCGCCCGCTCGGACACCGCTCCCGACTTGCGCCCCATAAAAAGCCTCTGGGTTTCCTTGTCCTTGAAGCTCTTTATCACGCCCGAATTCTGTCATGGGCGACATGACACTTCAAGCCGCAAAACGAAGCCCCCGTCCGATTCCTCGGGCGGGGGCTTCGTTGTCGCGTGGATTTACGAAGCTACGATTTGCTGCCCGAATCGCTTGTTTGCTTGGCTTCTTCGAGATCCTTCTCGATGTCCATGATGCCGGTTTGGGCGCGGACGTAGATTTCGTCGTATGAGACTTGTTTGCCTTCGGCCATTTCGCGCTCCGCGTCTTTGCCGCCGAACAGGGTTCCCACGTAGCAACCGAGGAAGCCGAGCGGGACGGAGAAGATCGCGGGCGGCTGCGAGAGCGGGTATATCGCCGCGTCGCCGAGGATGTTCGGGCCGAGGATGGTGAGGCCGACGGCGGATATGAGGCCGGCGAGCATACCCGTGATCGCCCCGACCGTGTTGAATTTCCGCCAGAATAGGGTGAGCAATATGACTGGCACATTCGCGCTCGCGGCGACGCCGAAGGCGAGGGCGACGAGGAACGCGACGTTGAGATCCTGGAAAAGGAGGGCGAGTATGATCGAGCCGACGGCGACCGCTCCGGAGGCGATGCGCGCCGCTTTGAACTGTTCTTGCTCGGTGGCTTCGCCGTTTCTTATGACGTTGTTATAGAAATCGTGGGCGAAGGCTCCGGACGCGCTTATGACGAGTCCGGCGACGACCGCGACGATGGTCGCGAACGCGACGGCGGCGATGAAGCCGAGGAAGGCCGGGCCTCCGAGTACGTTCGCGAGTTGCGGGGCGGCGACGTTTCCGGCGGGGTCTTGAGACGAGATCGCGTCCCGTCCGACGAGGAGGGTCGCGCCGTATCCGATTATCGGGGTGAGGAGGTAAAAACCGCCGATGATCCACGTCGCCCACACGATGGAGCTTCTCGCGGCCTTCGCGTCGGGGACGGTGAGGAAGCGGATGAGGATGTGCGGAAGCCCCGCCGTCCCGAGGACGAGCGCGAGGAAGAGCGAGATGGTGTCGAGACCCTCCGAGAGGCTCGGCGGGGGCGGGGCGAGCGAACCTTGCCCGACGGTGTTTTGAACCTCGCTGAAAATATTGAGCGGGTTGAAGCTGAACTGCGCGAGAACCGCGATAGTGAGCGCGATGGTCGCCAGTATGAGAAGGCCCGCCTTGACTATCTGGATCCAGGTCGTCGCGATCATGCCCCCGAGGACGACGTACACCGTCATCAATATTCCAACGAGTATGATAGCCAACGTCGAAGGAATGAACGGAAGGAGAAGCCCGATGAGCGCGCCGGCGCCCACAAGCTGCGCGATCATATAAAACGTGCTTATCGTGATCGTATTAAGCGCGGATGTCGCCCGCACGCCTTTCGCGTTGAACCGCGCCGCGAGCATGTCCGCGAGCGTGTATTTCCCCAAATTCCTGAGCGGCTCGGCGACAAGGAGAAGCACCACGAGGTACGCGACGAGAAACCCGATGGAGAGATAAAACCCTGAGAACCCCGAGAGGGCGATGGCCCCCGCGATGCCGAGGAAAGAGGCTGCGGACAAATAGTCTCCGGAAATCGCGAGGCCGTTTTGCCAGCCCTTTATCTGCCCCCCGGCCACATAGTGGGAACTCGCCCCGGTGTTCTTCTTCGCGGCCCAGTACGTAATGGCGAGCGTCAGCAGCACGACGCCCGCGAAGAATGACAGAGCGATAATGTCATCGGTTGCCATAAGCTATCCCTCCCTTCCGGAGTCTGCGGCCTGGCTCCTCGCCTGGTCCACGAGAGCGTCCCATCTGTTCGCCCGGCTCACGTACATGTGAAGAAGCGTCCACGTCATGATGAACTGCGCGAAGGCATAAACATACGCCCAAGATATCGCCCCTATGGCCGACCCGTTCAAAACGGTGGTGAACCCGGTCAAAACCGGAAGCCCGAAATAAAAGACCATGAAGAAAATAGTCGCAGGCAAAATGAATGCCTTTTTACTTCTTACGAGTTCCTGAAAAGCTGACGTCTTCCCTAAGCGCACCCATTCGTCTTCCCTCGCCAAGATCGCTCCTTCCCTGCTCCGGAAGCCCGAAACCTCGAGCCTCGCCCTATCCACGACA
>JACDAJ010000158.1 GCA_013695475.1 Rubrobacter sp. | reverse complement strand
GGAAGCGTTCGATGTCGGAGATCCACCATATGTGGTCCCCGCTCCGGTTCTCCTCAGAATACTTCCAGTCGAGTTCGTTGCCGGAAATCTCCTCGCACAACTCGATCGCCTCGACCATCGAACAGTTCGAGAACCGACCGCCCCCGATGTTGTAAACCTCCCCGTCCCGAGGCTCCCGATAAAAATGGTCGAAGGCCCGGATGAGGTCCGCGCTGTGGATGTTGTCCCGAACTTGCTTCCCTTTATACCCGAAAACCGTGTACGGATCCCCGACGACCGCGCACTTCATCAAATACGAGAGGAACCCGTGAAGCTCCGCCCCCGAATGCCCCGGCCCCGTGAGGCACCCGCCCCTAAAACATGCCGTCTTCATCCCGAAGTATCGGCCGTATTCCTGAACGAGGAGATCCGCGGCCGCCTTCGACGCCCCGAAAAGCGAGTGCTTCGACTGGTCAATGGTCATCGTCTCGTCTATGCCGGAATGGTATTCGTGGGAAGAATCTATCTCCCACCGTTTTTCCTCCTCGACGAGCGGAAGCCGGTTCGGAGTGTCGCCGTAAACTTTGTTCGTCGAGAGAAAAATGAAGACCGCCTCCGGGCAGAATCTGCGGAAGCATTCGAGGAGCGTGAGCGTCCCGTTCGCGTTCACCGTGAAATCGGTGGCGGGTTCCGACGCCGCCCAGTCGTGAGACGGCTGCGCCGCCGCGTGGATGACGAGCGTGATGCTCGATCCATACTCGCGGAAGATCTCCGCCATCGCCGCTTCGTCCCGGATGTCGGCGTCCCGATGCTCGTATCCGCCGACGCTCTCCGAAAGCTCGTCCCTCGCCCACTTCGTCGAGGCCGACTCCCCGAAGAAATAACGCCTCATGTCGTTGTCTATCCCGACGACGCGATGCCCCGAGGCCGCGAAATACCTCGCCGCCTCCGACCCGATGAGTCCCGCCGAACCCGTTATGAGCGCGACATTCCCCGCGCTCACCGCTTCACCCCGACCATGAAGGTTTGCTTCCCGAAGACCCGCCACGCGAGCGGCATCTTCAAATAAAGTTTCAAAAGATTGGCGGATTGCGAAGGACTCGAGTTCACCGAGAAGGGCAAAAAGCGCGGGATGCACTCCGCCACCGCGAAGCCCGTGATGCCGAGCGCCTCGGCGAGGCTGTTTTCGGTGAGGGCGATGTGATGGTCAATGAAGTCCCAATATTCGCGGTACGCATACTTTATGTTCGGCTGGATTATGAGCAATTTTCCACCCGGACGGAGGATACGGTTTATCTCCTCGAGAACCTCGAAGAGATGGCCCTTCGTCGGCATGTGCTCGAAGAAATTGCTCACGAAAACCACGTCCACACCCGATCCCGCGAGCGGTGAAACATCGTTCGCGTCCGACATCACGATCTCCACGTCGGGGGCGGCGAACTTCTCGATGTCGGGGTTGAGATCCACGATGTACTTCTTCGCGCACTCGACCGCGTTTATGAACTCGCAATACCCGCCCCCGATGTCCGCCACGGTGGCGTCTTTCGGGACATATTTTTGGAGGAAATCCTCCACGAGCGTGTTCCAAAGTTCGCGCTTCGCCACGAGCGTTTGCGGCGCGAACCTCGACCGGTAAATTTTATCGAGCATGCTTTCTCCGTTTCGTGTTCGTTTCCCTGTGAGATGGAATCCGGTTTCCCGGGTGCGCCTCGCCCGCACGGGCGGAGGCTTCTTTTCGGTGGGCGAGATGACCGCGCCCACCGGCTTCTCCCGGCTTCGGCCTCATGCCGTCAATGTTCGCTTCACGAGGGTTTCGTTCGATGAGATCCACTCAAATATGTCCCTCATCGTCGCCTCCGCGCCCCTCTTCGGGCGCCATCCGCAAAGTTCGGTTATTTTGCCGCAGTCCGTAATGTACACCGGGATATCCGCCCGCCGTGTCTCGGGGTCGCTCCCGATTTTTATCTCGTTGCCGGATATTTCCCGACATAATTCCGTCGTCTCACGGAGCGAGAGGCTCACATCCTTTCCCCCGCCGACGTTGAAAATACCGCCGTCGAAGGTTTCGAGGTCGCCCGTTTGGAGCCGGACGAGGTCGAACAAATCGTCTATGTGGAGGAGGTCTCGGACTTGCTTCCCCTCCCCGCCGTATCCGATGTACGCGAGGTTCCCCGCCCGGAAATAGTGGCGGGCCATCCATAATGCGAACACGCCTTGATCCACTTTCCCCATCTGCCACGGCCCCGTGACAACCCCGCACCGATTCACGACCGCCTTTATCCCATAAGCCTCCCGATACTCCTCCACGAACATCTCCGAAGCGAGCTTCGTCGCCCCATACAAAGACCGCGCCCCCCCGAGCGGAAACTCCTCGGATATGCCGTGGCCGGAAGCTCCCGGAAAGGGTTGTTTTCCTTCGAGTTCGAACCGTGTTTCGCCCTCCGAGTACCGGAGGTTCGAGAGCTTCGCCATCGGATACACGCGGCTCGTGGACAAAAAGACGAAGTCGGAGGCGTGCCTCCGGGCGAATTCGAGGCAATTTATCGTCCCGGCGAGGTTCGTGTTTATGAGGTATTCGGGGGAGTCGCCACCATACCCCGCCGTCACCGACGGTTCGGCGGAGCATTCGAGGACGAGGCCGAAAGGCTCGCTCGGAAAGTCCTCTTTATTCCGTATGTCGCCGTGTACGAACTCGACCCCGGCCTCGGCGAGGCGCGCAATATTGAGTTCCGAGCCACGCCTTTTCAAATTGTCGAGGGCGACTACTCGATGGCCGTCTCCCTTCATCTTCATGGCGAGGTTCGAGCCGACGAAGCCCGCCCCGCCCGTCACGAGAATGCTCACGGTGAATCCGTTCGATGGCTTTCCGAAAGCCGTGTCCGCTGGTCGGCGGCTCCCGGTTCCCGGCTCCTCCGTCGGCCTCGCATACACGAGATCACTCGCCGCTCCGGGTCGGTATGGGAGGTTCGCTTTCGGTCTTTTTCGGACGATAATAATCGCCGCGGGAGAGGTATTTTTCTAGGAAGAGATAAAGCACGATAAACAAATATCGGCTCCCCATCTCGCGGAGGCGGAGCTTTGAGAAGCCGGTCTTCCGGTTCGTCCAGCTTATGGGGACGACGGCGTACGAGTATCCCCGGATGATGGCTTTGAGCGGGAGTTCGACGGTGAGATTGAAATGGGGCGAGATGAGTGGCTGTGTTCCTTCGATGACTTCGCGGCGGTACATTTTGAAGGCGTTCGTCGTGTCGTTGTATCGGAAGGTGAAGAGCGAGCGCACGAAGAAGTTCGCGAGCCGGTTTATCGCGAGCTTGTGGCGCGGATAGTCAATGATCTCACTCCCCTTTATGAACCGCGAACCGAATACGCACTCGTATCCCTCCCCGAGCTTTCGGAAATAACGGACGATGTCATGCGGGCTGTCGGAGCCGTCGCCCATCACAATGACGACCGCGTCGCCCGTGAAATGGTGGAGGCCCGTCCGTATAGCCCGCCCGAACCCGTTTTTCACCGGGCTGTTCATATAACGCACCGCCGGATTTTTGGCGGCAAGCCTCCGGAGGACATGCTCCGTTCCATCGGAGGAATTGTCGTTGACGACGAGTATTTCGTGTTCGATGCCTTCGGCCTCCAAAGTTTCGGCGACGGCTTCGACGGTGTCGGCTATGGCTCCTTCCTCGTTGTGGGCGGGGATGACGACGGAGAGCTTCATTGTTTCTTCTCCTTGAAAACGAATCGGTCGGCGAGGACGAAGTTGAGCGCGGCTCCGACGACGATGCCGAGGGCGATGTTTATGAGGTAATAAACCCCGAAATATTGGAGGATCGGGAAAATGGCGAGCCGCGCGAGGATGCCCGCCCCCGCCGAGAGATGGTACATCGGGAGTTGCTTCAAAAATATTTCGGACGGGTCGCGGCCTCGCATCCTCCACACGAACGTGCGGTATACGACGAAGCTGAAGAGGAGCGAAGCCTCCATCGCGAGGAGGTTCACCATGTTTTGCTGGAGGGTCGAGTCGAAGCCGAGGACGTCCACGCCGACATACGCGAGGGCGAGGTTGAAGACCGCGGCGCAGCCCCCCCCGACCCCGAACAGGAAAATCTTCTCCACCCTCGCGGGATGCGAGGAGGATGCCTTCGCGCTCAATCCGACCGAACCTTCGAGAAAATAGTGGACATCGAAAGAGTGAGGCTATTCAAATATCATGCCAATGTCAATGGGTTGGTCGCTCCCTTCGGTCGCTCCGGTTGCTGGTTATTGGTTGTTGGTTATTGGCAAAAACTAAAAACCAATAACCAACAACCAATAACCAAGAACGGCGGCGAAGACGCCCGCGAAGCGACTCCGGGCTTGCGAATGTGGGCGGTTTGTCCGAAACTTCGCGGGGAGCTTTTTAGAAGGGGAGTATCGGATGGAGATTTCGTGAAAGGCATAGTTCTCGCGGGAGGCTCCGGCACCCGTCTTTATCCGCTCACGCTCGCGGTGAGCAAGCAGCTTTTGCCCGTGTATGACAAGCCCATGATCTACTACCCGCTCACGACGCTTATGATGGCGGGCATAAAGGACATCCTCATAATTTCTACGCCTTCCGACCTCCCCCGCTTCCGGGAACTTCTCGGCGACGGCTCGAAGTGGGGCGTGAACTTCGAGTATGCCGAGCAGCCGGAGCCGAAAGGTCTGGCGCAAGCGTTCGTCATCGGGAGGGAGTTCGTCGGGCGAGACCCGGTCTCGCTCGTCCTCGGAGACAATATTTTCTACGGGCAAGGTTTTCAGGAACTCCTCGAAAACGCCGCGAGCCGCGTCGAGGGGGCGACGGTGTTCGGGTACTATGTGCGCGACCCGGAGCGGTATGGCGTCGTCGAGTTCGACCGGGACGGGACGGTTCTTTCCATCGAGGAGAAGCCCGAAAATCCGAGGTCGCACTTCGCGGTGACGGGGCTTTATTTTTATGACAACGACATTATGGAAATCGCCGAGAACCTCGAGCCGTCGGCGCGGGGGGAGTATGAGATCACGGACGCGAACGTCGAGTATCTCGGACGGGGTCGTCTCCGGGTGGAGCTTATGGGGCGTGGGATGGCGTGGCTCGACGCGGGAACGCACGAGTCTTTGCAGCAAGCCGGGGGCTTCATCGAGACGCTCGAACAAAGGCAGGGGCTGAAAATCGGCTGTCCCGAGGAGATCGCATTCCGCAAAGGATACATCGGCGCCGAACAACTCGAACGCCTCGCCGCCCCGATGATGAAGAACGGCTACGGCAGGTATCTCACCGAACTCCTCGAAACCGGGGAGTTCGCGCTGTGAACGTCATCGAGACGAAACTGCCGGGCGTCCTCATCGTCGAGCCTCGGATCTTCGGCGACGAGCGCGGCTTTTTCATGGAGAGTTTCAACGGGAGGCGGTACGAGGAGTCCGGTCTTCCGGGGGAGTTCGTTCAGGATAATCTCTCGTATTCGGCGCGGGGCGTGCTTCGCGGACTCCACTTCCAAAACCCGATGCCGCAAGGAAAGCTCGTCACCGTTTTAGAGGGCGAGGTTTTCGATGTGGCGGTGGACATTCGGCTCGGCTCCCCGACGTTCGGGGAGTGGGTCGGGGTTTCACTCTCCGCCGAAAACAAGCGGCAGTTTTATGTGCCGCCGGACTTCGCGCATGGGTTCGTGGTGACGAGCGAGGCCGCGCTCTTTTTCTACAAATGCACCGAATATTATTCGCCCGAAAGCGAAGGGGCGGTATTGTGGAACGACCCGGAGATCGGAATAAAGTGGCCGATGGAGGATCCCACGCTTTCGGAGAAGGACGGAGCCGCTCCTTCGCTTTCGGATGCGCCGGAGGGTTTGCTTCCGCGGTATGTTCCCCGTCCCGGCGCGGGGTGAGGTTCATCGGGTATGGCGTCCGCCGCCGATATAGTGGAGCGTTCGCGGGTTCTTTTCAGGGCTGAGAAGTGGCTCCAGATCCACGCCGGGAAACATCCGGCCATCTTCTTTCCTCTCTATGTGGCGACCCGGGGCGAGACGCTCCAAATCGTGAGGCCGCACACCGAAATCCTCATCGAAGGCTTTCCGCGCTCGGCGAATTCCTTCGCCGTCGTCGCGTTCAACCACGCACAGGGGGGCGGGGCCGATATCTCGAACAACCTCCACGTCCCCGCGCAAATAATGCGGGCCGCGAAATGGAGCATACCGACCCTCGTCCTCCTCCGAAACCCGAGGGCCGCCGTCCTTTCATACGCCGTCCGAGACCCCATCTCCGTCGAGCGGGCGCTCAAACACTATGTTTCTTTCTACGAATCCATCGAAGTTCACAAAGATTCCTTCGTCCTCGGACTCTTCGATGAAGTGACGAGTGATTATGGCTCCGTCATCGAGCGCGTGAACGAAAAGTTCGGCACGAATTTCGCCCCTTTCCGCCACACCGAGGAGAATGTGGCCGAGGTTTTCCGGTTCATAGACGAGGTGTACGAGAGAGATTTCGATGGCGGAACCTCTTTCGAGGACGCCGTCTCGCGCCCCTCCGAGTCGAGGGGGAAGGCGAAGGAGCGGGTGCGGAGCGAACTCGAAACCCCCCGAGCGAAAAAGCTCCTCGATCGGGCCGAGGCGGTTTACGAACGCCTCGCCGGGAGCGGCTCGCGGAAGGAGTGAAACCGAGTCCGCCGACCGGGTTCCGGTTTTCCGGGCGAGCGGCGAAGAGACTCGATCCGCGCCGCCGGTCGTATGCGGAGGCGACCGGCATCCGGGCGATGATCTCGCGGCTTTCATTGTCCGGGAGTGGGGGAAGCTGGGAAAAATGAACGCCGCTCCCGGAGCGGGCGACGGAATTCT
The DNA here is from genome assembly GCA_013695475.1 of Rubrobacter sp. Lineage (GTDB taxonomy): Bacteria > Actinomycetota > Rubrobacteria > Rubrobacterales > Rubrobacteraceae > JACCWD01. Next base: position 4,515 of record JACDAJ010000158.1, on the reverse strand, counting down.
TCGTATCATACGGAATCCGGATAATCACTCCCCGAAAGCCGTGTTCGCCTTTCCCCGGCTCCCCGCTCCCGAGGCGAGCGAAGCGAAGCATCTCCCGGCTCCCGCCGACTGAACACGGAGCCATTCAACCGGATTCTGTCTCACGTTCGGCTGAATATTTCCCGGTTTCCCGAAAAGGTATCCCATCGAAGATACGATGCGCCGGGCGTGGAGCTATGTGGCCGGGCTTCGAATCCCCCGAACTCGGTATGGAAAGAAATGCCGACGCGGGCGAGCGGCGGAACCCGTTCGAGAAACTTTCATCCTCCGGTCATGCCGAGTATTTACGAACGGCTCGCGGCGAACTTTGCGACGGCCCGCGCCGCGAGTCCGAGAAGGACGGCTCCGCTGAAAAGTCCGAAGGGGCCATGCTTCCCGTGCTTCCGGTGGTAAAGAAAGGCGCTTTTGTGGAGATCGAAGATGGCTCGCGGACGATCCCCCGTGCTTCCGCCCGCCTCATGGACGACCTCGACATGGGGGAGATAATAGACGGCATGACCCGTCTCCCGGACTCTCCGGCAAAAGTCGGCGTCCTCGAAGTACATGAAAAACCTCTCGTCGAGCGGCCCGACGGAGCCGAGGGCGTCGCGCCGAATCGCCATGCACGCCCCCGAAACCCAATCCACCTTCGCCGGGGCGTCCGTCGCCGTGACCGCCGGAAACTGGCTTTTCACGAGCGAGTTGTCCGGGAAGAGGCGAGTCAAAAGCGATGTCCGCCCGAGGAGGCCGGAGACGAGGCTCACCTCGCGCCTCGCCGAAAGTTGAAGCTCCCCGTCGAAACCGTCGAGGATGCGCGGCCCGACGACGCCGACCTTCGGATTCGCGTCGAGGAAAGCCTCGATCCCCTCGAAGAAACCCTCCCCGACGAGCGAGTCCGGGTTTATAAGTACGACGAACTCCCCCGACGAAGCCGAAATCCCCCGGTTCACGGCGCGGGCGAACCCGAGGTTCCGACCGCTTTCGACGACGACGGTTCCCGGTGGGAGATCGGGCGCGGGCTCCGACCCTCCGTTGTCAACGACGACGACCTCGAAGTCCTCGAACCCGGCCTTTCTCAACGACTCGATGCATCGGAGCGTGAGCGGCCACGAAGCATACTCGACGATGACGACCGAGAACTTCATCGGAGCCGTTCCCGGAACCGTCCTCGGAGTCGGGTCATGATGGGTCGCCCCCTTCGGGAGTCGGAAGAGGCGCGAAGGCGAAGCCCGTGTCGGCCACCGCCTTCCCGGTTTCGGGGAGGGTTCCGTAAAGAGGAAGTCGAGAAGCATCCGGCTTCCGGCGAGCGAGGCGAGTATTCGGCGTCATGCTTCGGGTTCCTCCGGGTCGAAGAGGGAGACTTCGGCGGGGAGGTGGGCGAGGCCGCCGTATGCGTGGCGGTCTTTCGGGCGGTCTATCTCGAAGGCGGCGGCGACGTCTATGCGGTCGAGGTATGCTTCGCGGTTCGGCGGGACGGAGAATGCCGCGCCGACGCTGTACGGGCCGTGGTGCAAAGAAGGCCGGAAGGTGAAGTCCATGATCGCCCTCTCCCCGGCCTCCCGGCGGCCGAGGGGTTTGCCTTCGAGGATGTTCGTCGTCGAGTACACGTCGAGTCCGGTTTGGTTTCGGAGTGTGATGCGGAGGATCCCACCCCTCGTGACCTCCTTGAAACCGAGATGCACGCGCACCGTCATCGAGGTGTCCGGGGCGATGAGTTCCGCCCTCCTTCGCCGCTCGTCGAGGACTTCGACGTTTTCTATTTCGACCTCGCCGGAGCCGTGTCGGCGGCGCTTCGCGAGCGAGGGGTCTCTTCGGAACTCGGGGGCCGCGAGCGGATCCTCCTCGTCGCTTTCGCGGAGGAATTCGGCGAGGCCCTCCTTGTCCGAGGACGCGCTCGAAAGGAGAGCCTCGTAGAAATCCACGGTCTCGGAGGTGGGGCCGTGCGAGACGAGGCGGCCTTCGTGGATGAGGGCCGCCTCGGTGCAGAAATTCTTGATTTGCACGGTCGAGTGCGAGACGAAGATGACGGTCGCTCCGGTGGATTGGAGGTCTTTCATTTTTTGGATGCCCATGTGGCGGAAGACACCGTCGCCGACGGAGAGGGCTTCGTCAACGAGGAGGATCTCGGGATCCACGTTCACCGCGACGGAGAAGCCGAGGCGCGAGCGCATCCCGCTCGAATACTGTTTCACGGGTTGATCCATGAACTCCCCGAGGTCGGCGAATGCTTCGATCTCCTCGAAGCGACGCCGCATTTCCCTCCGGTCTATGCCGAGGAGAAGCCCGTTCATCATCGCGTTCTCACGCCCCGTGAACTCGGGATTGAAACCCGCCCCAAGCTGGAGAAGCGCGGATATGCGCCCCCGCGTACTCACCGCCCCGCTCGTCGGCTGGAGAACCCCGGCCACAAGCTGGAGCATCGTGGATTTCCCGGCCCCGTTCCGCCCGAGAAGTCCGAGGCTCACCCCTTTCCCGACGTTCATGGAGATGTCCCGCAAAGCCCAGAAATCATGGCTTCGGCGGACCTTGCCGAAGGACGCGGCTTCGATGAGGCGGCCTCGGGCGCGGGGGAATATTTTGTACCGTTTCGAGACGTTTTCGAGCGATATCACCGGGTTCGTCATTAGATCACATCCGCGAAATATTTTTTCGCCCGCGCGAACAATATCGCCCCGAGAATGAGGAGGGCGACGGAGAAAATAGTGAAGCCGCCGAGCCACGCCATGTCCGGGAGGGTTCCTTCGAGGGCGAGGTCGCGGTAGCTTTCGACGAGGACGGCGATGGGGTTGAAATCCACGATGAACCCGAGGCCGCGGTCATAGGCGAGGCTCGCGGGCCAGATTATGGGGGACGCGAAAAGCATCACTCGCGTCACGGCGGCGAGAAGCTCCCGGAGATCCGGCACATAAGCGCCCGCCACCGTCGTTATCAGCCCGAGTCCGGTCATGAAGATAATTTGCGGGATGGCGATGAGCGGCACGAGGAGGAGCGTCCATTGAAGCTCGCCCTCGAAGAATATGAGGAGGGCGGAGAGCGCGGCGATGCCAAAAAGCTGCGTGACGAAGGCCGTCGCGGCGGTCGCGAGCGGGAGGACTTCGAGGGGGAAGACGACGCGCTGGACGAGGGCGGCGTTTTGGCGGATCGAGTTCGTGGATTTGTTCACCGTCTCGGAGAAGGCGAAGAACGGGAGGAGGCCGGAGTATATATACAGCCCGTAGTTCGAGGCGCTCTCGGCCTCGCCGAAGCGGAGGCCGATGATCTCCGAGAACACGAGCGTATACAAAGCGACCATGAGAAGAGGCCCGATCACGAGCCACGCCACCCCGAGGAACGACCCCCGGTAACTTTGCGACAACTGCCTTTGTATGAAATACAAAAGCAGCCACCGCCGTCCGACGAGCGTACCCACCGAACCCGCAAGCCCGGAACCCTTCACGTCCGTGGAAGCATCACCAGCCAAAATGAAACCCGAAAACTCTCATAACCGCCCGATAGTGTACCCGACGAGCGACGACTCGCAGCGGCTCGGCGCATGTGCCGCGCCTCATACCGGATACGGAGGATGTTTTCTTTCATCACGCCCCGCCAGCCCGTCCGCGTGGAGCCTCGCGTCCGCTCGACGGTGGATGTTTCGTTCTCCGGCTTTTCCGGCGGTTCGACAGCGAGCGGGAATCGTCATCTTTCGACGGCGCGGGCCGCGCCTATGCGACCGTGGCCGAAGTATATGTCCTTCCCCTTCGGGCCGAGATCCCTCGTCGTCGAGAAGATGGTTTGCCGTATTTACGGGACGTTTTCCCTTCGGAGGCGAGCAGCCCGGCGAGGGCGGCGACGTGCGGCGAGGCCATGCTCGTCCCGGTCGAAGTCCCGTGCCTCCGCCCGGAATGGTCGAGAGGATGTGCGCCCCCGGCGCGGACACGTTCACCCAACGGCCCCGGTTCGAGAACGCCGCCCGCCCGCCGGCCCGCTCGGAGAGGAAGAGGAGCGAGACGACGAGGGCGCATCACCCCGCGAGGAATGAAGTTCGCCATTGCCCGCGGGGTGATGCGCTCTCGTTCGTTTCTTCTCGCTACGGGAAGGGGACGACCCTTATGGCGTCGGCGACTATGGTTCCCTTTCCTCCGGTTCGGCGCGCGACCTCCACGGACCAGTTGTCTCCGGCTAGCATGTCATAGACGCCGAGCGAGACCCATTTGCCGCCGTTCCGTCGTTGGTCAATGGCTCGCCCGCTTATTCCGGTCGCCGAGCGCACCCGGAACATCGTCCGCGGATTGTAGTCCGCATGGGCCGGCCACCGCGCCCATATTCTGTATCTTCCGCGCCTCGGTATCCTCACCTTGAAGCGGGCCGCGTCAATGACCTGCGTGCTTGGCCGGGCGGCCCGGTAATTCGCCCCGTAACGCTGCGAGTTCCATGAGTTCAAGTCCCAATTCGCCGACGCCGCGAAACGTCCGGGGGTGGTGTTGTCTATGATCTGCCCGGAAGCAGCCGGAGCCGAGT